>NZ_VOYR01000012.1:0-102675 GCF_013420185.1 Acinetobacter sp. YH01025 | reverse complement strand
ATTCGATTAATCAACCAGTAAAAATCCACACAAGTTGTTCTTCATAATCTCTTAATGATCTTCTCGATGCTTCGTCAGCATCAAGCTAGGTCGGCTATATTACTCTCTATTTTTAGAAAGTCAACATACAATATACAATGTTGATTTTATTTCTAAACTTACCACCTAAACCAGAACTCAACCATTTTAGCTAAATCCTTGTTTATCAACAAGTTTTTATCAACATCACCGCCGATGGATGTGCATTATAGGCGAAATATTTACGCTTGCAAGCCCTTTGATAAAAAAATTTAATCATCCGATTATTTTTTATTCATTTTACCTTTTTTAGCTATAAATTTCGGCCAAAAGTGTTTAAATACTCTCTTAAAATGTGCGCTGGGTCGAATGACCCTGCTTTCTCTTTTTTGCTTTCAGTATTCAAAGCACTAGGATCTTTTATGCGTCAACAACAATATGTATGGATTAGCCTGCTGACTTTAGGGATGGCCTCCCCTGCTTTTGCCAATGAATCTGCAGTAGACAGTTCTACCCGCACCACAGCAGAAGCAGACTCATCTGCAGCAACCAGCAAAGCCCCTTCACGCCTTGAATCCTTAAAAGAGCTGAAAAATATTAAAGCACAAGATTTGAAAGTGAATGCCAATGCCGCACAACCGGAAAGTGTTAAAGATCCACTACAACCTTTAAACCGTCAGGTCTATGCCTTAAATGATGTGTTAGACCGCAATATCGCCCGTCCGCTGGCTGTGCAATATACAGAAAAAGTTCCTGGCGATGTGCGTGGTTCTTATCGTAACTTCCGTAAAAACCTGGGTGAACCATGGAATGCAGTAAACCAGCTGATTCAGGGCCGTCCGCTCAGAGCAGCAAAAACGCTGGGCCGTTTTACTGTAAATACCATCACCACTTTAGGTCTGGCTGATCCGGCCCGTCGTTTGGGAATGGAAACCGAAGATGAAGATTTTGGCACTACTTTAGGCTATTTCGGGGTGCCGTCTGGCCCGTATCTGGTTTTGCCGATTATTGGCCCAAGTACCTTCCGTGATGGTTTTGGCCGTCTGGTTGACAGTCAGGCCCGTCCACAAAAATACATTCTAGAAGATCATGATGGACTGTACTGGACCGAGCAGGCTTTACGCGGCATTGATGCCCGTTCCCAGATTCTGGATGTAGAACAGGTGTTACAAGGGGATCGCTATGCCGCTATTCGTGATATTTACCTGCAGCGTAAAAACTTTGAAATTGCCGAGAAAAAAGGCTTAGAGGCCGAGAGCATTTCATTTATTGAAGATGTCGAAGACGACTACATCGAAGATGAAGAAAACTTTGATTCAGTTGCACCGCTCACTGAATAATTTGTAATACTTCTTTCTGGCGGGAAGTTCAACTTCCCCTAGTAATTCATTGATTGTTATAGTACATCTATCCCCTAAAGCGCATAGGATTATATTCTACATTTATGTATTTCATTCAGCCCACACGTGATATTCCCTATCTAGATCAGGTGATTGACACACTGCCCAGTGTGCAAATGATTCGCATAGATGACATCGACCTATATGATCAGACCATCATTGCCATTGCCGATGTGCAGGATTATTTAACCCATCGCTGGAATTTACCGACCATTGTTTTGGGCTTTGAAGATGAAGGGCTGGCCCTATCGCAAGCCTGGGAACAAGGCGCTTTGGCCGGCTGGATCTGGAGCAAACTGCCGACAGAACCGCAGCAGGCCCTGCTTAAAATTGATGCGCAATATAAACGCAATCAGGACAGTCGTGATTTACCTTCGGCTGCAGAGTTACAAAAACGTTTGCTGCCGAACCCGATTGAACTGGTCAATTATGAAATTGAAACCCTGTTTCAGCCTTCCGCCTATTTATCTGGCGACTGGTTCGATTACTGGAAAATTAGCGATAAAGAGCTAATTTTTTATCTGGCCGATGTGTCCGGACATGGGGTAACCAGCAGTTTATTAACGTCGTGGATGGCGGCTTTTCATGGCCGCTCCAAAACCCCGCGCGAGTTACTGAAAAAACTGAACGGGATGCTGGTACAGGAAAATATTGAAAAGCATATCACCATGATTAGCGGGATTTTAAACCTGGAAACCCATCAGCTGCGCTGGTCCAGTGCCGGACATTATCCGCCTGCGATTATCTTTGAGCCAAATCAGCCACCGAAAATCTTAAACACCAGCAGCTTCCCGTTGGGCCTGACCGAAGACCTGGAAGTAGAAGAATATGAATGCGTGCTGTCACGTCAGGCGCGCTTTATTATCTGTTCAGATGGTGCGCTGGAACCCTATGTTGGTGGACTCAATGAACAGTTTGAACAACTGGTCTATCACTTGCAGAATCAGTCCTTTAAAGCGCCAGAACACGTGGCCGACGATATTGCCATCCTCAGTTTGTGCCGACTGAATTAATCACTTAATCAACCACTTAAAACCATCCTTAGACTTATGTCCATAGCAGACACTTGAGTCTGTGGTGTCCCTATGGGATAATTTTATCTATCCTTCTCTGCAAATGGCATTTATATGTCAACAGGTCATGTTGAATACGCAAGTTTGGATGGAACGCATATTTTCAAGCTGATCGGCGAAGTGCGTGCCCAATCTTGTATCAGTTTAGACAAACTACTCAGTAAAATTGAACAGCAAACCAATGTGGTCGGCGCCATTGTCGATTTAACTCAAACCACATTTATTGACAGTACTGTTTTGGGTGTTTTGGCAAAACTCGGGCTAAAACTTAAACAGGTACATCAGATTCAGGCGGTCATGCTGTCGACCAATCCAGACATCACCACACTGGCCAATAGCATGGGCTTGGGGCAGGTGTTTGTGATTCTGAATTACTGTGGCGATCCGAGTGTCTGCACCCGTGCCCTGATTGAAGAGCATGTGACGCATAGCAATATGCTCTCGACCGTACTGGATGCCCATAAAACCCTGATGAAACTCAACGACAGCAACCAGAATATGTTTGAACCCCTGGTCAAACAGCTACAAAAAGAACAGGACAACTTGGAACAGGTGTCTAATCAGCAAAACGTATAATTTTCAGTTTGGGAGAATGCCTGCATGACTTTCGTTTCTGTTGCACAGATGAACTCGCAAAATGATATTGAAGCCAATTTCAACACAGTCGAGCAGCTGATTCAGCAGAGTAAAGCCGCCGGCAGTGAACTGCTGGTTCTTCCTGAAAATTTTATCTGTTTTGCTGCCGGCAAGCAGCGCGAAACTGCAGCCCAGTTTGAATCTATTCAACAACGTCTGGAACAACTGGCCCGTCAGCATCAAATCTGGCTGGTGGCGGGTACCCTGCCGTGTCCATTCCGCCCGGATGGTTCAGTCATTGAAGATGGCCGGGTACGTACTGTCAGCCTGTGTATCAGTCCGGAAAAAACCGAAGCCCGTTATGACAAGATTCACCTGTTTGATGTACAGGTGGGTGATGCCGTCGGGGGTTATCAGGAATCCAAATTCTTTGAACCGGGCCAAGACGTTGTGGTGGCCAAAACCCCATTTGGCAATATTGGCCTGATGGTCTGCTATGACCTACGTTTCCCGGAACTGGCGCTAAAACTGCGTGCACAAGGCGCCAATCTTCTGACAGCACCTTCTGCTTTTACCTACACCACTGGCCAGATGCACTGGCAGCTGCTGCTACAAGCACGTGCCATGGACAGTCAGTGTCAGGTTTTAGGTGCTGCCCAGCAAGGCTGGCACGGCGAAAAACGTCAAACCTGGGGTCATTCTGGTGCGACCAATTCCCGTGGACAATTACTGGCCATGGTGCAGGACGAAGGCGCGCAACTGATTACAGTCGAATTTGACCTGAAAGAACAGCAACAGGTACGCGAGTCAATGCCTTTAATGCAGCATCGCGTGTTAGTCAATTATTAAGTCTTTCCCTTGATCTCGCTGATATTGTTATCGACGTAAGCTTTCAACTTGCATATAATAATGATTCTTATTTTCAACAACAAATTATCCTGATGTTTAAAATCGTGATCACCAGTCTGGGGCTGCTGTGCTCGACACTGGCCTTGGCCGAGCTGAGTATTTCTGAAAAAATGCGTCCTGTGGTTTATTCTCAGGTCAATCCGGAGATGGCACGTCTGCCGGTTCCAGCCACACCGAATCAGATGAATCTTCCGGCCTTTGGACAGGGACTGATTGGCTGGGGCAGCGGCCCGGAAGGTGCGCAAGGGCGTTTAGATTCCATCACAGCTGCCGATGTGCATCAGATGCAAATTCAAGGTTTAACCCTGGAGATGGTGCAGGCCTGGCAGGCATTTTATACTCATGAAAGCCAGCGCAATCCCGGCAATCCGACGGCACCCTTACGCGCCCTCTTAATGCAAAAAATCGTCAGCCTGTGGTAGGGACTGACGATTTTTTTAAACAGGCTCTACAGCTCTGCTAGTCTGCCGCTTCATTGGTGACACGTAACACTTCTTCGACTGTGGTTTTACCGGCCAGTACTTTACGCAAACCATCTTCACGAATCGAACCGGATTGCTGGCGCGCATAGTTTTCCAGTTCATACTCTGCAGCATTGCCATGAATCAGGCGACGCATGTGATCATCTACCGGCACAATTTCATAAATGGCGGTCCGACCGGTAAATCCGGTATGCGCACACTGCTCACAGCCTTTCGGTTTCGGCAGGCGCAATACCTCTGCACTGCTGACAGGTTTAAACAGTTCTTTTTCAAAGTCATCAGCATCATGCCAGGTGGCGCAGTGCGCGCACAAGGTTCGGACCAGACGCTGCGCAATCACACCAATCAGGGAACTGGACAGCAGGAAAGGTTCAATGCCCATATCTTTTAAACGGGTTACGGCGCCAATCGCAGTATTGGTGTGCAAGGTCGATAATACCAGGTGACCAGTCAGCGAAGCCTGTACCGCAATTTCTGCAGTTTCCAGATCACGGATTTCCCCGACCATCACCACATCCGGGTCCTGACGCAGCATGGCTTTTAAAGCACGCGCGAAAGTCATATCGACCTTGGTGTTGACCTGAGTCTGCCCAATCCCTTCCAGCTGATATTCAATCGGATCTTCAGCAGTCAGAATATTTTTCGAGCCATCATTCAGGTCCGACAGTGCTGCATACAAGGTGGTGGTTTTCCCCGAACCGGTTGGACCAGTCACCAAGATAATGCCATGCGGACGATGTACCAGCTGTTTTAGCCGGTCATAATCATTTTGCATCAGGCCCAAATGGGTCATGTTCAGCCGTCCGGCCTGTTTATCCAGCAGACGCATTACCACCCGTTCACCATGCGAAGATGGCAAGGTTGAGACCCGCACATCGACTTCACGGCCCGCCAGGCGCAGCGAAATACGGCCATCTTGCGGAATGCGTTTTTCAGCAATATCCAGTTTGGCCATGACTTTAATCCGCGATACCAGTAACGGCGCCAGCTCACGACGCGGCTGTACAATTTCACGTAATTGTCCATCTACCCGCAAACGCACCGATAAGCGTTTTTCAAACGATTCAATATGAATATCCGACGCACCGACCCGAATGGCTTCGGACAGCAGTGCATTAATCAGCCGGACAATGGGCGCATCATCTTCCTGATCCATTAAATCTTCGGCTTCAGGCACCGAGTCGGCCAGACTGAGTAAATCCGGATGATCTTCCAGGCCTGCTGCAACCTGTTGTGATTCCCCGGTATCGCCGGCAAAACTGCTGCTTAACAGTTGATGAAATTCCTGATCGGTACATAACTGGAACTGGGCCGGATGCCCGAGAAAACGGCGTGCTTCCTGAATGGCCAGCAGCGGCGTATTTTCACGGCGCACGATAAAAGCATGATCCCCCTCATAGCGAATCAGCACGCCATGGCGTTTTGCAAAACTATAGGGAATTTGTAATTGTTTAAGTACTTGCATCAGCGATTATAATAATGATGAAAAAATCTCATTTGAGTGTACTCTAAGCTTATGACAGCGTGAAGTCTGTTTTTTAGGGTTTTAAATTGAAAGGAAGACGCCCTTGCCGCATCCGAATGAATTACTGAATCATGATGAATTGCCCGATTTAAAATGGTGGGGCGAACACGAGTTTGAGCTGCATCAGCCCAAAGCCTGGCAATTTGGCTCCCTGCTGTTTCGTTTAACACGCGGCATGCAGGAGTGGCGTCTGGAATATCATCGTCCGCAGGTGCAATATGACTATGAACAGCAATGGCATCGCATCAATGACCCGAATTTTTCCTTTCCGCAGCCAGTGAAAATTGAACGCTACATGTTCAAATCGACCACCAACAAGCTCCAGCTGATGCCGCGTCTGGCAGATCGGTCGGTGGTGATTAAACCGGTCGATCCGATTTATATTCCGGCTGGCCAGCGTGGCACGCTGTACATTAGTACCCCGTTATGGATTGCCGGTTTTGTCAATGGTCAGCGCGAGCCGATTTTTGATTTGCCGGTGATTTTGCCCAAAGATACCTGGTTTGGACCGAATCACCGTTATGGCGAAATCTGTTATGCCACCGCGGTGGATGGCCGGACCGAGCTGCACCAGCTACGCCCGCGCGCTTTTCGTGCCATTACGCCTATCGAGTTTCATAATATCAGCAACCAGCAATTGCGCTTTGACCGGATGAATGTACCGGTGCCGGCACTGCCGCTATTTTTTAGTGAAAGTACCGGACGTTTATGGACCTCCCAAATTAAAGTCTTGCACGAAGGCTCTGACCGGCCACCACGGGTACGAATTGAAAACCGTACCCCACCGCATGCCGGTGAAGTGATTTATGTGCATCCGCCACGTGAAACCGCGGGGGCGTTATTTAATATGTTTGATTCATTCTTCTAGGGAGTAGACATGGCCGATTCCAATATCCCTAAAGAAATTACCAATAGCCTGAAAGGGATTTTCACCAATATCAACACCGAGCGCCTGACTGAAATTCTGGTGGCGCTGGTGCTGTGCTTCTTAGGCTTTCTGGTGGCGCGTTTTGTCTCTAATGCCTTTATCCGCACCATTGGTAAACGCTTTAATGCGCATCAGAGTCTGGTCTGGCGTCGCGGGATTTTCTATTTTATTTTCCTGATTTTTGTGATGGCCAGCCTGAAAGAAGCCGGCTTTAAACTTAGTGTCTTCCTGGGTGCAGCCGGTATCTTAACCGTGGCGTTGGGTTTCGCGTCACAAACTTCGGCTTCCAACCTAATCAGCGGTCTGTTCCTGATTGGTGAAGGTTCCTTTGAAGTGGGCGACACCATCCAGATTACCCTCATTCGTGGTCATACCGTAGAAGGTGAAGTGATTTCGATTGACCTGCTCTCGGTAAAACTGCTCACCCAGGACAACGTGTATGTGCGTTTACCGAACGAACAGCTGATTCGGGCGCCAGTACACAACCTGTCCAAATTCCCGATCCGGCGGATTCCAATTACTCTGGCCATTAATTTCCATGAAGATATTATCAAGGTGCGTGAAGTGCTGCTGGATGTGGCCAATAAATATCCATTGGTGCTGGCCGATCCGAAACCTGCGGTGACAGTAACTGCCTTCCGTGAATCCTCAATTGAACTGCTGTTTGCGATCTGGTGCCAGCAGGAAAATTTCCTGCGAGTACGTGATGAAATGCAGGAACGGATTCGTAATGGCTTTGTCGATAACCAGATTGAAATTCCGGTACCGAAAATGGGCTTTGTCGATCATCCGCTGTCTCGACCGCTGGAAAATGCAGAGATTGATCAATATGCCAATGAAAAAGCCCTGAAACGTGAACCGGATTTAAAATAGATTTTTTAATATTAGCCTTCTCCACCAAGAGAAGGCTTTTTTCTATTCAGAGGGTGACCGTTCAACTGGCTGTTCTGGATCGGGCATTGGCGCAATATAGGCAATAATCAGCATCACCGCACCGGCGGCTAAAAAGGAAATCACCCGGGTTAAAGTGCCAATATGCGACAGATCAAACAGCACCAGCTTTAAGCTGACAACCACCAGAATACTGCCGCCCAGGACCCAGACCGAACACAGCTGTTTGCGACTGGCCCAGCTCATGGTAACAAATGCCAGGCTGACCCAAAGTAAAGTCAAACTCAGTTGTACCGTGCCATTACGCCACAGCGCCAATTCATTCAGCGGTGTACCCACATAGACATGCAAGCCACGCAGCACAATATAGCTACTCAGCCACAATAAACTCAGCACCATCAACACTGCGGCCATACTGCGGTCCAGCCCGGCCTTAACCTGTAACGACAGCATCCATAAAAAGCCGACCAGCATGGCGATGCTGACCAGATCAAAAGGATTTAAGATGGGCAGCAGATAGCCATGAAACGCCTGCTGGCTTAACAGCTGCGAACAGATCATCCAGGCCAGCATCAACAGCAAACTGCTTCGGGCCTGCCAGAACATCTGCCAGTCGGGCTGTGCCTGCCAGTAACACCAGCCGCAAAACAGCAGCGGTAAAATCACCATACTGATATACGGTTGCTGCGGTAATAAAGTCAGACTGGTCAGTAGCAGACTGAGTAAAGTACCGGCACTGACCCATTCTTTTTCGGTTCGTACACCTAAAAGCGGCCTTAACCAGAGCAGACTGAGGATGATGCTAGCTCCGGCAAACAACAGCCGCTCATTGAAAGATGCCCAGACAATACTACCCTGCTGCATCCGCAGCATGACAATTCCTGCCGCAAACAGCAGCAAGGGAACCAGGCCCGACCATTTGCTGAATAACCAGGCCACCCCGGCCTGTCGGCGTAACAGGATTTCATTCACAACCCAATAGGCCAGACTCAGGCTGAGCAGGCTCAGCACCGCACTGAGCTCGCCGGACCATTCATCCTGGAGCAGCACCAGCAGCATGGTGGTCGCCAGCAACATCAGCAGACATTGAAAGCCAATCATACTGCTACTAAGTTGTTGCTGAAATTGCAGCCGGCTATTGGACAGCAATACCACGCCCACATAGCTCAGGCACAGCACCCAGAACATGGCGCGTGGAAATACAATCAGCTCCACCAGATAGTACAGGCTCGACAGCCCCGCCACGACCAGCAGGCCCATGGCCAGATACAGACTGATTTTGGACTGCCGCACCAGCCCCAACAGGAAAATCAGCAGGCCTTCAATGGCCCAGCCCATAACACTTTTTTCAGCTGGTAATAAAATCGGCGGAATTAAGGCCAGAAAAATTAAGGTCAGGCTTAAATAGCTGTGCGCAATTAGCTGTACCGTTTGATGGTGTCTGGACAATCGGTACAACACGGCGAACAGCAGTGCAAACAGCAGACTGAGGCCCGCCTGCCAGGCTGTGTCCTGGAAATGCAGCACATATAAACTGCTATAGGCCAGCAACGGTGCAGCAAAAATCAGCCCAATATCCAGCGCCGGTTTAAGCTTAAACTTGTCTAAATCCTGCTGTGCCAATAACTGGCTAAAACGGAAACCCAGCCAGATAAAGATAGCGGCATGTGCCAGAATCAGCACGGTCATCAGGTCGCGGTCAGCATCGCTGCCATGCACAAAGGCATAGCTGCCACCGACCAGCACGGTCATTAAAAAAGCAATCTGATTCAGAAACTTCCACGGTCGCAGGCTGCTGAGCACGGCCACCGCAATATTAATCACTAGATAATAGCCAATAAATTCCGGTGCAGTTGCATCACGCACCGGTAAGGTAAATGGTGCAAGATAGGCCATCACCATGGCCATTAACGCCAGTTCAACCGACTGCTGTCTTAAACTCAGCCATAACGTCAGGGCCATTAGTAGCAGAAAATAGCCACTGGCAATCAGCAAGTTTGGAATTATTGCATTGTAATAGGCAAAGAATAAGGTCAGACACAAGGCTGCCAGCCCGAGCCCTTCCAGCCCCAGGGCAAAACTGCGATTGCGCTGCTGCAAGCGATAACCCAGTCCGGTCACGGCAGCACTACTCAGCGCGACCATGGCCAGTTTGGTGGCCAGGCTCAGCTGCCAATGTTCCGTGGCAAAACGCAGCAGCAGAATAATGCCGATCACCAGAATAGAAATCGCGGTTTTCAGCACCGGATTACCCTCAAAAATCCAGTGTTTGATTTGCTGGACTAAATTGGGAGCGGGCGCTGGTGCAGCTTCAGCTGTTGCACTAAACGGTAAAGGCGGTATGTCCGACTGTACCGAAGAAGCCGGCTGCGGCAAAAAATGCTGGGCCTGTTGAATCTGACCCAAATACTGTTCCAGACGCCGAAGCCAGCGCAGAAAAAAGAAAATCCAGGCCGCAGCGCCAGCGGCAATCATCCAGCCCCAATCCAGCAGCCCACCGACCACGGCAATAATCGAGGAGAGATACAGCGGCACTTTGGAGGTGGCACGAAATGCAATTAACCTTTGTTCGCCTAGCGCCTGGGCCGGTTGCTGAATAGCATCGACATAGTGCATGACACTCATCAGCAGCGCAAAACCACAGACATAGGTCAGCAGTGGAAATGATAAAAACCACGCGCTGATGGCGACAATCATCAGGCTCATCAACCAGATCATGCGGGTTTCGCTCTGCCCTCTCAGCATCTTGTTTTATTCCTTTATTAATTGTGCTGATCATACAACAACTTGCACAGTGCTTATTTTATATTCATCAGATATTCGGTAACCTGCATATACAATCATCACTCAGCGTGCGTGTGTAAAATCACGTACAATAAACAGGTTTTTTGGATTAGGAAACTTTCAATGCCACCATTTGTCTTGGTCGATGGGTCTTATTTTTTATTTCGTGCGTTTCACGCCTTACCCCCTTTAACCACGTCAACCGGTATACATACCAACGCCATCCGTGGGGCAATTTCCGCAATCCAGAAACTGATGCGCCGTACCCAGCCCACCCATATGGCGGTGATTTTTGATACCCCGGAACCAACCTTCCGTCACGAACTGTCACCCATTTATAAAGGTGACCGTCCAAGTATGCCAGATGAACTGTCACAGCAGATTCCTTATTTACACGCCTTAATTCGCGCACTGGGGATTCCTCTTTATATGCTGCCGGGTGCCGAAGCCGACGATATTATTGGCACGCTGGCCAAACGCGCCGAAGCCGAAGGTCATCAGGTGTTAATTTCCACCGGCGACAAAGACATGGCTCAGCTGGTGACCGACAAAGTTACGCTGGAAGACAGCTTCAAAGAGAAACCAATGGATGTGCAGGGTGTCTTTGAGAAATTTGGCGTCTGGCCGAATCAGATTGTTGATTATCTGACCCTGATGGGCGATGCCTCGGACGGGATTATGGGTGTTCCGGGCGTGGGTGCTAAAACTGCCGCCAAACTGCTGACTGAATACGGCTCTTTAGGCGGAATTCTAGAAAATGTCGACAAAATTAAAGGTCGCGTTGGCCAGAATATTAAAGACAATGTCGATGGTATTGCCATTGATCATCAACTGGCCAGTATTGTCTGTGATCTGGACATGGGCCTGACCTTTGCAGACCTGAAACTGTGCGATCCAAATACCGAAGAATTGCGCCGCCTGTATACCGAACTGGAGTTCCGGAACCAGCTACAGTCGCTCGATCATCCGAACAACCCGAACAGCAACAGCTACAAACAGGTCAGCCAGGCCATTAGCCAAACACCAGCGGCCGCAGAAGTCGCCACCGAAGATCAAGCTCAGCTCAGCAGCAGTGAAGATCAGCTAGGTGAAGCCACCTATCATACAGTGTTAAGCCCGGCAGACTGGGATGTACTCTTCCAGCGTTTAAGCACCGCCACACGTTTTGCCTTTGATACCGAAACCACCAGTCTGGATTATCGGATTGCCCAGATTGTCGGCTTCTCGGTGGCTTTTGATGCTACGGAAGCCTTCTATGTGCCTCTGGCGCATGACTATGCCGGCGCACCAGAACAGTTAAACCGTGAAACAGTGTTGGCGCAGATCAAACCGATTCTGGAAAATCCAGCGGTTGAAAAAATTGGCCATCATTTAAAATATGATGCGCATGTGCTGGAAAACCACGGCATTCACTTACAGGGCTGGTACTTTGACACCATGCTGGCCTCGTATGTCTTAAATTCTGTCGCCACCCGTCATGGGATGGATGATGTGGCGCGGCTGTATTTAAGTCATCTGACCACCACCTATGAACAGATTGCCGGTAAAGGCGCCAAACAGAAAACCTTTAACCAGATCGAGATTGAAACAGCTGCGCATTATGCCGCCGAAGATGCACATGTGACGTATCGCCTGTATGAAGTGCTGAATGAAAAGTTACAGCGTCATCCGGAACTCAGCAATCTGCTGCATCATATTGAAATGCCGGTAGCACGCGTGCTAACCCAGATGGAAGAAAACGGCATCAAGCTGAATCTGAATTTCCTAGATCAGCTGGGGGTAGAATTTTCCAACACCATGCTGCAACTGGAACAGCAGATTATTGAACTGGCCGGCCAGCCGTTTAATGTCAGCTCGCCCAAACAGGTTGGCGAAATCCTGTTTGAAAAGCTGGGCATCAAAGGCGGCAAGAAAACTGCCACCGGCCAATACAGCACCAGTGAAAGTATTTTAGAAAAGATTGAGCACCCGATTGCCAGCCTGATTGTGGAATATCGCGGTCTGTCTAAACTGAAAAGTACCTATACCGATGGCTTACAAAAGCAGGCTAATAGCAGCAGCCATCGCGTGCATACCAGTTATCATCAGGCACTGACCGCAACAGGCCGTCTGTCTTCGACCGATCCGAACCTGCAAAATATTCCGGTACGTATGGATATTGGCCGCCAGATTCGTAAAGCCTTTATTGCACCAGAAGGCCGCGTATTACTGGCTGCCGACTATTCGCAAATTGAACTGCGTTTAATGGCGCATTTCTCGCAAGATGACGCGCTGGTTGATGCCTTCAATCATGGTCAGGATGTACACCGCCGTACCGCTGCCGAAGTGTTGAATATTGCCCTGGAAGATGTCACGCCAGATCAGCGCCGCCAGGCCAAAGCGGTTAACTTCGGCCTGTTATATGGTATGTCCGAATTTGGTCTGATCCGTCAATTGGGCTTTACCCGTGAAGAATCGCAGAACTATATCAAGCAATACTTCCAGCGTTATCCGGGCATTTATGAATATATGCAGCGCACCCGTCAGGTGGCTCTGGAACAAGGCTTTGTCGAAACCCTGACCGGCCGCCGTTTATATACCCCGGATATTGATGCCCGTAACATGATGGTGCGTAAAGCAGCAGAACGTGCCGCAATTAATGCGCCGCTACAAGGCTCGGCGGCAGATATTATTAAAATGGCCATGGTGGAGGTAGACAAAATGCTGCCACGCGATCAGGCCAAAATGCTACTGCAGGTACACGATGAACTGGTGTTTGAAGTCGATGCCGATGTCGCCGATGAACTGGCACCCAAACTGGCCGAAGTGATGCAGTCGGTGATTGAACTGTCTGTTCCGCTGGTGGTCGAAGTGGGTAAAGGCCAGAACTGGGATGAAGCACACTAAAGTCTTTCCACCTTCCTCCTCGGAGGAAGGCTGGGCTGAAGGTCATTTGCCTCTTGGGCAAAATATCAAGGTCTTCACCTCAAAACTTGAGCCATAAAAAAGGACGCCGCAGCGTCCTTTTTTCTTGAGCTCAATTTAGAACCCAGTCAGCAAAACAATTGCCACCTGGTTCATCAGAATTTCAGCAATATATAACGCCAGAAATGCCAGAATTGGAGACAGGTCAATCATGCCCATATTCGGCATGATCCGGCGAAACGGTGCCAGTAAAGGTTCTGCCAGTTCCTGAATCACTTCAATATAAGGCCCGCGTGACTGGGTAAACATCACTACCCAACTTAAAATAATGGTGGCAAAAATCAGGTAACGACAGAAACGTAGCAGGTCCTGAATCATGGTCACAAAGGTGAGAATCAGCAGATGTACCGGGCCATTAGGCATCGCCCCGTTTAAATACATCATGCCGTAATTTTTCAGCAGATAAAGCACCACCAGCAGCGCCAATGCCGCCAGATTCACCCGGCCTTTTGCCACGGTCGGGAAAATACGGCTAAATACATCTACAATTTTCGTGGCCTTGATCGTAGACAACACCACCGGATTATAAGGACTCACCGCAGCCAGCTGCATGAGAAAACGGAAGAAGACGAGCAAAATCGCTACGTTAATGATGATGCCAAAAATTAGCGCAGAATTTGCACCCATACTTGAACGTTCCTAAAATTAAATACTTTATTTAATGCTGTCACTCAGCTCGGCAGCCAGTTCCTGACTGCGTGTTTTGGCAGCCGCCAACGCCGCCTGAATATTCTGCGACACTTGCGCACGGTCAAACACTTCCAACGCTGCCTGCGTGGTCCCGTTTGGAGAGGTCACGTTTTTACGCAGCTCTGCCGGGGTATTGGAACTGGTAATTGCCATTTGTGCCGCACCCAACGCAGTTTGCAAGGTTAAAGCCGTTGCCACTTTTTCATCCAGGCCCAAGTTTTTGCCGGCACGAATCATACTTTCCATCATATAGAAAAAGTAAGCCGGGCCAGAACCGGATACTGCCGTGACTGCATCAATTTGCGCTTCAGAGTTTACCCAAATTGTTAAACCCGTGGCAGCCAAAACCTGACTTGCCAATTCACGGTCTTTGCTATCGACCGCATCATGCGCATATAAACCATGCGCACCAGTTTGTACCAGTGCCGGGGTATTTGGCATCACCCGCACCACACGGTCGGTATCGAGCAATGCCGAAATGGTGGCAATTTCTGCACCGGCAACAATCGAAATCACCAGTTTGCCTTCAAACTGCCCTTTTAGCGGTTGCAGCACGCTGGCCAGCACCTGCGGTTTGACTGCGAACACCACAATATCGGCGTCACGAATGGCAGCCTGGTTGTCTTCGGTCACATGTACATCTTTTTCTTCCAGCAACAAACGGATTTTTTCGACCGGATCAGCAACTGTAATACGCGTTGAAGGCATGCCACGTGCAATCAGGCCACCAATTAAGGCCTGTGCCATATTTCCGCCACCAATAAAACTAATATTACAATTTAACACTGCACTCATGATTCACACTCTTGGTTGAGTTCTTTATAGTTAAGAGATTAAAGTCGGTTGCCAGCCATCCGGTTCGCAATAGGCAGAATCTGCCAGCCAAAACCCTTTTGGCGTGAAAACCCCTAGCATAACATTATCTCTGCTTAATATTTGAATTGTATGACGCTTCCAGGGAAAAATTTGTGCCTGCTGTATCGCCTTTTTTAATGGCCAGGCCCCGACACGTCCATGAAGATGGATTTTTTCTCCGCCCACTCGCGTACTTAAAGTCAATTCTTGTTGGAGTAATGCAAAAGACAAACCAACCTGATGCGGTGCATTCAACTGAAACTGTCCGGCTGGTAAATCTAGGGTTTGCCCCAACTGCCAGCACACCTGTTCCCGCGCAGGGATGGCCTGTTGACTGGCCAAATATTCCAGCTGAGGCAGACGGTAAATGACATTTTGATAGCGCACATAATAAAAGCCGTTGCAATGCAAAGCCGCTTGCGCATCGGCCCGGGCCTGAATCACTTCCTGCTGAATACGCTGCACCATGTCAAAACTTGGCCGGTACTGGCTGTCCCCTTTCATCCAGAACGACAGTAACTGGCGTTGCCGCGCCTCGGACAATTGCTGAATACGGTGTAAATCCAGATGCTCGGCATCGCCACAGCTGGCCAAATCCTGCCGCAATACTTCGGCCAAAATCTGCTCGGCATCCTGCATCAGCTGGCTGCTGCGGCAAATGCTTTGCTGCATTTTGGGAAAGCGCGCGTTTAACAGCGGCCATAACTGTTCCCGACACCAGGCCCGGTCGTAGTGAATATCCTGATTGGTCGGATCTTGAATATGTGGAATCGAAAGCTGCTGGCACCAGGTCTGAATCTGCTCACGCGATAAAGATAGCAACGGTCGCCAGATTGACAGTTCAGGACGAGAATCGAAAGTTTTCATAGCCGCCAGGCCAGGAATTCCAGCACCGGAAAACAGACGCAATAACACCGTTTCTGCCTGATCCTGCTGATGATGGGCCAGTACCAATATCTCGTTGGTTTGAATATGCTGCTGAAATGCCTGATAACGTGCGGCGCGTGCCTGCTGTTCCAGATTGCCTTCGGCGACCTGTACCGCTTGAATCATGCACGGAATATTGAAGGCCTGACAATGCTGCTGGACAAATTCGCCCCAGGCCTGGCTGGAAGACTGTAATTGATGATCAATATAAATGGCCCGGACTTTTTCCGGGCATAAAAACGCCATCAGATGCAGCAGCAGCATGGAATCCATGCCGCCACTACATCCGATGAGAAAATGGGTATCTTCTGGAAAAGACTGAATCTGGGTTAAGACGCCAGTCCTAAATTGTCGCTGCCAAACTTCATCAAACGCTGGTAACGTGCTTCGCATCGTTCTTGTGCATCCATCGGTTGCAATTCTTCTAGAGCCTGTTTTAACACGGCTTTTAAATCTTGCATGACTTTTTCTGGTTGCAAGTGAGCTCCCTCACCTTCATCAACCACATATTCAACAATGCCCATCTGCTGTAATTTTTCAGCAGTCAGTGCCAATGCTTCACTTGCCTGTTCTGCTTTTTCTGCAGTTTTCCACAAAATAGATGCACAGCCTTCTGGAGAAATTACTGAATAAATACTGTGAGATAACATCACCACACGATCCGCAACACCAATACCCAAGGCACCGCCTGAACCGCCTTCACCTAAAACTGTTGCCACGACCGGCACTTTCAGGTTCGATAATTGAGCAAGACTGGTAGCAATCGCTTCCGCCTGACCACGTTCTTCTGCACCCACACCCGGATAAGCACCCATGGTGTCAATAAAGGTAAAGACCGGCAGCTTGAAACGTTCTGCCATATCTAGCAAACGCTGTGCCTTACGGTAACCTTCCGGGTTACTCATGCCGAAATTGTGCTGCAATTTCTCGCGGGTACTGCGACCACGATGCTGGCCCACGACCATGACCGGCTGACCATCGAAGCGTGCCAAGCCACCCACCATTGCACCATCATCACCAAATAAACGGTCGCCGTGCAACGCATCAAATTCAGTGAAAATTTCGCCTACATAGTCCAGGAATTGCGGACGCTCTGGATGACGTGCAATTTGGACCGTTGTCCATGCTTTTGATTGAGCAGCTTTATTTTTCATAAGTCGACTGTTATCCCTAAATTAACCAAAACGTTAATCGACAAATTGTTCCGAATGAATTTTTAATTCAATGTCCCAATTCTTGAACTGCACTTGTTCATCGTGCAATTCAGCGACAAGCAATGGCCATTGTTTAGCATCACCCGAAACGCTGAGCTGCCATTGTTGCGCATTCTGAACACTCAATTCAATGGCAGGAAGCATCTGATCGCTACGACTATGATTGACTAAAACTGCTAGGCGCAGCAGCAGACATAAATGCATTAATTTATGGCCACCGACCTTGTTGACATCAATTTTATCGTCCTGACGCAGCTTGCGGCGATGATGCGCAACCAGATGCGACAGATGGTTTTGATCAATTTGTGAAAAGCCTGGAATATCCGAATGTTGTAATAAATAAGCACCATGACGATGATAGCCACCATGACTGATCGCCAGACCAATTTCATGTAAATAGGCCGCGCGGCGCAGTAAATCACTGTCATCGCTGGTCAATTTCAGCTCCGCGGCCACGCCTTCAAACAGGTGCTGCGCGGTTTTGACCACACGTTCTGCCTGTTTCGGATCGGCGTTATAACGGCCCATCAGCGCCTGCACACTGCGGTCCCGGATATCTTCATGCTGGAAACGGCCCAGCAGGTCATACATTACGCCTTCACGTAAGGCACCATCGGAATAAACCAGTTTATCAATATCTAAAATATCAAAAACTGCATATAAAATCGCAATCCCGGCTGGCAAAACTGCTCGTCGATCTTCTTTTAAACCGTCAAAGTCCATTTCAGAGACATGCTTATATTTAAGCAGCTTATCTTTGAGTTTTTCCAGGCCCTCACGGGTCAGATTTTCCTGCGCATTGCTCCAGCCCATATTCACGGTAATCTGGCGGCAGGCTTTAATGGTACCACTTGAGCCTACTACGGTATCCCAGCCGGCATTTTTATAGGTATTGGCAATGGTGGATAATTCTTTGCGTGCGGCAAACACGGCTTTGTCAAAACTTTTATGGTTAATTTCACCTTCGGCGAAAAAGGCTTTGGTATAGGCCACACAGCCCATCTGTAAAGATTCGGTATGAATAGGTTCGAATTCTTCACCAATAATCAGCTCGGTTGAACCACCGCCAATATCAATCACCAGGCGGCGACCACTGTTTTCCATGGTGTGCGACACACCCAGATAAATTAAGCGGGCTTCTTCACGACCGGCAATAATTTCAATGGGTTTTGGCAAGATTTCTGCGGCTTTTTGAATAAATTCATGTCCGTTTTTGGCCTGACGCAAGGCGTTGGTGGCAACAATACGTAAACGGTTCGGCTGTACAGCGCTTAAACGTCCGACAAAGCGTGCCAGACAGGCTAAACCGCGCTGCTGTGCGGCTTCGGTTAAATTTTTATTCTCATCTAAACCAGCGGCAAGCTGTACTTTTTCTGACATTGATGCCACTTTTTTTACTTCACCATGATCCACACGGGCAATGGCCAGGTGGAAGCTGTTCGACCCCATATCGATGGCTGCAAGTAACTCTTCATCAATTAAAAAATCAGACATTCTTCAAACAAACCTATACAGAATTGTGCCTAGAGTAATTCACATACATGCAATTTAAAAGCCATTTGTGCGCACATTTCGATGAGTATTTAAATTTTCGGCAGATGTGACAATTGTGTGACACGATCATCAGCATCGTGAGCATCAATTAGACAAATTCACAGGAAAGATCGAAAATTTACATATTCCTCTACATTGTTCTAGATGGCTATGTAATACTAATAAATATAGCTATCTATACAAAAATTCATTTGGAGCACATTCCATGTCTGGCAACATCGTAAACACAACGGATGCAAACTTCGAAGCAGACGTTCTTCAATCTGAAACACCTGTATTGGTTGACTTCTGGGCGGGCTGGTGTGCGCCTTGTAAGGCAATTGCGCCAGTACTTGAAGTTTTGGCGACTGAATATGAAGGCAAAGTTAAAATTGTGAAAGTTGACGTGACCGCTTGCGAACAAACTGCCGTGAACTACAACATCCGTAACATCCCTGCACTGTTGATGTTCAAAAATGGGGAAGTGGTTGCCCAGCAGATTGGTGCTGCACCAAAATCGAAACTGACTGCATTTATTGATGAAAACATCTAAATCCTGTCTGTTTAGAAAAATTAAAATACGCTATGTTTCATAGCGTATTTTTTTCGTCTATAAATTGACAAATCGGCGTTTCTCTCTTATATTGCTTGCTCAAGAAATAAAGGACTTCCCGTCCCGCCCGTTTCTTAAAAGACACAACACAAAAATGCCGCTCGGCAACAGAAATTGTTTTTTCACATTTTTCTCTGAAACAATTAATCAGTCCTCTGAATTGTTATTGTGCAAATACAATTGCGTTCGTTTTATTGCCTGCATGCGGTCAAATGTTGCTTCCCTTCCAACCTGTACCCCAGAATTTTTGATTCTATCTGATCACCTATGAATTTAACCGAACTCAAGAAAAAACCGATTGGCGAACTCATCAAGATTGCCGAGTTTATGGGCCTTGAAGGAATGGCTCGTAACCGTAAGCAAGACATTATTTTTGCCATCTTAAAACGTCATGCAATGAATGGCGAAGAGATTTTTGGTGATGGCGTGCTCGAAATTCTGTCAGATGGTTTTGGCTTCTTACGCTCTGCAGCAGGCTCTTATTTAGCCGGTCCTGACGATATCTATGTCAGCCCTTCGCAAATTCGTCGTTTTAACCTGCGTACCGGTGACACCATTACCGGCACCATTCGCCCACCAAAAGAAGGCGAACGTTATTTTGCCCTGTTAAAAGTTAACCAGATTAACTACGACACGCCAGAAAACTCGCGCAATAAAATCCTGTTTGAAAACCTGACCCCGCTGTTCCCAACCGAACAACTGGTCATGGAACTTGGTAACGGTACCACTGAAGATTTAACCGCGCGTGTGGTTGACTTGGTTGCGCCAATTGGTAAAGGCCAGCGTTCAATTATTGTAGCGCCGCCAAAAGCTGGTAAAACCATGTTATTACAAAACATCGCCCAGTCGATTGTACGTAATAACCCGGAAGTATTCCTGATTGTTCTGCTGATTGACGAACGTCCGGAAGAAGTGACCGAAATGGAACGTACCGTGCGTGGTGAAGTGGTTGCCTCAACCTTTGATGAATCTCCAGCCCGTCACGTACAAGTGGCTGAAATGGTAATTGAAAAAGCCAAGCGTCTGGTAGAACACAAAAAAGATGTGGTGATTCTGCTTGACTCGATTACCCGTTTAGCGCGTGCCTATAACACCGTGGTGCCATCTTCAGGTAAAGTCCTGACTGGTGGTGTCGATGCTCACGCACTGGAACGTCCAAAGCGTTTCTTTGGTGCCGCACGTAATATTGAAGAAGGCGGCTCACTGACCATCATCTCAACCGCGTTAATTGAAACCGGCAGCAAGATGGATGAAGTGATTTACGAAGAATTCAAAGGTACCGGTAACCAGGAAATTACGCTTGATCGTCGTATTGCCGAAAAACGCGTGTTCCCTGCCATGAACATCAAGAAATCAGGTACCCGTCGTGAAGAGCGCCTGATGTCTGAAGACAACCTGCGTAAGGTCTGGATTCTGCGTAAGCTGCTGCATACCCAAGATGAACTGGCAGCCATGGAATTCCTGCTGGATCGTATGAAAGAAACCAAAACCAATGACGAGTTCTTTGATCATATGAAGCGTAAAGCCAGCAACTAAGATCAAAACTTTTTAAAAAGGCCATCGTATAACGATGGCTTTTTTATTTCGGTTGACCATCTTTACATAAAGATACAATTGGACGTTTTCTGTGTAAACTTATTTTTAAGTAAATGATTATAAATAAGTATTTCAAAAAAACCCTATAGTTTTTAATGATTTAAATCGCCTTTCGCCAATATAAACTGAACTCTTGATTGTTATTTTCTGTTAAAAAACAACGCATTTTAGGGCTTTTTTCGGCATTTTTTAGAGCAAGCTAGTAGTAATTAAAAAAACTCAGTGATAGCATATTCGCAGACCAGTTAGACTGCTCCTGCGTTGTTAGTGCCTAACAAAATTAGGAATAATAAAAGCATATAACAGGCTAACGTCGGTTTTTTTTAATCTCAATTTTTTAGAGAGTGATGCCATGTTATTCAAAAAAATCGCTATTGCTGCTGCAGTTGCTACTACTTTAGCTTTCGTTGGTTGTGCTAAAAAAACTGAAGAAGCTGCTGCTGACGCTAACCAAGCTGCATCTGAAGCTGTTGTAGCTGCTTCTGAAGCTGAAGCTGCTGCTGACGCTGCTGCTGTTGAAGCTGCTTCTGGCGCTGATGCTGCTGTAGACGCTGCTGCTGATGCTGCTGACACTGCTGCTGCTGCTGCTACTGACGCTGCTGATGCTGCTACTGACGCTGCTGATGCTGCTGTTGACGCTGCTGCTTCTGAAGCTCAATAATCTTAGATTATTGACAAAAAGAGAGCCTTTTGGCTCTCTTTTTTATTGTCTGAATATTTCTTACAACATCTCATCATCACATACAAGGAACACGGTAATACCTGCCGTTAGAACCTCAGCCCTTACTTTTTTAGCGGCATAAAAAAGCAGATCAATCGATCTGCTCATTTCCAACACGTTGGCGGAACTTCTGTCCGGCACGGAAGGTTACCACCCGGCGTGCAGAAATCGGAATTTCTTCACCCGTCTTCGGATTTCGGCCTGGACGTTGACGTTTATCACGCAACTCGAAGTTACCAAAACCTGAAAGTTTCACCTGCTCCCCAGAGATTAGCGCCTGGCTAATCTCATCGAAGAATAACTCGACCATTTGTTTCGCTTCACGACGGTTTAAACTCGTGAGCTCACTTAAATGATCAGCCATTTCTGCTTTTGTTAATGCTGTCATGAAGCCCTCAATGTCGCTTGATAAGTGTTTTCTAACACTTTTAGGATATTGTCCATACCTGATTTAATTTCAGCATCTTCAAGCGTACGTGTCGGATGTTGCCATAACAGTGCAAATGCCAATGAGCGTTTACCCGCTTCAACACCTTGACCAGTGTACACATCGAATAACCAGGTTGAATGCAGAAGCTCGCCGCCCGTTTGTTCGATAAGTTGCTGAATTTCGCTAACATTAATCTTATCACTAATTAAAAGCGCAATATCACGTCTTACCGACGGAAAACGTGATAATTCTGTAAAATTAGATACATAAGTTTGCAAAACAGCCTGCTGATCCAGTTCCGCCACCCAAGTGGTGCCCAAATCCAGTTCATTTTCCAGAGATGGATGCAAACGGCCCAAATAACCAATTGACTGACCATTGACCAGAATCTCTGCAGATTGGCCTGGATGCAACCAGCTACGCTCTGAGCGTACATATTCGACCTGTACACGACCTGCTGCCAGCAACTCTTCAACTTCACCTTTCAGGTCAAAGAAGTCCATGGCTTGTGGCTTGCCATGCCATGATTCTGCTGTTTTAGCGCCCACAGCAATCATTGCCAGGGTTGGAATCTGTTTCAGGTCATGAATTGAGGCTGCGTTCTGATAATCAAAACGTAAACCCAGTTCAAAGAAACGCACACGGCTTTGCTGACGGTTAATATTGTACTGTACGCAAGGAATCAGGCTCGACAGCAAGGTTGAACGCATCACCGCCAGATCGCTTGAAATCGGGTTCGCCAATGCCAGTGGGTTGACCGCTGCATTTAGCTGTTTTTCCAGTTTCAGGTCAGCAAAGCTAAAGCTGATTGCTTCCTGATAGCCCAAAGTCACTAGGGTTTGACGCAGCTGTGCCACTTCAAACTGATCCTGATACTTCGCCAGTTTGGTGTCAATCACCGGCAGGCTGATTTGAATATTGTCATAACCGTGAATACGCGCGACTTCTTCAATCAGGTCCTGGTAAATGGCCATGTCATAACGATGCGATGGCGGTACCACAGACCATTGACCTTGCGCTTTTACCGTCACTTCACAACCCAAGCGTGTTAAAGCATCGGTAATAAAGTCTGAATCTACGCTATAACCCAGCAGCTGATCGACCTGTGCCTGTTTCAGTTCAATCGCGTCACGTGTTGGCAATACTGCTGCATTTTCCGCCACCGTAATTGGGCCAAACTCACCGCCTGCAAGCTCAGAAATTAACTGAGAGGCACGGTGCATGGCGATCAATGGCAGTTCAAAATCCACACCACGCTCATAACGCTGAGAGGCATCGGTATGCAGGCCAAAACGGCGCGCACGACCGGCAATATGCAGCGGTGCAAAGAAAGCAGATTCCAGGAAGATTTCAGTGGTTTCATCGGTAACCGATGAAGACAGACCGCCCATGATACCGGCAATCGCCAGAGCTTTTTCATCATCGGCAATCACCATGACATCGTCTTGCAGTTCTACTTCTTGTTCATTCAATAGAACAAGTTTTTCGCCCCCAGTCGCCTGACGCACCTGTACAGCACCTTGCACTTTTGCAGCATCAAAGGCATGGAGTGGTTGACCCAGTTCCATCAAGACATAGTTGGTAATATCAACCAGAATGCTGTGCTGACGGATACCCGAACGTGCCAATGCGCGCTCCATCCATTCAGGCGTCGCGGCTTTGGTATTCACGTTCTTGATCACACGACCTAAATAACGTGGACAGCCTTCAGTCGATACAACCACTTTCTTTTCATCAGAAATGCTTGCAGCCATTTCTTTAATTTCAGGCGCAGTCACAGGCAGTTGGTTAATCACCCCAATTTCACGTGCGATCCCACGAATACTGAAACAATCACCACGGTTTGGCGTGATGCTGATGTCAATCACGTTGTCATCTAGGTCCAGATATTCACGGATGTTGACACCGACCGGTGCATCCACAGGAAGTTCTAATAGACCGTCGATTTTATCTTCTAAGTCAATTTCAGATGCACCGCAGAGCATGCCTTGTGATTCCACACCACGCAGTTTGCCTTTCTTGATTTTAAAATCGCCTGGTAATACTGCACCAATAGTTGCCACAGGTGCTTTCATCCCAGCTCGTACGTTTGGCGCGCCGCAGACGATTTGTAAAGGCTCACCTGAACCAATGTTCACCGTCGTTACACGTAAACGGTCTGCATCTGGATGTTGTTCAACCGTCAGCACTTCACCAACCACTACACCAGTAAATGGTTTTGCAGCTGGAGATAAATCATCAACTTCCAAACCCAGCATGGTTAACTGGTCAGAAAGTTTTTCGCTATCGATGGCTGGGTTGACCCACGTGCGTAGCCAATTTTCGCTAATTTTCATTAATATAAAACCTGTAATTCAAATCTCTAAAATCCCCCTCTAACTCCCCCTTAAAAAAAGGGGGAGAACCCTATGTCACCGATGGACAACCCCTCTCCTTTTAGGAGAGGTCAGGGAGAGGTATAAATTTGTTTTAAGCAAACTGGCGTAAGAAACGCACATCATTCTGGTAGAACATACGTAGGTCGTTAATGCCATAACGCAACATTGCAAAACGCTCTACGCCCAGACCAAAAGCAAAGCCTTTATATTTGTCCGGATCAATACCTGCCGCGCGTAATACATTTGGATGCACCATACCGCAGCCCAGCACTTCTAACCATTTACCGCGCTCATCCATAATATCCACTTCAGCACTTGGCTCGGTGAACGGGAAATACGACGGACGGAAACGGACTTTCAAATCTTTTTCAAAGAATTCGTTCAGCAAGTTCACCAGTAAACCTTTCAGTTCAGCAAAGCTGGTGTTTTCCGCCACGTACAAACCTTCAATTTGGTGGAACATTGGTGAATGCGTCTGGTCGGAGTCACAGCGATAAACACGGCCCGGGCAGACAATACGGATTGGCGGCTGCTGGGTTTCCATGGTCCGAATCTGTACACCAGAGGTATGGGTACGCAGCAAATGAGTCGCATCAAAATAGAACGTGTCGTGCATGGCACGGGCCGGGTGATGGCCTGGAATATTCAGCGCTTCAAAGTTGTGATAATCATCTTCAACTTCTGGGCCAGTAGCCACAGTAAAGCCAGCTTTGGTAAAGAACTGGCAAATACGCTCTTGCACCTGAGTTACCGGGTGAATGGAGCCAATGGTCTGACCACGGCCTGGTAAAGTAATATCCACCGTTTCGCTGGCAAGTTTTTGTTCTAATGCCGCTTGCTGTAATGCTGCCTGACGCTCGGTTAATGCAGTATTAATGGCTTCACGCACCGCATGGATTTGCGCACCAAACGCTTTACGCTGTTCAGGATCCATTTTACCAAGTGACTTAGATTGTTCCGCGAGCTGGCTTTTCTTCCCCGTAAATTGCACCCGTACTTGATCGAGTGTAGCAAGGTCGTCTGCTGCTGCAATGGCAGCGAGCGCTTCAGTGGTCAGGGCTTCCAGTGACATAGTAACTCTCAAAGCAACAAATTTTGAATATAATTAAAAAACCCCACATTCTAACAGTTTTTGGACAGTAGAATGAAGTTGCATTGCAGGAAAATTAGATTGGCATCGCAATTTGGAAAAAGTATAAGATAATCAAAATATCAATGAGATCAAACACTATGGCGCTCGATCAAATTTGGAAACAGCAACTGACCCTGGTCACCTATGGCAATGAATATCTGAGCCAGGATTTGAGTTTCAGTCGCTGGCGTGCGCATCCCATTTTTAATCAGCACATGTTCTGGTTTCGTGATTTAAATTCCCAGCATCTGCTGGCCCAGCATTTTGAAATCTGGCTGGAAGGCTTAAAACGCCAGGGTACAACCCGACTGAGTCTGCACAATGCCAGTCTGCTGGTCGATGAAAAAAATCCCAACGCCAATGTCGAGCTGCTGCCCTACCCGCATTTTATTGTCAGCCATGAAGCACATAAAAAATTCGCCTGGATTTGTGGCAAGGAATTGCCGGAATGGTATAACGCCGACAATGATTATGAATTTCCATCGGCACAGCGGATTGAACTGCGCCAGGAAACGTTCTGGCGTTATGAACTCAATAGTAAGCTGGCCAAAAAGGTAGAGGCCGATCTAGAACCCGCTCACTGGGATGAAATTCATCTGTTTACCGAGCAGGAGCTGTTTTCCCATACACTGGCGGCCGACTTTCAGCCACCTGAACAGCAGAATTTACCCTATTATGGTGTTCCGCTTACGGCAGATACACCTGATCCGCATCAGCTGTCTTTATTACCGACTCACTATCAGGCCGATTATGCACATCGCATGCTGTACCGTTTAGAAGCGCTAAAAGATGATATTCAACAGAAAATCCAGCATCCCTATAATGCAGATAATGAAGTGCTGAGTCCGGAAGAGCAGCTTGACCTGCGCCATTTTGCCCAGAAGCTGGATGATTTAAGCGCCAAATTTATTGTCAAGGTGGCCAACCATTACCAAAGCGCCCAGCTGACGCCTGTCGCACAGCCGAATCCGCTGGAACCGTTCGCATCTGACAACAAGGCTACCCATGCGCAAGCAGCGCATTCAGCCAAAGTCCCGTCTCATCATAAAGTTGGTGCGACTGGAGTCATCAAGCTGATTCTTATTACTGTGGTAATTTGTTTATTAGCCTATTATTTCGGACTTTAAACGCGATTCAGAAACCGTTCAACCTCAGCGACCGAGGTCAGCCGAATCCAGTGCAGATGGGCATATTCGGGAGATTGCATCAGCTGCAGATAATGCCGGCGATTTTTCTGATGGGTTTTAATCATCCACCAGACAATCGAATCGCGGCTAAACAGCTGTCTGATCGTTTCCCGATTATTGGAATTGGACCAGAGGGTTTGCTGTGAAACCGCGCGCTGCACGGCGCGTTGTACAGAACGCAGTAAATTGCTATGAAACGGTAAATCCAGCCAGATGATGGTATCGGCCTGCGCCCATTTAATGGGAATGGTGCGAGTATAGTTGCCATCAATCACATAGCCATTGGGTGCCTGCTCAATGGCTGCCTGAATTTTGGCAAAAAAATCTGTATCAGCACTTTGCTGCCAGTCATCTAACCAGAACAGATTATCCAGCTCGATATAGGCCAGTCCCAGCTTTTCTGCCAGCGCCCGGGCAAAAGTCGATTTGCCTGAAGCCGAAGTACCAACCACATTAATTCGCTGCATACAATTTCCCTACTCTATCATTCAGACCCTGATTCTGCGCAATAAAAAAGACCGCATAAAGCGGTCTTCTTTTAAGTCACGAGGACTTAGGCAGCCAATGCACCTTTCGCTTTTTCAGCTAAAGCAGCAAATGCAACTGCGTCATGCATAGCGATGTCAGCAAGTACGCGACGGTCGATGATCACTTGAGCTTTCTTCAAACCAGCAATCATACGGCTGTAAGACAAGCCGTTTTGACGAGCACCAGCATTGATACGCGCAATCCATAGAGCACGGAATTGACGTTTCTTCTGACGACGGTCACGGTAAGCGTATTGACCTGCTTTGATTACCGCTTGGAACGCTACGCGATATACGCGTGAACGAGCACCATAGTAACCTTTAGCACGAGCAAGAATTTTTTTATGACGGCGATGAGCCTGTACACCACGTTTTACACGAGCCATTTATAAATCTCCTTAGATGTATGGGCACATACGACGAACTGAAGCAACGTCACTCACGTGAACCATTACACAGCCGCGCAATTGACGGATACGTTTAGCAGATTTTTTGGTCAAAATGTGGCGTTTGAACGCTTGTTTACGCTTGAAACCGTTAGCAGTCGCTTTGAAACGTTTAGCTGCACCACGGCGAGTTTTTAACTTAGCCATAACAACCTCTTTTAAGTACCTGTTCGGCTCATTTGCACCATTACAAACGACCTGCAGGTAAGGGAGCACGTATTCTAAAGCATCTTTGTCTAAAACAAAAGCAAATATTGCAAAAGTCGCTCGCCTTCTATCGGCAGATGAGGTCTTTGAGATTAGCAGGATCTCTCCTTGTTATTGAACAGCCAAAACATGAAGATGGAACATCTTATTTTTATAGCGGAAGACTTGTACTGAAGCCCGATTCAGGAAATACTGCGCAGCGTTCCTTCTTTTGCCCAACAACAAGCTAATCCTCATGAAAAAAACCATTTGCCTGAGTCTGTGTCTGGCGCTGCCGCTTAGTGCCACGCTTGCCATTGCTGCCCCTGCCGAACAACTGCAAGTACAAAAAACCTCGGCGTTGGCCGCCCATCTGACCACGCGTATTCAATGGACCGAGTTTCCGCAGCTGCGTTATAGCAATGCCGATTTAAAGCAGCAAAACCGCGCGGCCATTTTACGGATTCATGCCGATGAATCGGGGCAAATCAACAAGGTCACGGTACAGGAAAGCACCGGACTAAAATCTTTAGATCAGCTGATTAGCCAGGCGGTAAAACAGGCCAGAATCAAACCACATCTGGTCGATGATACCCCGGTTCCAGTGATTGGTTATCAGGTCTTTCATCTGGATTTAAAAGATACTGCTCAGGACTGCCACTACAGCTTTGACTCGACTGTCTGGCAAGCGCAGCAAGCCGGCGCAAAAAGCGCGTTTCAATATCGAAGCCAGCCTCAACTGAACGTCACCGAAGATGAGTTAAATGGTCATGCCCGCCGGATTCAGTTCAAAATGAAAGCCGATAAATACGGCAACATCCACAAGGTTAAAATTCAGCAAGGCTCCGGCCGTTATGCGCTGGACCAGAAACTGATTCAGGCGCTGCAAGGTGCACAGGTCGATGTACCACGCAAATTCTGGATCTATAAAAAATCCAGCCTGAAAGATGAAGTCCGTTTTCAGCCAGCAGAATGTGAGGGCTAAACTAGAACATGGCATAAGCCAGATAAATAAACAGATAACGCCCGATTTTGGCTACACTCACCATCAGCAGAAATCGGGCGAAGTTTTCTTTCATTAAACCGGCAATTAGGGTGATTGGATCACCAATCACCGGCACCCAGCTCAGCAGTAAGGACCAGAAGCCATATTTCCGATAAATCTGCTGTGCCTGCTGCAGCTTGGGTTCAGACACCGGAAACCAGCGCTTGTCTTTATACTGCTCGATCTTGAGTCCTAACCACCAGTTCACACAGCTGCCCAGAATATTGCCCAGACTGGCGATGGCTATTAAAGCCATCACCGAATGTTGCTCTTGAATGAGCAGGCCCAGTAATACCGCTTCAGATTGCAACGGCAATAAGGTAGCCGCCCCAAAGGCCGACAGAAATAACAGCAGATAAGCCATAACAGATGCAGTTAACAGGTTCTGCCCATCTTAACTGAAATCACAAAAAAAGCACCCGAAGATGCTTTAGGTGATTTTATGATGATTATTTAAACCTGAATCGCCAGGGCGCGTTGTACTGCCGGACGGGCGGTTAAACGCTCAATATAATCCTGCACATGCGGATAATCTTCTAGCGGAATCTGCTGCCATTCATGGCGTAACAACCACGGTAAAATCGCCATATCGGCAATTGAATATTCACCGGCTACATATTTCTGCCCGATCAGCTGCTTGTTTAACACACCATACAGACGTTTGCTTTCATTGACATAACGCTCGGTGGCATAGGCTATACGCTCGGGTGCAAAGCGGCTAAAGTGATGGTTCTGCCCCAGCATCGGGCCTAAGCCACCCATTTGCCACATCAGCCACTGCTCCACCTCTACCCGCTCGAGCTCATCTACCGGATAGAACATACCGGTTTTACGGCCCAGATATTGCAAGATTGCCCCCGATTCAAAAATCGAAATCGGCTGGCCATTCGGTCCATCCTGATCGACGATAGCTGGAATTTTATTGTTGGGAGAAATGCGCAGAAAATCTGGCTGGAACTGGTCGTTTTCAAGGATGTTAATCGGGAAAATCTGGTATGGCAGCGCCATTTCTTCTAAGGCAATCGTAATTTTATGACCATTGGGCGTGCCCCAATAATAAAGATCAATCATGTGTATATCCTTGCGCTCTTGTCGTTGTCATGTGTTATTGCTCTGCCGTTAAAGATACGAGATAAGCCTGAGCAGGGCAACTGTTGTCACATAAAAATTAAACACCAGAGATGACCCGCAGCTGTTCGAAAGTCACCGGGCTTTTATCATGCAAAGTATGCTGAGCTGCTCAACATACCGAACGATCATTATGTCAAAATATTAGTGACCTCATAAACTGTAGTCACAAAAAAAGCACTGCTGGGCAGTGCTTTTTTGATTCGGAGATGCTTACTTTTTCTTTTTCGGTCCAAGCAGCATACCCATTTGACGACCTTCCATTTTTGGCGCCTGTTCAACTACACCATATTCAACTACGTCAGCTTCAACTTTTTGTAATTGAGCCAAACCTAACTGTTGGTGAGCCATTTCACGACCACGGAAACGCAGTGTGATTTTGACTTTGTTGCCTTCTTCAAGGAATTTGATAATTGCACGCAGTTTTACGTTGTAGTCACCTACATCGGTTGCTGGGCGCAATTTAATTTCTTTTACCTGCACTTGATGCTGCTTTTTCTTGGCATCTTTTTGCTTTTGCTTCAGGTCAAACAAGTGCTTGTTGTAATCCATGATTTTACAAACAGGCGGCTCTGCATTTGCCACAATCTCAACGAGGTCAAGATCTGCATCCTCTGCAGCACGCAATGCTTCCGCTAAAGAAACAATTCCTTTTTGTTCACCATCCGCTGCAACGAGGCGTACTTCTTTTGCACGGATCTCGTCATTAATTGCAGGGCGGTTACTCTTAGCACCTTGTTGTTGGTTACGGTCAGGCTGTTTAATCTTTCTTACTCCACAATGTACCGGCCGCGTTCGGCAACGGCTGCTTTTACTAGGTCAACGAAAGCATCAATTGACATAGTACCCAAATTTTTTCCTGAGCGGGTACGCACGTTCACTGTACCTTCCTCTACTTCACGGTCGCCAAGAACCAGCAAGTAAGGAATACGCTCTAAAGTACGTTCACGAATCTTAAAGCCGATTTTCTCATTTCTCAAGTCAGAAATCGCACGAATACCGTTTTCTTTCAGTTTCTCGACGACTGACCCACAGGCTTCAGCTTGCGCGTCGGTAATATTCATTACACAGGCTTGTGTTGGCGATAACCAAGGTGGCATAAAGCCTGCATAATGCTCAATAAGTATACCAATAAAACGCTCAAAACTTCCAAGAATCGCACGGTGTAACATTACCGGCTGATCACGGTCGTTATCTTCCGTCACATAAGAAGCATCTAAACGTTCTGGCAAGTTAAAGTCACACTGAATGGTACCGCACTGCCATACACGGCCTAAGCAGTCTTTCAATGAGAATTCAATTTTCGGACCATAGAATGCGCCTTCACCCGGCTGTAGTTCCCAGGCCAGACCCGCTGCATCCAAAGCATCGGCCAGTGATTTTTCTGCCAGATCCCACAGTGCATCATCACCCACACGTTTTTCAGGACGAGTCGATAACTTCATTTGCACATCTTCAAAGCCAAAGTCTTTGTAGACATCTAAGGTTAACTGAATAAAGTCAGCAACCTCTTGGCCAATCTGCTCTTTGGTACAGAAAATATGCGCATCATCTTGAGTGAAACCACGTACCCGCATAATACCGTGCAATGAACCCGATGGCTCGTTACGGTGACATGAACCAAATTCTGCCAGACGGATTGGTAAATCACGATACGACTTTAGGCCCTGGTTAAACACCTGCACGTGACATGGGCAGTTCATTGGCTTCACTGCGTAGTTACGGTTTTCAGAATGCGTGGTAAACATGTTTTCCGCATAGTTCGCGGCATGACCCGATTTTTCCCATAAGGTGAAATCGACCACCTGCGGAGTACGGATTTCCTGATAACCGTTGTCCTGCTGCACTTTACGCATGTACTGTTCCAGCACCTGGTAAATGGTCCAGCCATTTGGATGCCAGAACACCATACCCGGCGCTTCTTCCTGCATATGGAACAGGTCTAAGGCTTTACCAATTTTACGGTGGTCACGCTTTTCTGCTTCTTCAATACGTTTGATGTAGGCAGCCAGCTGTTTTTTGTCAGCCCAAGCGGTACCGTAAATCCGTTGCAGCTGCTCGTTCTTGGCATCACCGCGCCAGTAAGCACCCGAGATTTTGGTCAGCTTGAACGATTTTAAGAATTTGGTATTTGGTACGTGCGGACCACGGCACATATCCAGATAGTCCTGATGGTAGTACAGGCCCATTTGAGTTTCTTCAGGCATGTCTGCAATCAGGCGCAGTTTGTATTCTTCGCCACGCGCAGTGAACTCAGCAATAACTTCATCACGCGGGGTCATTTTTTTCACAACATCGTAGTCCTGGTCGATGAGCTTTTTCATACGCTCTTCGATGGCCGCCATGTCATCTAAAGTAAATGGACGTGGCATCCAGATGTCATAGTAGAAACCTTCTTCAATGACCGGACCAATCACCATTTTTGCTTCAGGGAACAATTGTTTTACCGCATGGCCCACCAGGTGCGCACAAGAGTGACGAATAATTTCGACCCCTTCTTCGTCTTTCGGTGTGATGATTTGTAAGGTGGCATCTTCGGTAATTAAATCGCAGGCATCGACCAGACGATCGTTCACACGACCTGCCACAGTATTTTTGGCAAGACCCGGGCCGATGCTTTGTGCAACTTCCATCACAGATACGGCTTGATCAAATTGTTTTTGATCACCATTCGGCAAAGTGATAATTGGCATAGAAAATCCTTAAGGAGTGATGCCCCGTACCATGGAGCATGTCACCGCGAGATTATGATCGAGGAGAACCTCAAAAGATAAAAAACGGCGGTAAATAAAAAAATCGACTAGAATTTTACACGTCTTGGCGCGGTGATTAAACCTTTTCTCCGAGAAAATTCAAATTAAGCCTCGTGTTTATGCTTAATTTTTTCCGATTTAAAAAAATGTGCTGCATGGGCCAATTTTATTTCCGGATTTACCGGTCAAACGGATGATGTGGCTTTTTATATGCTGATCTGGCCAATCTATCTGCAACTGCCATCATCAGCTACACCCAGATAAAAAAGAAATATCTCCATACAATTTTACCGGATCAAAAAAGGTTTATATTTCAGGTGATAGCGTGCCTATTCAGCAGCAATACCGCTCACTCGACTAAAGAATAACTGCAAGCCTGCACTGAAATGAATATCTTTAAACCAGAGAAACAATAAATATGATTAGGGAGTAATAATAATGGTTAGCGCATATGATCAATTGCCGCGTACCCCTGCCAATTTCGTGGCCTTGTCTCCACTGAGATACCTTGAACGCGCTGCTTATATCTACCCGCATCAGGACGCCATTATTCACGGTAAACGCCGCATTACCTGGCGAGAAAAATATCAACGCTGCCGCCAGTTTGCCCATCAGCTACAACAGCTGGGGGTCGGCAAGAATGATACCGTGTCCACCCTACTCCCGAACGTACCAGCCATGCTGGAAGCACATTTCGCCGTACCAATGGCAGGCGCCGTCCTCAATACCCTCAACACCCGGCTCGATGCCAAAAGTCTGGCCTTTATGCTGGAACATGCCGAATCCAAAGTGTTACTGGTTGATCCGGAATTTTCTGCCGTGGCCAAAGAAGCGCTGGCGTTGGTGCCACAAGAGATTTTTGTGATTGATGTTGAAGATGAGCTGTATGAGCAGTGCTTTACTGCCCCGATTGGCCAGATTGAATATGAAGACTGGCTGGCTGAAGGCGATGCCAATTTTGAATGGTCACTTCCACAAGATGAATGGGATGCGATTAGCCTGAACTATACCTCTGGCACCACCGGCAACCCGAAAGGCGTGGTCTATCATCATCGTGGGGCTTATATCAATGCCGCCAGTAATATTATTGCCTGCGGTATGACCCCACGTGCCACCTATTTATGGACCTTGCCACTGTTCCACTGCAACGGCTGGTGTTTTGCTTGGACCATGGCAGCCAATGGCGGTACCAATATCTGCCTACGTAAAGTCGATCCTGAGCTGATTTTTAAACTGATTGCTGAACATAAAGTTGATTACTTCTGCGGCGCACCGATTGTACTGTCGATGCTGATTAATGCTCCGGAACAGCAACAGATCAAAATTGAGCATCGCGTAGAAGTGATGGTGGCCGGTGCTGCACCACCTGCGGCGATTATTGAAGGGATGCGTAATCTGGGCATTAACGTGACCCATGTTTATGGCTTAACTGAAACCTATGGCCCATCGGCGCTATGTGCATCACAAGCTGGCTGGTCTGAGCTGACTATTCAGGAACAGGCGCAATTGCATTCACGCCAAGGCGTGCCGTATCCGCTGCAAGATGGCATGAAAGTCCTCGACCCGGAGACCATGCAACCGGTACCGAACGATGGCGAAACCATGGGCGAAATTATGTTCCGTGGCAATATCGTGATGAAAGGCTATTTAAAAAATCCGGAAGCGACGGCCGAAGCCTTTGCCGGCGGCTGGTTCCATACCGGCGACCTGGCCGTTTGCCAGCCGGACGGCTATGCCAAAATTACCGACCGCTCCAAGGATGTGATTATTTCCGGCGGTGAAAATATTTCCTCGCTGGAAGTTGAAGAGGTGTTGTATCAGCACCCTGCGGTCCTCACCGCGGCAGTGGTGGCCAAACCGGATCCGCGCTGGCAGGAAGTGCCGTGCGCCTTTATTGAAATTAAAGAAGGTAAAACCGTGACCGAAGATGAAATCATTGCCTTCTGCCAGCAGCATCTGGCGCGCTTTAAAGTGCCAAAAGAAGTGGTGATTACCGAGATTCCTAAAACCTCGACCGGCAAATTACAGAAGTTTGTATTACGTGAATGGGCCAAAGAACGCGCTGTCGGCGAGTTCGGTTAAAGCCAGCCGAGATGTTGATGCGGGTCACAGTGCCCGTTTTCACATCAGTCACCCAAAAATGAACCGCAATAAAAAACGACTCCATCGAGTCGTTTTTTATGGCTTCAGACCAGATGAAGTCTGATCCGCTTAATTGTCAGATAATAGCGCCACTTGCTGCACATAGTTAAACAATTTTAACTTGGACGCTTCCAGTTCTGCTTCCGGCATTTCCACTTTCAAATCACGGTGAATGCGCAACACATGCTGACGCAGAGTATGTCGTTCTGCCGCATTATAAGTTTTGCAGAAATCATTAATTACCGGATCACCATCTTTAATAATCCGCTCGACCCAGCGTTGCAGCTGTGCGGTTTTTTTGGCACCCTGCTGCGGGGTTAAATAAGACAGAATCACCGATTCATCTTCATTGCGCAGCAGTTTCCCAATCCGCTGGAACTGACGGCGACGCGCCTCATGCGAACTGATATTCTGCACTTCAATGAGTGCATCAATTAAACGCTCATCTACAGGAAGCTTTTGAATTTGCTTCGGGTTCAGTTGAGCCAACTGCTCGCCCAAAGCAGCCATACGCTGTACGGCTTTTTTCTGTTCAGTTTTACTTGCACGTCCTTCTAAAGATTCGAAATCATCTTCGGTAAAACGGTGCGGTCGACGTGCCACGATTAATCTGCCTCGTAAAATTTTGCTGCAAAAAGTGCCTGAATTTCAGATAAAGCTTGTTCTTCATCTGCACCTTCAATCACTAAACGTAAAGTTGTGCCCTTACCTGCGCCGAGCATGAGCAGGGACATGATATTTTTTGCATCGACCAACTTGTCACCTTTGCCAATTTGAATGGACGAACGGAATTTCGTGGTGACTTCAATCAGTTTGCCTGATGCACGCGCATGTAAACCTAGTTTATTAATTACGTCAACAGTTGTGTCAATCATGACCAGTGCTTCATTTCCCGGTGTAAGACTTGAATAGACCATTGTGCCTCAAGTGCCTTTTTTAGTCTATCCACCATATAAACAGATCGGTGCTGCCCACCGGTACAGCCAATAGAGATGGTCATATAATGACGATGCCCTTCTGCAAATGCAGGCAGCCATTTATTTAAAAACTGATAAATATCCTGGAACATTTCATTGGTCTGTTCATGCTGTTCCAGAAACTGTTGCACCGGCTCATCCAGCCCGGAATATTTGCGCAAAGACAGATCCCAATGTGGGTTCGGCAAATGCCGGATATCAAAGACATAGTCGGCATCCAGCGGAATACCATACTTGTAGCCAAAAGATTGCAAAATCACAATCAGTTTATCGGTCTGACCCAGCTTCGACAGCAAGGTATGCTTTAAGTCATGCACACTCTTGTCGGTGGTATCAATGTGCACCGTGGAGCGCAGCTGAATCGGCATAAGCAGGACTTTTTCTTCCTGAATGCATTGATGCAGACTTTTAAACCGACTGGCCAGAGGATGCGGACGGCGCGAAGCACTAAAGCGGGTGATCAGCTCCTGATCTTGGGCAGTCAGATAAATAATATCGACCGAGCCATGACCTTGCAACTGTTCAAACACCTGGTCAAATTCCTGCAAATTGGCGCGGGTACTGCGTACATCGACCCCTAGCGCCAGCTGTTCCAGATTATTTTCCAGATCAAGCTTGGCCACAATTTCGGGCAGCAATGCCAGAGGAAGGTTATCAATACAGTAATATCCGAGGTCTTCGAGAACCTGCAAAGCCGAGGATTTTCCTGAACCTGATTGTCCGGTCACAATCAAAATACGCTTCATGACAAGGCTGTCCTTTCCATTGCTGAGCTATGCAGTCGGTTTGATCTGCATATTATCAATTAAGCGGGTGCTTCCCAATTTTGCCGCCACGAACAAAACAATCTCTTGATTAAATTCATCAATTTTTTGCAGTTCAGGTGTACGTGCCTCTACATAGTCCACAACAAAGCCGGCCTGCGTCAATGCTGCCTTAATATTCGCTAACACTTCTGACAGCTTTTCACCCTGTTGCAGTGCCTGTTCAGCATTTTTCAGGCTTTGATAAATTACTGGTGCCGTTTTGCGTTCCTGTTCACTTAAATAACCGTTACGTGAACTGAGCGCCAGACCATCCTCTGCCCGGACAACTGGCACGCCAATCACTTCCAGCGGAATATTCAGGTCACGTACAAACTGACGGATCACCGCCAGCTGTTGATAATCTTTTTGGCCAAAGAAGGCATAGTTCGGCTGCACAATATTAAACAGCTTGGTCACCACCACCGCGACACCATCAAAATGTCCCGGACGCTGCAAACCACACAGGTCTTCGGTAATTTCAGACACACTGATGTTGGTTAAACGCGGGCTTTTGCCATACATTTGCTCGACAGAAGGCGCAAATACAATGTCACAACCGGCTTCTGCCAGCAATTGACTGTCTTGTTCCAGAGTTCGCGGATAATTGTCAAAATCTTCATTTGGACCAAACTGAATCGGGTTCACGAAGATGCTGACCACCACCACATCACATAATTGACGCGCTTCACGCACCAAGCTCAGATGGCCTTCATGCAAATTGCCCATGGTCGGGACAAAACCAATAATTTTACGCGCTGCACGTGCAGGATTTAATGAGGCTGCCAATCCCTGAATCGTGGTTTCTGTTTTCATGTTTTACAACTCAACTTGGAAAGTTTGTTCACGTGCCGGGAAAGAACCGTCTTGTACCGCAGCATGATAGGCTTTGAAGGCATCTAAAATGGCTGTTTCACCAGACTGCTCTTTCATAAAGTTCCGTACAAATTTGGCAACGCGGCCAAACGTCAGACCCAGCATATCTTGCACCACCAGCACCTGACCATCGGTGTCTGCACCGGCACCAATCCCAATTACCGGAATATGCGGGAACAGGGCGCTAATTTCCTGACCAAGCTGCGCCGGTACACATTCCAGCAATAACAGCGCAGCACCGGCATCAACCACCACCTGACAGTCAGCAATCAACTTGTCTGCCGCTTCACGGGTACGCGCCTGGAGTTTATAACCGCCAAAGACATGTACCGATTGCGGCGTCAGGCCCAAATGCACACACACTGGAATTCCGTTACGGGTCAGCACTTCTACGGTTTCAGCCAGCCAGGCACCACCTTCCATTTTGACCATTTGCGCACCGGCCTGCATCACGGTTTTCGAGCTTTGCAGTGCATCATTCAAGGTGGCATAACTCATAAATGGCAGATCGGTCATGATAAAAGCATGCTGATTGCCACGACGCACTGCTGCCGTATGATAGGCCATATCTTCAACGGTCACCGGCAAGGTAGAGTCACGGCCCTGAATCGACATCCCCAGCGAGTCGCCAATTAAAATACTATCAATTTCAGCAATTTCCATTGCCTTGGCCATACTCGCATCATAACAAGTCAGGCAGGAGAATTTGCGACCATCGGCTTTAAATTGTCTTAAGTCACTGAGACTAATCATGGAGATGTTCCTCTAGAAAAAGCATAGAACATGCTAAAAATCACTTTAAATATTTGCCCAGTGTTCATGGTCCAGCACATCCAGTGCGGGCTGTTGAATGAACGGCAAGTCTTTTAATAATTGCGTATGCACACGCAGTTCGGGGTCTAAATCCAGTAATGGAATCACCACGAAATCGCGTTCTAAAACGCCGACATGCGGCACAGTCAGACGTTCATGCTGAATCTGCTCCTGTCCATAGAGGAGTAAATCCAGATCGAGCGTGCGTTCACCCCAATGGCGTAAACGCACCCGTCCGGCTTCCTGCTCAAAACGCTGCAGCTGATCCAGCAATTCCAGCGCCGGTAAATCTGTACGCAGCTGTACCACCGCATTTAAATAATTCGGCTGGTCTTGTGGCCCCATTGGCGGACTTTGATACAGTTTAGAGGTTTTGACCTGACCCAACGTCGCCAGCTTGTGCACAGCTTCGGTCAGAATCTGGCGTGAATCGCCCAGGTTACTACCCAGGCCAATATAAGTCACCCTACTCATTGTGTTGGCCCGAAAATAACCTGACTTAAATCACGTTGTACCCGCTTGCGCTTCAGAATTGGATGGTCTGCACCAATCCCCGAGCCATTGCTTGATGATGTTGATGCAACCTGGGCACGGGCGTCTTCCTGCTGTTTGGCTTTACGGGCACGGCGGCTGCGTGGCTCCGGCTCATTCACCAGCGGTTCAATTTCGGCGGTCTGCGCGGCATTCAGCTGCTGCTCCAGATGTTCTTCCTGTGCAGCTTTGCGACGGCTCTTGGCCCGCTGACGGTTGTACTGGCCAATGGCACGTTCTTTTTCATCGGTGCTCATGGTCTGGTACTGATCCCACCACGTACCCATCTCTTGAGTCTGGGCATCGCCAGATCTTTCACGCAGCAGCAAAAAGTCGAAACCGGCACGGAAACGCGCATGGTTGGACAAGGCAGCAATTTGCTGAGGTTTTGGATTCAGCAAACGGGTTTGCATTTCCCAGACTTCACGAATAAAGGTTTCAGCAAAACGCGGAATCACCGTGCGGGTGGCCTGACGTTTCAGCACATCCAGTCCAGCCTGGGCACGCGCTTCTGCCGGAATTACCCCTTTGGATAGATAAAAATCACAGCGCTCTAAAAATGGCTTCCACAGCAGCACCGCATAGAAAAAGGCCGGGTTGATGGTTTTGCCAATCGCAATGCGCTGATCGGTATTTTTTGCAGCCAGTTCAATAAAGGGTGTGATGTCCGGCTTGATGTCGGCAAAAAGCTGACGCCAGATACCGAAGTCGATTAGCATCGGCAAGACGCGATTTAAATGCCCCATGGTGAACAGTTTTTGCGATTCATCATACAGACGGTGCGGAGAAACATCGCGCAGCAACTGAGTCATTTCCGGAGTAAAAATCTCCAGAATGGCCGGATCAATATTGAAATTCAGCTTGGCCGCAAAACGTAAGGTCCGCAGCATCCGCACCGGATCTTCTTCAAAACGGACGGTCGGATCACCGAGCAGACGCAAGGTTTTGGATTTAATGTCATCAACTGCATGACAGAAATCCAGCACGATTCCTTTACGTGGCTGGTAATACAAAGCATTGATACTGAAGTCACGACGGGCAAAATCCTGCTCAATCGTGCCCCAGTTATTGTCTCTTAAAATCATGCCCGCAGCAGAGGTCACCGCTCTTTTCGGCGGTGCACGGAAGGTAGCAACTTCCACCAGTTCACGTCCAGAATAGACATGAGCCAGCTCAAAGCGGCGTCCGATAATGCGACAGCGGCGTCCGAACACCTCTTTGACCTGAGATGGCGTGGCATTGGTCACGGCATCAAAATCCTTCGGATTCAGGCCCAACATCAGGTCACGAACACCACCACCAACGATATAAGCTTCATAGCCAGCTTTGGTTAAAGCATCAATAACATCTAGAATGTAAGCAGGTAATTGCGTGGTTGATAAACCACATTTTGACGCGCGCAAAGTTTGCAAAAGACGCTGTCTCCTACGTCTGAACGTAAAATAGATTAGATGACGCTAATCATATCTCTAACACAATCAAAGGGCAATTTGATTATCTCAATACTCGGGCCCGGCTGATGCGGTGTTGGCCGATGATCAGACCCGATTAAATACCCAGCCGGTGCCGGTTTTTGGCCAATAATGCCGGTCCAATCCCTTTGACCAGCTGTAAATCTTCAATCCGTTTGAATTTTCCATGCCGATTGCGGTACTCAATAATGGCTTCCGCCTTCTTTTGTCCCACGCCAGATAATTGCTGTAATTGCGCGGCTGTTGCCATATTCAGATTAATTTTTTCACTGCTGCCTGCGCTAGCTGAACGGGGTTGGGAAGTCTTCGTAGAAGCCGACGGGCTTAAGCGGGCATCAATCGCCTCTTGTTCGGCCTTCCATTGCAGATAACGCGCATCATAATTTTCTGCCTGCGCATTTTGCAGCGCGAAAAAGCTACAAAACACGCAGAACATTAACGCCAGTTGAATTAGAGCTTGAGCGTGTTGAAATCTTATTCTTCTTGTCATGGTCACTCTGTCATTTTAATTGTTGTTTTGCCTGCTCCCACAGCTGATCCATTTCAGCCAACGACACCTGTTCTATATTTTTATGCTGCTGTTGTAACTGCTGTTCAATGAAAGCAAAGCGGGTTCTAAATTTATGTACGGTACTCAGCAAAGCCATTTCGCTGGACAGATTCAGTTTACGGCCAACATTAATTAAAGAGAATAAACAGTCACCCAGCTCATCCAGAATTTCGTCGGAATTTTGCCGATCCACCGCCTGTTTCAACTCCTGCAACTCTTCATCGACTTTTTGCATCGCACCAGTGACATCGGGAAAATCAAAGCCAATCTGCGCGACATTGTGCTGTAACTGCTGTGCCTGCTGAATGGCCGGGCCATGTTTGACCTCAGATAAGCGCGATGCAGGTTTGCCGGCTTTTTCCTGCTGTTTAATCTGCTGCCACAATGCACTGACATCTTCCGGGCTTAAGGCCGCAAACTGCTCGGGCTGAAATACATGCGGATGACGGCGAATCATTTTATCGGTAATGGCCTGCACCACATCCTGAAAGTCAAAAGCACCCTGCTCGCTATACATTTGCGACTGGAATACCACTTGCAGCAATAGATCACCCAGTTCTTCTTTAACGTCCTGAGCATGACCACTGCGCACGGCCGCTTCGACTTCATAGGCTTCTTCAATTGCATACCTGGTCAGCGATTCTGGGGTCTGCTTCTGGTCCCATGGGCATTGCTCACGAAGCTGTTTCATCACTGCCAATAACTGATCCATGCCGATTTCTACCTTCTTTAACCATCATCTACATAAAAATATTTGCTATGCTCTCAACAGAACAACACTTTGAAAAACAAAAACACAAGGAGTTAGCCACATGCACAGTATCTTCATTAGTGGTGCAGCACAAGGCATTGGTGCAGCAGTGGCCCGCTTATTTTATCAGGCGGGTTATAAAGTCGGAATTTATGATTTAAATGTTGCACAGGCCGAGCAACTGGCGCAGCAGCTGGGTCCCAATGCGCAAGCCGGCGGGCTGGATGTCGCGGATTATGCACAGTGGCAAACGGCTTTGGCGCGTTTTGTAGACTGGGCTGGCGAGCTGAATATTTTAGTCAATAATGCCGGTATCTTATATTCGGGTGCTTTTGAAGACACCGAGATTCAGGCGCATCAGCGTACCATGCAGGTTAATGTCAATGGGGTGCTAAATGGCTGTCATGCCGCACTGCCTTATTTAAAACAGGCGACTTTTGCCCGGGTGGTGAACCTGTCATCAGCTTCGGCCATTTATGGACAGGCCGATCTGGTGTCGTATTCGGCCAGCAAATTTGCGGTACGCGGTATAAGCGAAGGGCTGGATGTTGAATGGCAAAAATACGGTATCCGGGTGCTGGATGTGATGCCTCTGTTTGTACAAACCGCCATGGTCAAAGATATGGATGCCGGCACCATCCAAAATATGGGGGTACATTTAAGCGTGGAAGATGTGGCCGATGAAATTTTCAGTTGTGTTACGCGAAAAAGCTCGCTATTTACCGCCACCCATCAGCCGGTCGGATTAAAAAGCAAATTCCTGTTTACCCTGTCACGCCTAAGCCCGCAGTGGGTGAATCGTTATAGCAATATGTTGCTGGCACGGCGTCCAGACTAGAAACTGATGGCCATAAAAAAGCCCGAATCTGATTCGGGCTTTTTTGTATCAAGCGACAAACCGCTTAACCGCGTTTAAATTTCTTCTCGGCTTTCTTAAACTTCTGTACATAACGACGACGACGCGCAGCAGTACGTTCATCCACCTGTGATTTACGTCCTTCAAACGGGTTCTCAGAGGTTTTAAATTCAATCTTCACCGGAGTTCCTTCCAGCTTATAGACCTTACGGAACACGTTTTCCAGGTAACGACGATAATCGGCCGGGGTTTTATCCACCTTGTTACCGTGAATTACAATCGTTGGCGGGTTCTGGCCTCCCATGTGTGCATAACGCATTTTAATGGCACGACCCTGCACTTTTGGCGGATGGTGCGCTTCAGTTGCATCATTCAGAATCTGAGTCAGTTTGGCTGGTGATACTTTTAAGCGCGAAGACTCATAAGCACGATGAATCGATGGATAAAGATCACCCACCCCAGTGCCATGCAGCGCTGAAATCAGGTGAATACGCGCCCAAGGAATAAAGTCAAAGCGGCGCTCGACATCCAGCTTACACTGCTTGCGATCATATTCAGACATGTTGTCCCATTTATTGATCGCAATCACCATGGCACGGCCAGCTTCCAGCGCATAACCAATCAGGTGCAGGTCCTGCTCGACAATCCCTTCACGCGCATCGACCACCACAACCACCACGTTGGCATCTTTCATCGCCTGCAAGGTTTTTACAATCGAGAATTTCTCGATCATTTCATCAACCTTGCCTTTACGGCGTACACCGGCAGTATCAATCAGGGTGTATTTACGCCCTTCACGCTCAAACGGAATATAGATCGAGTCACGTGTTGTGCCCGGCTGGTCAAAAGCAACCACGCGCTCTTCACCCAGCAAACGGTTCACCAGCGTCGATTTACCCACGTTTGGACGACCAATAATCGCTAGACGCAGACCCGTGTCTTCATCACGCTCTTCCGGGTTTTCATCTTCCGGCACATCTTGCAGTACTTCTTCCAGCATCTGCTGAACACCGCGACCATGGCTGGCGGCCACTTGCATTGGCTCGCCCATCCCCAGTTTAAAGAATTCAACCAGCGCGGCTTCTGCATGTACGCCATCGACCTTGTTGGCCACCAGAAAGACTTTTTTACCCAGCGTACGCAGTTCACGGGCAATCTGCTCATCCGAAGCCAGCAGACCGGCACGCGCATCGACCACGAAGATGATCATATCGGCTTCATGGATGGCGGTTTTCGACTGCTCGGCCATGTAAGAATCGATACCACCTTCAGATTCGCCAATACCGCCGGTATCGACCACGATGAAGGATTTATTCTGATAGGTCGCATCACCATATTTACGGTCACGCGTCAGGCCGGCAAAGTCTGCGACCAGAGCATCACGACTCTTGGTGATCTGGTTAAACAACGTTGATTTTCCGACGTTCGGACGACCAATGAGCGCAATTACGGGTTTCATAGATTAACCTTTATTTGAGATCAGTCCACTACACGGGTCTGAACATCAGAAACAAATGGGAAGAAAAAATTTCAGTCAAAGACCTGAATAAAAACACGGGGCATTGAACATTCAATCACCCCGCGTTAAAAAATACGGAAATTGTCGCCTAGTTTAACATAAGGCAACAAAAAGTTAACGGTTCTGCCAAATGCTGAATGCACCCTTTTGCGTACCAACATATAACTGGTTGTCGATGACACGTAAAGAACGCACTTCACCGCTGGTTTTGGCGCGACCAATCAGCTGACCGTTGCTCGGGTTAAACAGATGCAAGACACCATCCATATCTCCCACCACCAGGTCCTGACCCAGCATTACCGGGTTACTTAAACGACGGTTAAGCAACTGGTCATTTTCCCACAGCTTCTGGCCACTGGTAATTTCATAAGCCACTAAACGGCCATCGGCACTGGCGACAAAAACCCCATTGCCGACCACTTCCGGACGTTTGGTGCTGCTCAGGTCTTCGCTCCAAACCACTTGCTGTGAAGCCAGATCAGTGACGGTCACCTGGCCCTGGAAGCTGGTAGTGACCAGGAACTGGCCCGCTACTACCGGATCGCCATCAATATCATTTAAACGCTGAATATCGGAGCGACCTTCACTGATGGCCACACGGCGCTGCATACGCGGCGTACCGGTCACCACATCAATTGCATAAATATAAGCATTGGCGGTTGCTACCAGCACGGTACGCGGATCAACCGCTACCGGTGCAGCGCTACCACGCAGGCTAAACTGGACATTCGGCAAATTGTAAGTCCACATTTGCTGGCCAGTCGCCAGGTTATGCGCATAGACAATACCATCATTGCTGATAGTCACCACACGGTTGGCATGCACCAGCGAAGGTGCCAGAATAGCCCCAGTCAATTGTGCGGTCCACTTTTTCTCACCTGTGGCCTGATCCAGTGCAAACAGTTGGCCTTTCTGATTCCCAACAATCACCAGACCTTCTGCCGCTTCTACACCTGAGCTCAGCCCCTGTTTGCTGACTTCGGTTTGCCACAAACGCTGCTTGCCACGATAGGCCGCCACTTCACCTTTAGGATCAATACTAAATACTACGCCATTATCGACATCTAGCTGTAAACGCAGCGGATCTTCTTCAGCAGTCGATGAGGTGTTTTGAGAAAATACAGGCACCAGGGTTTTGGCCTGTTGCAGTTTTGGCAAAGGATTCGGTTTTACTTTTTCAACTTTAATGCTGTTGCTTGAACAGCCAGCCAATGCAAGGCTTAAAACAGTTAGTGCAAACGGGATCTTATATTTTCTATTCATTCAGTTTCATCCACTTGTGTGTCGATTACAGGACGTTCAATTTCAGGATCATCAACTAAAACGCCGACACTTTCGAGTTTAATTTGTAAAATTTGACGTTCCTGTTGACGTTCAAGTAACGCATTCCATGCGTTCTGATACGCTTTTTTGGCATTTTCAATATCGTTTTTCGCCACGTACACATCACCACGCGCTTCTTCAGCTGTTGCTTTAAAGGCAGGATCGTTGACGGCAGACAAGGTTTTCAGTGCCTCATCATATTTCTTTTGTGCCAATTGCGCATAGGCCAAACGCAGTTTTAATACCTGCATTAAGCCGGCATCATCGACTTTAGAATTTTCAACTTTCTTTAAGGCTTTTTCTGCACCGGCATAATCGCCCTGATCATAGGCCAGTTTCGCCATTAAGAACTGGGTCTGAATGGCCTGGACGGAATCTGGTGCTTCTTTCACAATCTTATCGGCCGTGGTCGACAGATTCTGGAAAGCTTTGTCATCGCCTTCAGCCGCACGCGCCTCGTCCATCAGTTGCTGGACTTTGGCGGTGTTGGTCTGATCTTCAGCCAGGTTTTTCTTCTGCCAGTATTGCCATCCGAAAAAGGCAATCAGCGCAATCAAAATCCCGCTAATAATTGCAGAACCATATTTCTTAGCGAATGATTTTAAATGATCAAGTTGTTCATCATCACTTAATGCGCTCATTGAATTACCCTTTTCCTTATATTCTTTGGCTTATTTTGAAGAAAATTTTTCAATCATAAATGGCACAATCTCTGCCACAGCTACATCCAACTGCTCGGCAGTGGCCAGTTCTTTAACGGCGAAGCGCTGGTTTTCCCACTCACGCTCACCCAGAATTAAAGCATACAGTGCACCCGACTGGTCGGCTTTTTTCATCTGGCTTTTCATCGAGCCTTGTGAGCCGACTTTCAGGCGAATGGCACTACCACTGGCTTCAAGCTGGTCACGAATCTGCTCTGCCAGCACCAGTGCTTTACCTTGTGATGCCGGATCGGCCACCAGGAATACTTCACAATCGCGGCTTGGGCTGTTGTCTTCGACCTGTTCCAATAGAAGCAATAAACGCTCCATGCCCATGGCAAAACCAACTGCCGGAACCGACTGTTCTGGCTTGCCTTTTAACTGCCCCACCAGACCATCATAACGGCCGCCGGCACACACTGTCCCCTGTGAACCCAAATGGGTGGTGGTCCATTCAAATACAGTTTTGTTGTAATAATCCAGACCACGGACCAATTTTTGATTAATCACGAAGCTGACACCGGCATCAGTCAGATACTGCTGCAACAGGGCAAAATGCGCCATGGTGTCTTCACCCATAAAGTCGTGAAGTTTTGGTGCATTTTCCAGGATGCTTTGAGTTTTGGCATCTTTAGAGTCCAGAATACGCAGCGGGTTGGTGCTTAAACGGCGCTGAGAATCTTCATCGAGATCGGCTTTGTGCGTTTCCAGGAACTCAACCAAGGCGGCGCGATACGCGGCACGTTCATCTGACTCACCTAAAGTATTCAGTTCAAGTTGAACTTTATCTGCAACGCCCATACGTTTCCATAAACGCGCGGTCATTAAAATCAGCTCGGCATCCATATCTGGTGTAGCCACACCAAAAGTTTCCACACCAAACTGATGGAACTGACGGTAACGACCTTTTTGTGGTTTTTCATAACGGAACATTGGGCCGATATACCACACGCGAGGCGTTGCACCGCGCAGCAGGTTATGCTCAAGCATGGCACGTACACAGCCTGCCGTCCCTTCTGGACGCAAGGTCAACGACTCAGGTGGATTACCCTTGTCGAGGAAGGTATACATTTCTTTTTCAACGATATCGGTTGCATCACCAATGGAACGCTTGAACAGATGGGTCTGCTCAACCATCGGCAAACGGATTTGCTGATAACCATAAGCATCCATAAGACTGGACAGATGCTGTTCCAGACGTCTCCAAGCCGGGGTCTGGGTTGGGAGAATGTCATTAAAACCTTTGATTGCGACGATTGAACTCATGATCTACTCAGAAAAACCTGTGCGAATAATCTCTTTTGACTTAGCTTCTTCAAGCTCTTTAACACGTTGACGAACCATTGTTTCGATTTCATCAACCAATTGATTGGTATCAATTAAATGGCTCTTTTCACCATTACGATACACCAGTGAACGCGGACTTGCACCTACCACGCCAATATCAGCTTCTTTGGCTTCGCCCGGACCGTTAACTTTACAGCCAATCACCGACACATCCATTGGAGTGCGGACATCTTCCAGACGCTCTTCCAACATCTGCATGGCTTTAATCACGTTAAATTCCTGACGTGAACAGCTTGGGCAGGCAATGAAGTTAATGCCATTAGAACGCAGGCCGAGCGATTTTAAAATATCAAAGCCAATTTTGACTTCTTCTTCCGGCTCTGCTGCCAGGGAAATACGCATGGTGTCGCCAATGCCTTCCATCAGCAGGCCACCTAAGGCAATCGCTGATTTCACCGAACCGGTCCGATAGATTCCCGCTTCAGTCACACCTAAATGTAGCGGATTATCAATTTGCTGCGACAGCAAACGATAGGCATCCATGGTTAAAAATACATTCGATGCTTTCACCGAGACCTTAAATTCCTGGAAATCCAGACGGTCTAAAATATCAATATGGCGCATGGCCGATTCAAGCAAGGCCGCACCGGTCGGCTCGCCATATTTCTTTTGAATATCTTTTTCCAGTGAACCGGCATTGACCCCAATCCGCATGGAAATATCATGATGTTTGGCCGCAGCCACCACTTCACGGATTTTCGCTTCCGAACCAATATTACCCGGGTTAATCCGCAGACAGTCAGCGCCGAAATCGGCCACAGCCAAAGCAATTTTATAGTCGAAGTGAATATCAGCCACCAAAGGAACAGAGACCTGCTTACGGATTTCACCAAAAGCCTGTGCGGCTTCCATGCTTGGCACCGATACCCGCATGATGTCTGCACCAGCATCAACACAGCGCTGAATTTGCGCAACCGTTGCGGCGACATCACAGGTTTCGGTATTGGTCATACTCTGAATGCTGATTGGCGCATCACCGCCCACATAGACTGAACCGACACGAATTTTACGGGTTGGACGGCGTCGAATTGGATTCTCAATCATGATTTCGCTCTACTCTGTGCCATTAACGCGACAAACGGAATTCCGCTTTGCCATTGACGGTATATGGAGACAATGAAATATTTTCATTGTTTAGACTTAATGACACTGCGGTTGCATCATCTAAACGAATCTGAAATGGTGCCTCACCAGTTAAATTCAAGCTGGACGCCTGACGGCCAGTGGCCAGCACCTTCCCGGTCGAATCCACAATATGAACCGACGTCGGACGGTTAAAGCTTAAAGACAGCTGATCGCCGGTCACGGCACTGCTGTTGTCTAAATTAATAATTTCGACATCAGACATTGGCACAATATTCTGCTCGGTGTCGCTCGACTGCGAAGATGACCAGTTTTGCACGGCCGCGATGATAATCCAGATTAAGGCCAGTACCACTACCGCCAGCGCAATACGCTTTAACCATTTGCGGTTACGGTCACGATTCGAGCCAGGCAGTTTGCCCATAATTTTAATTGGGGAATTATTCAGGGCATGATTCGGCAGCATGCCGGTATCATTGGCATAGATTTCATCAAAACGCTGGATGATACTGGTGGCATCGACTTTTAAATATTTGGCGTAGGTGCGGTAATAACCCTTGATAAAGGTCGCTTCAGGCAGTGACTTGTATTCATCCTGCTCCAGCGCCGTCAGGGTTTTGACCGGAATATTCAATTCTTGCGCCACATCTTCAAGCTCAAGCTTCTGATTTTGACGGATTTGACGCAGATACTCACCTGGGCGTTGGATATTTCCTAATGCATTGGGCGCTACATTTGTATTTGATTGCGGTGAATTAGGATTTACTTCCATACGGCCTCAGTACTGTGCTGTAATTGCAAATAACGTTGATATTCCTGGCTTTCAGGGAACAATGCCCGAAGCTGATTGACCAGCACCTGCTGTCCCAACTGATCGCCATTTGCACGTGCAACACGGATCCCAATCCATAAGGCACGCGCACCTTGATTTTTTTGTCCCACAGCACGCACAAACTGTTCATACATTCTGGATGCTGCAGGAGTCTGCTGGTTGAAATAAAAAATTTCCGCCAACTCTAACATTGAAACATAGGAGTCACGGTTCGCCTGCAGAGCCTGCTTGAATGATTTTTCAGCATTCGCCATATCGCCCAGTTTCAGGTAAATCCGCCCCACGTTTTCCAATGCACGAAAACGTTGATCATAACCGAGTGTTGCCCCGGCAATACTCAGCTGTTCAATGGCATCATTATAGCGTTCAACCTGATACAAATACGTACCATAGTTGTTACGCGCCTGCGCATTGTTCGGATCGGCAGAGATGGCACGCTTGAAATACGTATCGGCCTTCTCCAGATTCAGCTTGCTACCTTCTTGCTGTAGCAGCACGCCCATCATCATATTGGCCATAGAATCACGCGAATCTGTTTCCAGTGCCTGATCCAGGGCACGTTTGGCCGAGTCTAAATCACCCGATTTTAAATACTCGGCCGCCAGCTGGGTACGCACCTGAATTGCCTTTTCCGGATCTTTCGGACTTAAAGTAGGAGTTGTGGTTTGACAGCCGGTGCTCATCCATGCAGCCACACACAGTGTGCTGATGGTTGTGAATTTATACATCAACTTAGTCAATGGACCTCTCCCCCTAAATTTAATTATCCTTGAGAGCGCATAATTTCATTTCGCTCTGCAACTTTCTTTTTCCACTGTTCCGCACGACGGGTACGGTCTGCCACCTGTCCCACCAGCTGGCCACACGCGGCATCAATATCATCACCACGTGTCTGACGAATCGTACACACAAATCCGGCATCAGACAAAGTTTTTTGGAAAGAAATAATCCGGTTCCGGCTTGAACGGCCATATGGCGCATGCGGGAACGGGTTAAACGGAATTAAATTGATTTTGCTTGGCAGGTCTTTAAGCAGCTTGATCATCTCTTTGGCATGTTCAATGCTGTCATTCACGCCATCGAGCATGACATATTCAATGGTCACGTGCTTACGCGCACTTTCGTTGCCATCTTTTTTGATATAACGCTGGCAGGCTGCAATCAGCTGTTCCAGTGGATATTTCTTGTTGATTGGCACCAGCTCATTGCGCAGTTCATCGTTGGTGGCGTGTAAAGAAATCGCCAGCGCGACATCAATATCTTCAGCCAGCTGGTCAATTTTTGGCACTACACCCGAGGTCGACAGCGTTACACGGCGTTTTGACATGCCATAGGCGAAGTCATCCAGCATAATACGCATCGAGTTTAAGACCGCATCATAGTTCAGCAGCGGCTCGCCCATGCCCATCATCACCACGTTCGTCACCGAACGCTCACGCTCTGCAACCGGCACATCTTCCATATAGGAATAGTTGGCCATCCACAGCTGACCAATAATTTCAGCTTGGGTCAGGTCGCGTTGAAAGCCCTGTTTACCGGTTGAACAGAATGAACAGTCCAGCGCACAGCCGACCTGTGAGGAAATACATAAAGTCTTACGCGAACCGGTTTTATCTTCCGCAGGAATCAGCACGGTTTCAACCAAGGAACCCGCACCATCACCGACACGGAACACCCATTTACGTGTACCATCTTTAGAATAGTTTTTATGCACCACATCTGGCGCTTTAATTTCACATATCTGTTCCAGTTTTGCGCGCAACTTGCCTGAAATATTGGTCATTTCGGCAAAATCGGTTACAAAATACTGGTGAATCCATTTCATCACCTGGCCGGCACGAAACTTCTTCTCGCCTAAATCTTCGAAGAATTTTTCCAGCTCAGCACGCGACATGCCCAGTAAATTCACTTTCTGCACAGAAGTTGATTGCGCTGGAGTGGACAAAGATTGTTGCTGCTCATCAGATGTTGCAGATGAAGCGACCACTTCATTACTCATGTGTATTACCTAAATCATGTCTGAGGATGAAAGGAGATGCTCAAGATCTGAGCGAGGGATTATTCAGAGAATAAAAAAACCAGATAAGTATAATAACACTTATCTGGTTTGAATACTGCGTATTAACGAGTACGTGGAGCAATCTCAGTTTGAGCGAAGAAGTAGTTAACTTCACGGTCAGCAGATGCTACAGAGTCAGAACCGTGAGCAGCATTTTCGTCGATGCTTACAGCGAAGTCTGCACGGATTGTACCAGGAGCCGCTTCTTTAGGATTTGTCGCGCCCAGGATTTCACGGTGAGCAAGAACTGCGTTTTCACCTTCAAGAACTGAAACAACAACTGGACCAGAAGTCATGAACGCAACTAAGTCAGCGAAGAAACCACGTTCTTTGTGCTCAGCGTAGAAGCCTTCAGCTTCAGCTTGAGTCAAGTGTTTCATTTTAGTTGCAACGATTTTAAGACCCGCTTTTTCAAAACGTGCGAAGATTTCGCCGATTACGTTTTTAGCAACTGCGTCTGGTTTAACGATAGATAATGTACGTTCGATAGCCATGATTGGCTCCTTAAAGTCAAAGTTGACAGAAATTTTGCCGCATTATACCGAAAAATGGGCTTTTTTCTGCGTTTAATCTGTAAAAAAAATCGGTTTTTTGAGGTCGCTGTTAACGTGCTTCGTCAATCCATGCCATTTGAATGGCTTCTAACAGACCTTCGGTTGACTTGGTCGGATCATCTTCAAAATCTGGAAGTGCACAAACCCAGGCATGCAGGTCAGTAAAACGGATCCATTGCGGATCGACATCTGGATGTGCTTCATATAGTTCAATGGCGATATCGATGCTATCTGTCCAACGTAAACCCATGTCTATTCCTAAGGCAGTTTAGTGTGATGCACTACTTTAGCAAATTTTGCAAATGCTGTACCAGCTTTGACAGGCCGTACCGCCGGTGAATGGGCTATAGCGCAATTTCCAGATACGGCGCAGCCGAAATAATGCCGCTGGCCACCACACCGCCAATTAGTGCACCGACCGCCACATCACTTGGATAATGCAGCCCCAGCACCATACGTGATAGCGCCACCAGAATGGTAAAAGGTAACATCAACACCAGCAGTAGCGGCTGAATATAGCCCAGCACTGTGGTAATCATGACCGCGTGCAAAGTGTGACCGGAAGGAAAACTAAAGTGATCAAGCGGACGCTCGCCCAGGCGGATCACCTGATGTACCTGATAAGGACGGGGACGCACCGTTTTGCTTTTAAGCAGTTTATAGATGCCCGTACCGACCGATCCACCTAACAGCAAGTAGATAATCTGTAATCCATACAGCAGACCCTGCCATAACCAGACTGTGGCCAACATGACATACCAGAATAAACCGTCGCCTAAGCGGCTCACCACTTTAAAGAAATAAGCCACCCGTTCGGAGTGGGAAAAATGATTGAGATACAAACAGCCTTTCAAGTCGAGATCAAGTATTCTTATTTTTGCATTTTTAAGTTTCATTCTATGCTCTCCTTTAAGCTTGAGCTTAAAATCTAGGTCGTCATATGCGACTCCTGCACCACCCGATAAAGTGCCTGTTCAAATTGTTGGATCGGATATTGCCAGCCGATATGCTGGGTAGATTCACGGGCTTTTTTACCCATCTGTCTTAATACTTTTGCGCTTGGCAACTGATAAATCGAACGCATAATTCCGGCGACATCACCCAGTGGACTAAGCCAGCCGGTTTCATCTTGCTTGACATGCAAATTGGCACAAGCATAGTCATACGCCACGACTGGCAAGCCGCTGGCCATGGCTTCAAGCACCACATTACCAAAGGTTTCTACCTGACTGGCAAAGACAAACACATCGGCACTAGCATAAGCTTCAGCCAGTTTTTGTCCGCTTAAGCTGCCCATAAAAATGACTTCGCCATCGGTGTTCAGCCCTTCCAGACGTTTCAGGTCCGGACCATCGCCTACCACCACCAGCTTGGTTGGATATTTGGCAATGGACTGCATGGCCCGATAGGCATCAATCACCACATTCACTTCTTTTTCTGGCGACACCCGGCCCACATAAATCAGCACCCGGGTCTGTTCATCGGCGCCCCAACGTAAACGTAAGGCCTCTGAACGATGTTGCGGTGAGAACCTGTCGACGTCGACCCCACGACCAACGACCACCAGTGGGCCTTCCACACCAAACTGGCGTAAAGACTGCTCGGTATCAGTACTGGGTACACAGGTCAGTTGCGTATTGTTATGGAACCAGCACAGATAACGCTGGATCGGTTTAACCAGAAAAGCCAGATCAAAAAAGCGGCTAAAGTCCTGAAAAGCAGAGTGGAAACCGCTAGATACCGGAATCTGCTTGGATTTTGCTACCTGTAACGCAGCCAGACCCAGCGGCCCTTCGGTCACCACATGCACGATATCTGGCTCAAACTCATCCATGGCGGTAGAGAGTTTATACAGCTGTGGCCAGCCAAACTGCAGATGACCATATTTCGGAATAGACTGCGCCTTGACCAGACATTCTTTGTTGGGACTAAAATCGGTACAAGGTTGTTTTTGTTCAGGACGAATCAGTAGAATTTTGTGTCCCAGTTTTTGCAATCCTTTGCACAGTTGTAATAATGAATTGGCCACACCATTAATTTCTGGCGACCAGGTTTCTGTCACTAACGCAATTCTTAAACGAGGTCGCACCAGCTCTTCAATTTCAATGACTTCATTAATCGCGTTTTTTTGTTTTTCCTGTTTAAAATAAAATTTAAAATTCTCAGGAATATTAGGCGACTTTAATACCAGTGTGCGTGAAGACGCTGACATCCGCGTATTCCTCTGTTGTTGTTGTCTGCCCAGCATAATCCTTACAGTTTGCAGTTTTATGATAAATTCATGAAATTAATTTCATACTTGTATCAAACTCGTGGTATTGCACCGCCTAATTAAAGGCTTGGAAAAATATTTGATATTTCCAATATTTAAATCACAATTAAAACATCAAATTAATATATAGACTGTCCCGGTATACACCGGCAGGTGTTCTTGCCGTTGGACGTTCCATTAATTGAACCAACACCACAAATTTATCTTGACCAGTGGGGGCCTGACTAAGCGGAACATTCCAGCGTGAAGAACTGGCACCACTAATATTCATCTGGGTTCTGAGCTTATAATTCTTCTCATTCACCAGATAACTGCTGCCTGTACTATTCACCAGATTTCGGCTATTAAACTTAATGGCATAACGACTATCACAATTCACCGAAAAGGAAGTCGCAGCCTGGCTTAAATAAGAGGCATTCAAATTCAATTGAGTTGCCGTTAAACGCTCAATTTGGCATTGTCTCGCATGTGCCAGAGACAGACTGCTGCTGATACAACAGACTAAAAACAGTACACTCGCTTTCATCACCCCTACTCCTTTTATTTACACACAAGTTCAACCGGTACAGTTATATCTTGTGCCTGAGCTGAAACCTGTAATACAGCGCTACAGGTTTGCGCCTCTCGGGTTTTAATCCGGACACTATAATTCCCTGGAATCAAGCCATATAAAGTAACCGTTCCATCCGAACCAATCGGATAAACCTCGCCACCTTCATTGTTAATATGCAGCTCTGATCCCGGTACAAAACTGCGATTTTGGACATCTACCGGCCGGATACGAACCTGTTTAGCATGGAAAACCGGGAAATTGATTTTGTAGCCGCGCTGGTTTAACGCGGTAATTTGTTTACTTGAATAAAGAATTTTATCTTCGATAGGTAACTGATTTTCATCAAAGGCAATGTCGTATTTCACATAAGGAATAATGTCATGCACAAAGGCATAGCCGTCTTTGTTGGTTTTATCGACATAAACCAGTGAGCGTAGAATATCAATATCTTGATAATCCCCGACTTTGACCAAACCAAAAGCATGTTCAACAATTTTGGTAAAACTTAGCTGATTACCCAACCAGACAACAGCACCACGATAAGCCAGTTGCGAGTCACGCGTTTCCTTGCCCTGAACATGGTAAAAATCTAGATCACCCACCTTGGTTTTCAGCAGGCCATTTACATTATAAAGTGTGTCATCATTGCGATGATTCACACCGACAGCATAGTCAAAGCCGACCTGACTCGAGTCACTTTTTACCAGCTGCAGGTTGGTGTTCTGGTCTGCAGACTGACTAAAATAGACGGATTTATCATTATCAAAACTATAACTAAGAGATAATATCCCGCCAGAATCTTTACGATCGCCAAAGGCATTGAAATAACTGAGCCCGACAGCAAATCGGCGTCCAAAATTTCGGTTAAATCCGACATTGATCACCCGCTGGTTCTGCTGTTCAAATTCAGGATGATCATAGTATTTCTGTTCAGCATAGTTCAGATTAATATTGTGCACATAAGGCACATTGGTCAACCCTAAATACACCAGATTTTCAAATTTTGGATAATTCGAAACATTGTCCAGATCATCGCCTAAAAACTTAAAATCCCGTTCGGTATACTTGGAACTGGCACCCAGTGAAAAATTCCCGAAATCTTTGCTGGCGGATAAACCATAGGAATAGTTCATCTGATTCCGGTCATCATGCGAGGCCATGACCACACTGTCTACAATTAAAATATTACTAATGGCCTGAGTCCACATAACCCCCGCATTCTGAATATCTTCACTATAGGACAGGTTGGTTCCCAAAGTGGTTGCGTTAGACAGCCCCCTGCGGTAAAAGCCATTAACAAAGAAATCCCGATAATCGCTACTGTCCAGATTGTAGTTATAACGCAGCTTACCTAAGGCAATATTATATTCATCCAGGCCATCACGTAATAAACGGTTAGTGACCAGCACCGGAAAAGTTTGCACACTGCGATTACCTAAAACATCTTCAACTACAATTTGTGCATCACCCGCCTGCTGAATTTGCGCCCCTGTTTCCAGCATGTAATCACCCGGGCTGACTTTCTGGCTATAAATACTCACCCCGTTAATAAACAGCTCAACAGTAGATGGAATACGCGCGCTACCCTGTAAGGTTGGAATATTCCAATAGACAAAACTTGGTCGCTCGGTGTAGTTGGTTCCCCAGTTTAAACCGGCAAAACGCAAAGAGTTAATTAACGGGTTATAGGTTGTTGTGGTGTCGCCCAGGGTTAGACGGGTCATGCTTTCCGGAAATTCCAGATCAAAACTGCTATTTAAACGTACCACCTGCTCCTCGACAGAGGTATTCTGATACAGCACCGAATTCTTGAGAATCCAGTAATCTTTAAAGATCCCCAACTCGGCCAGACCACTATAAGCTTCATTTGAATCGCTGTTGGCATAGACCCAGTCATAATTCATAAAGCCACCAAAACTGGCTTTTTCAGGAATCACTTTCTGGTTAAAAACGTTTAAATCGGATTGAAAATAGTGAGTGGGGATGGTTAATTTAATGGACTGCGATGAACTATCAAAAACCGCTTGAATATCGCCTTCACTGACCAGACAGAAATCCGCACGCTGCTGATGTTTCTTTAACTTCTGCACTTGAATTTGCCGTTCGGACAGCACATCACAACCCATATAATAATGCTGCCCTTCTGTGATTAAAATAATATCAGTATGATGATCAAGTTCATTAATCCACAGATTGGCAAGACTTTCTTCTACCGGATTTTCATTCGCATTCGCTGCGAAGCTAAATAAAATATGAACAACAATAAACCACCGATTTTTTATATTCATCGCAAATTCCCCCTATACCGCTAGTCCGAGAATTTAAGCTCCACCATGTTATCGTTCTTATCCGTAAAAAATTGGACAGTATACTTTTTTGGATCTGCAATCTTGGTTCCATTTAACTCATAGCTGTAATTCATTTTGGCCAATAAGTAAGCCATAGTATCGGCCTTAAATACTTCCTTCTTATTGGCATCAACAATCTTCAAATTATTAATCTGAACATGCGAATTGGCCTGATTTTGTGCAACCAGCCGGTTATTCTCAATATTAAATTTAACGTTCGTATCTTCCTGCTTACCGACAAATAAAGGCAGGTTAAAGCTGAGCAGAAAGTTAACTGAAGTTTCTTTCACGGCCTGTGGAATTTCTTCTACCAGAATGCGCCATGCACCCTCCTGATTACCGGTGAGTACCGACTCTAAAGGACGATTAAAACCAACACGGATAGTCTGTTTGCCATTCGGCTGCAGAATAAAGTTTTTGGGATTTAAAATAAGGGTGTCATCTGGTACCAAAACATTCTCACCATTGCCTTGTTGCGTCCATTTAAAGGCTTTAATTTCAAAAATTTTTGCTTCAGTTTCATCTGTAGATTCTAAAGTAAGCGTTGTGGTTCTTTGTTTAGCCTGACTGTTGATATACATCTGAACCGGGTCAATAGAAACACCTGCATAACTTGCAGATGCATAACACAGCGATGAAACTAAAAAGGCTATTATTTTTTTCATATTATTCCCCAGCTTTTATAACGAAAAAGCCTAACTTGGTCCGAAGACCAAGTTAGGCGAAACACTAAATTAGTAGAACACTTTGATTTTATAAGTGTCTGAATATGTACCTGCACGCTGGAATGGAGCTACTGCCGAGTTAGTAACCGAAACAGTATAGACATCATCTGCTAGACCATCATGGTTACTGTTACCCCAAGCAATTGCACCACCACCTGTTTTTGTTGTTGTGATTGTAGTTGGAATACGTACTGTGCCATCATCTTCATGCTTAACATATGTACTTGCATTGGCACCATTGTTTGCAGTTGTAATATTTAATACATAGTGAGTATTACTTCTTACTGTATAGTTAGATGTTTTGGTACCACCGGCTTTGCTCAACTCAATTGCTGATCCGCCTTTAATTTCACATTTTTTTGGAACTTCTAGTTTAATTGGAATATCTTTTTCACAACCTAAAGTTGTACAGTTATTCCAGTTATGTTTACCACCTGGTTTACCAGCTGTTTCAGCTTCTGTTGCATAAATTACTGATGAGCAAGTACCTGCAAATAATACCGCCATAGCTGTTTTAATTAATGTAGACATGTCGTGTTTCTCCATAACTTTAATATAAGAACCATTTTTCTAATCACTCACCCAAACCAGAATGTCTTTAGACTGATTAAAACCCGATCCTGAGCAAGTCCTTTTATTGTAGGTATTCCACAGAAAAAACCATCTATACGGGATTTTTCACACAAGGCTAAGTATTTATTTTTTAAAATTATTTTTCTTGCTTAATCGACTGTTTTTGGGCTAATTCTCTTTTTTTGGTGACCCAAATTCTCCTTGCTACTTGGGTCACTATTTTTAGGGAATTTTTTTCTAACCAGTTTTTTAAGATAAAAACAAATAGATGTTTTTTATAAAAAATATTAAATATCCTTAATAAACATTCCTTTACATTTATTACACTTTTTTTTAGTTTTCCCTAGAATATTGGAATTTTCCACCAAAAATTAGTTGAAATTTCACGTATTTTTAAAAAGCCTGACAATTTAAACAGATTATTTGATTGTTATTTTAAATATAAAATACTTAGTAGTGGGGATAGCCTTATTCAATAAACTGTCAGGAAGAAATAATAAAATACATAAACCCCATCAGAAAAAACCAAAGCAGCCCAATCTGTTTTATTCCTGATTCATTTTTTACTTTTTTCGCATTTATTCATTTTTCACTCGACTTTTAATCTGAGTAAAAAATAATTCTTCTAAATAAAAGTATTTTTCAGCCAATTTAGTGACCCAGCGTGATTAGCCATCTCACTCAGTACAGTAGTTATTTTTGGGGCAGATGATCTGGCAGCGACGTCAAAGCAGCACTTTAAGTGAAGCGTAAGAAGTAAAAAACAGTGTTTTGTATGAAGTACAAGGAAGAAAAGCACTCCTTTGAATGAAGCAAGGCACACAATATTAAATGTAAAAAAACCACTCTAGTGAGTGGGTCTTCGCGTTCAAATCAAATGATTCGAGAAATTAGTTCTTTTCTTTGTCTACGATTTTGTTTGCTTGAATCCAAGGTATGAGCAAGCTCAGAACACTGTTCTGAGTGAAGTGCAAGGAAAGAAAAGCACTGCTTTCTTTTCTTTAAGGCACGGAAGTTAACTTAACTCAGTAAGCTCTGTTTTTAAATGACATAAAAAAGCCCCTGTGAAACACAAGGGCTTTTTGGCTCAGAAATTAGAACTTAGTTCTTTTCTTTATCAACGATTTTGTTTGCTTGAATCCAAGGCATCATCGCACGCAATTTAGCACCAGTTACTTCGATACCGTGAGCAGCGTTTTGACGACGACGAGCAGTCATAGATGGGTAGTTTAAAGCACCTTCCTGGATGAACATCTTCGCGTATTCGCCAGATTGAATACGTTTAAGCGCATTACGCATTGCTTCACGAGACTGTTCGTTGATGACTTCAGTACCTGTTACGTATTCGCCGTATTCAGCGTTGTTTGATACAGAGTAGTTCATGTCCGCGATACCGCCTTCGAACATTAAGTCAACGATCAATTTAAGTTCGTGTAGACATTCGAAGTAAGCCATTTCAGGCGCATAACCCGCTTCAACCAGAGTTTCGAAGCCCATTTTAACCAGTTCAACTGCACCACCACAAAGAACCGCTTGCTCACCGAACAGGTCAGTTTCAGTTTCTTCACGGAAAGAAGTTTCGATGATACCTGTACGGCCACCACCTACGCCTGAAGCGTAAGAAAGTGCAAGGTTACGTGCGTTACCAGAAGCATCTTGGTGAATCGCGATAAGATCAGGAACACCTGAACCACGTTGGTATTCAGAACGTACAGTGTGACCAGGTGCTTTAGGTGCAACCATGATTACGTCTAAGTCAGCACGTGGAACAACTTGGTTATAAAGAACAGAGAAACCGTGAGCAAATGCTAAAGTCGCGCCTTGCTTGATGTTTGGCTCAATCACGTCACGATAAAGTTGCGCTTGGAACTCGTCTGGAGTCAAGATCATCACCACGTCAGCTTGTGCAACTGCAGCAGGAACTTCAGCAACTTTAAGACCTGAATTTTCAGCTTTTTTCCAAGAAGCTGAACCAGCACGTAAACCAACAGTTACGTCAACGCCAGAATCTTTAAGGTTAAGCGCATGCGCGTGACCTTGTGAACCGTAACCAATGATCGCTACTTTCTTAGATTGGATGATAGATAAGTCGCAGTCTTTATCGTAAAAAATTTGCATTGCTGTCTCCGCTTAAATGCTTTTGATTCCTGTCCGCTAGGGCAATTTCATTATTCAGCTTGCTAGCGCCTCTCCCAGCCGAGAGAGGTGAATTCGTTGTTAAATTAAATAGTTAAAACTTTTTCGCCACGTGCGATACCCGATACGCCTGAACGCACCACTTCCAGAATGGTGTTCTCAGCCAACGCATCAATAAAGCCATCGAGCTTTTCTGTGGTACCGGCAATTTGAATGGTATAGGTCGTTGGTGTCACATCGACCACCTGACCACGGAAAATATCGGCAGTACGCTTGATTTCATCACGTGCTGAACCCAGTGCTTTGACTTTAATCAGCATCAGTTCACGCTCAATATGCGCACCTTCAGACAAATCTACCACTTTGACCACTTCAACCAGCTTGTTCAGCTGCTTGGTAATCTGCTCAATTTTGTGGTCATCACCATAAGTAGTGAGTGTCAAACGTGACAAAGTCGGGTCTTCAGTCGGTGCTACGTTCAGCGTCTCAATGTTATAACCACGTTGAGAGAACAAGCCCACTAAACGAGAAAGCGCACCAGCTTCGTTTTCAACGAGAACGGAAATAATGTGTCTCATTCTGTACGCTCCCCTTTTCCTAACCACATATCTTTCATGGACTGACCGGCAATCTGCATCGGATAAACGTGTTCAGTACGGTCAACCATCACGTTAATAAATACGCATTTATCATTGATGGCCATGGCTTCAGCCAGCTTCGATTCAAGCTCATCGGCATGGTCAATCTGGATTCCCACGTGACCATACGCTTCCATCAGCTTGGCAAAGTCAGGTAAAGACTCTACATATGAGCTTGAGTGACGACCTTCATAGTTCATATCTTGCCACTGTTTTACCATACCCAAGGCACGGTTATTCAGGCACAGAATTTTCACGTTCAAGCCGTATTGCTTACAGGTCGACAGCTCCTGGATACACATCTGGATGGATGCTTCACCAGTAATACACACCACCTGCTGGTCTGGATATGCCAGTTTCGCAGCCATTGCATAAGGCAAACCTACACCCATAGTGCCTAAGCCACCCGAGTTGATCCATTGACGTGGACGCTTGTATTTGTAGTAAAGCGCACCAAACATCTGATGCTGACCAACGTCAGAAGTAATAATGGCCTCACCATTAGTCACTTTATCTAAAGCTTCCACCACCTGTTGTGGCTTCATGGTGCCATCAGTTGGCTTTTCATATTTCAAACCATGAACTTTACGCCATTCATTGATCTGCTCCCACCATGCAGCAATCGCTTCAGGATTTGGCTTCGACACATTCATCTGTTTCAGCTGTACCAGCATCTCCTTGAGTACAGGTTCAACTGCACCCACAATTGGAATGTGCGCCATGATGGTTTTAGAAATTGTTGCCGGGTCAATATCAATATGAATGACTTTAGCATTCGGACAGAATTTTGCCGGATTGTTGGTGACACGGTCATCGAAACGCGCGCCGACACACAGAATCACGTCTGCATTGTGCATGGCCATGTTGGCTTCATAGGTACCGTGCATACCGAGCATGCCGATGAATTGCGGATCATCACCCGGGAATGCGCCCAAGCCCATTAAGGTATTGGTCACCGGATAACCCAGAATATGCGCCAGCTCAGTTAACTGTGCTGCGGCATTGCCCTGCACCACACCACCGCCTGAATAAATCACTGGACGTTTGGCATGAATCAGTTCATCAATCGCTTTACGGATTTGACCTGAGTGACCACGATGTGGTGGTTGATACGAACGCATCTTCACTTTTTCAGGATATTCGTAGGCAAATTTTTCTGCCGGATTGGTTGCATCTTTTGGAATATCAACCACAACCGGACCAGGACGGCCAGATGACGCGATATAGAATGCTTTTTTAATAATTGATGGAATTTCGCTGGCATGACGCACCTGGAAACTGTGTTTTACGATTGGTCGGGAAATCCCCACCATATCGGTTTCCTGGAACGCATCTTCACCAATTAAATGAGAAGCAACCTGACCTGACAGAATCACCATTGGAATGGAGTCCATATAGGCTGTTGCAATTGGGGTAACGGTGTTGGTTGCACCTGGACCTGAAGTCACCAACACCACACCGGTCTTACCGGTTACGCGCGAGTAAGCATCCGCCATATGGCCTGCTGCCTGTTCATGGCGCACAAGGTAATGATTGATTTTGTCTTGTTGAAAGAACGCGTCGTAAATGTGTAAAACGGCGCCGCCTGGGTATCCAAATACATGTTCAACGCCTTCGTCCGCTAATGCACGAACGAGCATTTCACCACCAGATAAAAGTTCCAACGTGATTCACCCTAATCTTAATCACTGCGAAATGGGAGGCATTTGCAGCGTTTCATTAATTCATTGTTGCACTGTTATAGCACACATATTTCATAGTTTTCATCGCAATAGGAAAAATTTGTGATCTGATTGCTGATTGAGCAATATGAGATCTAAAAACATGTTGGGATAAACACGTTTCACAGCTTTGTTCAGCTTCTCGGCTAGAGAAGTTGCCCATTGCATGACATGACACTTATTCGAAGGGTGATCGATCTAAGGCATATAAAACTAAAGACAGCATTTTTGTAGTTTCGTCCCCTAAAGTCAAGTTTAAAAATTGGCTTTTTTCCTAAACTTGGCTGTGTGCCTGTTTTTTAAACATATCTGGTTTTCAAGCATTACATAGAAAAATTTAAATTTCCGTTATAAAACATGATATTTCATGTGTTTGCCTTTATTTCACATAAATTTTAAATATAAAATACATAAAAAAAATGAATGAATTTTATTAAATAAAAAATCGTTTATTTATAATTCACCCATCAAAATGGATCATTCTGCAGCAGTAAAATGGTTATTTCAGATACAACAGCCGAGGATATTCAGGCGCAGATTCATGCAGTTATTTTTCATCTTCCAGCCTAAAAATTAATCAACTTTGGCGCCAATTATTGCTAAGATAAACGCGCAGATTGATCAGCTGAATACAGCATGAGGATAACAAGATGAATCGCTCTATTTTAACTTGGGGATTATGTTCAGTAGTCGCACTGGCCAGCGCCAATGTGATGGCCAAACAGTACTACAAATGGGTCGATGCCAATGGTTCAACCCATTACACCACCACCCCGCCACCGAAAAATGCCAAGAAACACGGCAAAGTCGATACTTACGGCTGGCGCAACTCTGCCCCAACGACTTCAGCGCAAACGACGGCAGCGAATAATACGCACAGTCCAACCACAGCACAGACAGCGAACACGCCAGCAACCGCTCCCGAGATGGATTCACAGCAACGTGAAGCCAATGCTGCCCTGCAGCAAGCCCAACAGGAACGTGCCAATCCGCAAGTTTTTTAAGTTTCTGCTTGCTCTGGCCCGATCAGTTAAATTTTTCCAGCAGAAACCGCCGCGCAAAATTCACTTTTCGCTGCATTTTGCGCTATGCTGTGCAACAAACTTTTAACCGTAATTCATTAATCCGTTTATGACTACTCATATTGACCCTGAATATCAAGCCAGTGCGATTGAACCTCAAGTCCAAAGCGACTGGGAAACTCGTAAAGCCTTTAAAGTTGCCGACACTGTAGAAGGTCCACGTCGTTATATCCTCTCGATGTTCCCTTACCCAAGTGGCAAACTGCATATGGGTCATGTGCGTAACTATACGATTGGTGACGTGATCAGCCGTTTCCACCGCTTAAAAGGCGAAACTGTACTGCAACCGATGGGTTGGGATGCCTTCGGTCTACCTGCTGAAAACGCAGCGATTGCACACCAGGTTGCACCAGCAAAATGGACTTTTGAAAACATTGATTACATGCGTAATCAGTTGAAAAAACTTGGTCTATCGATTGACTGGGATCGTGAATTTGCAACCTGTACACCAGAATACTATCGCTGGGAACAATGGTTATTTGTTCAGCTTTATAAAAAAGGTCTGATCTACCGTAAACTTTCAACGGTGAACTGGGACCCAGTCGACCAAACAGTACTTGCCAACGAACAGGTTGAAAATGGTCGTGGCTGGCGTTCAGGTGCATTGGTTGAAAAACGTGATATTCCAATGTACTACTTCCGCATTACTGACTATGCGCAAGAATTACTGGACGATTTAGACACGCTGAAAGACGGTTGGCCACAACAAGTATTAACCATGCAACGTAACTGGATTGGTCGCTCACAGGGTATGGAAATTACCTTCCCTTCAGCAAATCCTGACGTGTATGCAGATGACTTAACAGTCTTCACAACGCGTGCTGACACCTTAATGGGCGTGACGTATGTTGCAGTTGCAGCAGAGCACCCAATGGCGCTTAAAGCAGCTGAAAACAACCCTGAACTTGCTGCATTTATCGAAGAATGCCGTATGGGTTCAGTTGCAGAAGCTGATCTTGCGACTGCTGAGAAGAAAGGCATGGCAACAGGTCTTTCTGTAAAACACCCTGTGACAGGTGAAGAAGTTCCGGTTTGGATCGCGAACTACGTGCTGATGTCATACGGTTCAGGTGCGGTGATGGCAGTGCCTTCACACGATGAACGTGACTTCGAATTTGCCAACAAATACGGCTTAACGATTAAGCAAGTGATTGATGCCAAAGGCGCTGATGATGCAGACTTTGATGCAACTCAGTGGCAAGAATGGTACGGCTCTAAAGAAGGTAAACTGGTTAATTCAGGTGAATTTGACGGTTTAGACTTCCAAGGTGCTTTCGATGCATTCTTGGCAAAACTTGAACCACAAGGCCTTGCCAATGTCAAAGTTCAATTCCGTTTACGTGACTGGGGTGTTTCTCGTCAGCGTTACTGGGGTTGTCCAATTCCAATGATTAACTGTGACACTTGTGGTCAAGTGCCAGTGCCTGAAGATCAACTTCCGGTTGTACTTCCGACTAATGTTGTGCCTGATGGTTCAGGTAACCCACTCAATAAAATGCCTGAGTTCTATGAAACTAAATGTCCATGCTGTGGTGGCGACGCGCGTCGTGAAACAGATACATTGGATACCTTCGTAGAATCTTCTTGGTACTATGCACGTTATGCATCGCCTGATTTCACCGATGGCATGGTAAAACCTGAAGCGGGTCAAACCTGGTTGCCTGTGAACCAATACATCGGTGGTGTGGAACACGCGATTCTGCACTTGTTATATGCACGTTTCTTCCACAAATTGATGCGTGACGAAGGCGTGGTACAAGGCAACGAACCATTCACCAACTTGTTAACACAAGGTATGGTACTTGCCGATACTTATTACCGTGAAGCGGAATCAGGTAAGAAAACGTGGTTCAACCCTGCCGACATCGAACTTGAAAAAGACGAAAAAGGTCGTATCACTTCTGCGAAGTACAAAGAAGATGGTCAAGACGTGATCGTTGGTGGTCAAGAGAAAATGTCGAAATCGAAAAATAACGGTATCGACCCACAAGCGATTATTGACCAATACGGCGCAGATACTGCACGTGTGTTCATGATGTTTGCAGCCCCTCCTGATCAATCTTTAGAATGGTCGGATGCTGGTGTTGAAGGTGCAAACCGCTTCTTGAAACGTGTATGGCGTTTAGCGACAGGTTTCCTTGAACAAGGTAACACTGCTTCAAACATCGACAAAGCTGCACTTTCGACTGCTGCACAAGACTTACGTCGTAAAACGCATGAAACCATCCAAAAAGTGGGTGATGACATCGAACGTCGTCATGCATTTAACACTGCCATTGCAGCGATGATGGAACTTCTAAACGCGAACAACAAGTTTGAAGCGAAAGATGACAACGATGTAGCCGTTGCTCGTGAATCCATCACCACACTTCTGACTTTACTGGCACCATTTGCACCACACTTAAGCCAGACTTTATTGGCACAGTTTGGGATCGAGTTAACATCTGCTCAATTCCCGACTGTGGATGAATCTGCGTTAACACGTAATACCCAAACCATCGTGGTTCAGGTGAACGGTAAACTTCGCGGCAAATTAGAAGTGTCTGTGGATGCATCGAAAGATGACATTTTGGCACAAGCAAAAGCATTACCTGAAGTTCAACAATTCTTGACCGGTCCAACCAAGAAAGAAATTGTGGTGCCGAATAAGTTAGTGAATTTGGTGGTTTAATTCCTTAGGTTCCCTCTCCTCTCAGGAGAGGGTTAGGGAGAGGTGAAATATTAAAAGCACCCTCATCCTAACCTTCTCCCAAAGGGAGAAGGGAATATAAAGGAACAATCCCTCCCTTGCGAAGCAATGCTTCTCACCCTTTAAAAAAGGGAGGAGAACCCATTTTTTATAATATGGACCGTGGAAGTCCCCCTTTGTAAAAGGTGAGCCATATATGGCGCAAGAGGGGGACCTTTAAGGACGAATCCCTCCAAACCTCCCTTTACCAAAGGGAGGCTTAAAAAACACAAAGCCCGTTGCCAGTCAACGGGCTTTGCACATACAATCAAAATCTCATTTTATTTTTCGCTTGATTCAGGCCAACACAGAGGACAACACATGCATTTGGGCAAACGTGTCGCAGCTATTGTACTTACATGCGGTTTAGCTACTAGCCTGGTCGGTTGTGGTTTTCATCTGAAAGGCACCAACCCAACCGTCGCCCCGGTGGCCTATTCGAAAATGCGTCTGGCGCTGCCTGCCCAAGCGGAAGAATTACAGGAAAAACTGTCGATTTATTTGGGTGCCGCCGGTGTCCAGCTCAGCAATAGTAATGATGCCTATCTGCTGCGGGTACTCGACTATAGCCCGCGCCGTCTGGAATTAAATGGCAAGCTGGTCGAAACCATGCTGCGTTTAAATGTGACTTTCCGTATTGAAGATGCACAAGGCAATCCGGTAACTGAACCGCGTACCGTAGTCGCCACCCGAAGCTATCAATATGATGTCGCAACAGTGAACACCGATGATCAGGAACAGAAATTCCTGCGTGATGTGATCATTGATGACGTGGCTCAGCAAATTGTGCGTCAGATTTCATCAAACCGCTTACCTGCCGCATCGACCAGCCAAACTGCTGCACCATGAAACTGGATTACTTACAGGCCCTGAAACGGATTGATGATGCCCGGGGAGCCTGGGTGCTGCATGGTCAGGAACCACTACTAGAACAAAACCTGATTGATGCTTTTCGCCAAAGCTGGCAGAAGCAGGACATTGAACGTCAGCGCTATGACATTAGCAGCGTCAGTGACTGGAAAAATGTCTTTAATGCCTTAAACAGCCTGTCTTTATTTTCCACCCAACTGGCAGTTGAAGTGCATGGCAACATCAAGCCCGATGCCAGCAGCTTAAAACTGCTGAAAAACTACTTACAACAAGACAGCAATAACCTGCTGCTGGTGGTCATGCCCAAGCAGGATGCCAGTAGCCTCAAGTCAAGCTTTTTCCAGACGGTGGAGGCCAATGGGGTTTGCGTCGCCTTAACGGCAAATTACCCACGTGACCGACAGCAGATTTTAGCGGTTGAAGCGCAGAAACTCGGGATTCAACTGGCCAATGATGCCTGGCAATGGCTGGAACAGCATCATGAACACAACCTGCTGGCCGCCAAAAACAGCCTGATGCGGGTGCGCGATACGTTTCCGGACCTTGAACAGATTCAGATTGAGCATTTATATGCCTGCCTGCAAGACCAGTCACGCTATACCACTTATGATTTAAGCGATGCTCTTTTAGCCGGAAATCTGGCTCAATCTATCAAGATTTTTCAGTATCTGACTGCCTCTGGCGAGCCGATGAGCCTGATCTTATGGAGTATCAGCAAGGAAATGCGACTTCTGATGCAACTGTTCGAGCAACCACAGAATGCCTTGCAACTGGGCATCTGGAAAAATAAGGTCAGCAGTTACCAGCAGGCAGTACGCCGTTTATCGCCACAGACGTTTTTAAGCTGGCCGGCGCTGTTATTAAATATTGATGCGGCCATTAAAGGCGTCAGTCAGGACAACCCGGAACAGCTGGTGCAGCAAGCCATTGCCAGTCTCTGTGGTCGGCCTTTATTTGCCGTTTAACAGGATATTCAGACCTGCATAGAATAATTATCATTTGCAATGTCTTCAAAATATTCACGATTTATCCTTAATTCGCTTTTATAATTCCGTTTAATTCTTTTTACCTGTTTCGATGATCATGCCTAAAATAAAACCAACCAAACTCGCGCTTGCTGCGCTGGCCATTGTGGCACTTATTGCTGCAGCCTGGTTCTTTTTAAAACCTAAACAGGAACAGCCACAGTACATTACCGCTGCCGTCAGTCGTGGCGATATTGAAAATTCAGTACTGGCCACCGGTGTCCTTGAAGCCACCAAAATGGTCAGTGTCGGCGCCCAGGTGTCGGGACAGGTCAGAAAAATGTATGTCGAACTCGGCGATCAGGTCAAACAGGGCCAGCTGATTGCCCAGATTGATTCGGTACGTCAGGAAAACGAATTAAAAACCGCAGAAGCCAGCATTAAAAACCAGCAGGCCCAACTGGCGGTGCGTCAGGCCAATCTTGCCAAAGTCGAAGCTGAATATCGCCGACAACAGGCCATGTATGACCAGGATGCGACCTCACGTGCAGAACTGGAAGCCGCACTGGCCAGCTACAAAACCGCACAGGCCGATATTGCTGCCATTAATGCCCAGATTGAACAGTCCCGCTTAACCTTAGCCACCACACGTGAAGATTTAGGCTATACCCGTATTGTTGCACCCATGGATGGTACGGTCGTGGCGATTGTTACGGAAGAAGGTCAGACTGTAAACGCCAACCAGAGTGCGCCGACTATTGTCAAACTGGCCAAGCTCGACACCATGACCGTAAAATCGGAGATTTCTGAAGCCGACGTTATGAAAGTGGAAGAAGGCCAGCGTGTGTACTTCACCACCTTGGGCAACAGTGAGAAAAAACACTACGCCACCTTGCGTCAGGTTGAACCGGCACCAAATTCAATCAATACCGAGACCAATAACAGTTCATCCACTTCAAGCTCTGCGGTGTATTACAACGCCCTGTTTGATGTTCCGAATGAAGATGGCAAGTTGCGTATTGACATGACCGCACAGGTGTCAATTGTGCTGGATGAAGCGAAAAATGTCCTGATGATTCCAGCGGCAGCCATTCAGGCCTCTAACCGTCCACAGCGTAGCCGTGCCCCGGGTGCAGATCAGGCGCCGGCTGAACGCGGTGCATCTGAAGCTCGTGGTCAACGCCCGGCCGGTGACCGTCCTGCGCGCTTAACCCTGACCGAACAGGAACGTGCCCTGATTGATCAAGGCAAAGCTGCACTGGCAATGGTACGTGTCTTACAGGCCGATGGCAGCGCCAAACCGCAACAGGTCCTGACCGGCTTAAATAACCGGGTTAGCGTTGAAATCATCAAAGGTTTGAAAGAAGGTGATCAGGTCATTATTGCCGATGGTTCAGATACTTCAAACGATGGCGCCAAACGTAGCAACCGTGGTGGTCCTTCCGGCCCAATGAGAATGTAAGCATGAGTCAACAACAGCAACCTCTACTCGAGGTCAAGAATCTGACTCGTGAATTCCCGGCAGGTGAATCAACGGTGCAGATTCTCAAGGGTGTCGATCTGGCGATTTACCCCGGCGAACTGGTCGCGATTGTCGGCCAGTCCGGTTCGGGCAAATCGACCCTGATGAATATTTTAGGCTGTCTGGATAAACCAACCTCGGGCAGCTACCGCGTCAATGGCCGCGAAACCCGTGAACTGGAACCCGATGAACTGGCCCAGTTACGCCGTGAATATTTTGGTTTTATTTTCCAGCGCTATCATCTGCTGGGCGATTTAACCGCAGCGGGAAACGTTGAAGTCCCGGCGATTTATGCCGGTGCCGATGCCGATGAACGTCATCAGCGTGCAGAAAAACTGCTGACCGATTTGGGTCTGGGTGAGAAAACCCAGAACCGTCCAAGCCAGCTTTCTGGTGGTCAGCAACAGCGTGTTTCGATTGCGCGTGCGCTAATGAATGGCGGCGATGTGATTCTAGCCGATGAACCGACCGGTGCGCTGGACAAAAACAGCGGCATTGAGGTAATGCGGATTCTGCGCGAGCTGAATGCCCAGGGTCATACTATTATTCTGGTCACCCATGACCACAATGTCGCCAAAAGTGCCAGCCGGATTATTGAAATCAGTGACGGGAATATTATTTCCGATCAGCCGAATACGCCAGAAACTGACGATGCGCCCCTAGAAAAACAGCAACTGCAACGCAATACACAAAAGAAAATTTCGTCTTGGCGTTCTGCGGTGGACCGTCTGGGAGAAGCCTTCCGTATGGCCTTACTGGCCATGAATGCACACCGGATGCGAACCTTTCTGACCATGCTCGGGATTATTATCGGAATTGCCTCGGTTGTTTCGGTGGTGGCACTCGGCAATGGTTCACAAAAACAGATTCTGGAAAACATCAGCAGTCTGGGTACCAATACCATCACCGTGTATCAGGGCCGGGGCTTCGGGGACAATTCACGTTCCTCTCAGGTCAGGACCCTGATTCCCGCAGATGCCGATGCGCTGGCGGAACAGCCCTATGTCGATGGGGTCAGCCCGTCGGTGAATACCAGCGTGACCGGACGCTTTAAGGAAATTGAAGCCTCGACCACCGTGAATGGTGTGAGTGAAGACTTCTTCTATGTACGCGGTCTGGATTTTAACAGCGGTCAACCTTTTGACCGGAGCAGTGTCCGCACTCAAGCCCAAGACGTGGTGATTGATACCAACACCCAAAAGACTTTCTTTAGTGACGGCTCTAACCCGGTAGGTCAGGTGATTTTACTGGGGAGCGTACCGAGCCGCATTATTGGGGTGGTCGATGCCCAGCAAGGCATGGGCGGTAATGCGGATAGCCTGAATGTCTATCTGCCCTACTCCACCGTTTTAAGCCGGATGCTGGGGCAATCGCATGTGCGCAGCATCATTGTCCGGATTAAAGATGAATATCCAAGTGCCACCGCAGAAAATGCAATTTTAAGCCTGCTGGTCCAACGCCACGGTGCGCAGGATGTCTTTACCCAGAATGCCGACAGTATTCGGGAAACCATCCAGCAGACCACTGCGACGATGACCCTGCTAATTTCAGCCATTGCCGTGATTTCTCTGGTGGTGGGTGGTATCGGGGTGATGAACATCATGCTGGTATCGGTTACAGAGCGGACGCAGGAAATCGGCGTTCGTATGGCGGTGGGTGCCCGACAAAGTGACATCTTGCAGCAGTTCCTGATTGAAGCCGTACTGGTCTGTATTTTAGGTGGTATTCTCGGGGTGCTCTTATCTTTAGGGATTGGACAACTGATTACCCAGTTCGCCGGCGGGACTTTCCAAATGGCTTACTCGACCACCTCCATTGTGGCAGCCTTTATCTGTTCCAGCCTGATCGGGATTGTGTTTGGCTTTATTCCTGCCCGTAACGCTGCCCGTTTAAATCCCGTCGATGCCCTGTCTCGAGAATAAGGATACTTTCATGCAATTGAATTTCAGTAAACTTGCAACCGCCTTGCTATTGAGCAGCAGCCTGGTCGGCTGTGCGGCGGTGGTGAAAACCCCATATCAGGCACCCGCTGTGACTATTCCGGGCAGTTTCCAGAACAGTAAAGCGGTTAGCCAGCAGGTACATGCCCAGGTTCAGGCCGATCAGTGGTGGACGCTGTTTAAGGATGCCCAGCTGAATGCCCTGGTTGAACAAACCTTGACGCGCAATAGCGATCTGGCAGTTGCGGGGATTAACCTGCAACAGGCTCGTCTACAGGCGGGACAGTCTCAAAGCCAGCAAGGGATCCGGATTGGAGATGCCAGCATTTCAACCGGGCACCGTTTTAGTCTGGATGGCGATGGTAATGCCTCGACCGGAATTTCTCTGGGCTATCCACGCTTGAGTTATGAACTGGATTTATTTGGCAAACTGGCCAACCAGACCGAAGCTGCGCGCTGGGAAGCCTTAGCCACCGAGCAGGATTTACAGGCCACAGCACAGAGTTTGATTGGTACAGCAGCAGAGCTGTATTGGCAGCTGGGCTATTTAAATGAACGTTATCAGGTGGTCCAGCAAAACCTGGCGACCGCACAAAAAACCTATGAACTGGTACAAGTACAGTATCGGGCTGGCGCGGTATCGGGTCTGGATGTAACCCAGGCAGAACAGTCGGTACAAAACCAGAAATCAACCTTAAGCCAGATTGAGCAGCAGCGTGTAGAAACCCGGACAGCCTTGGCGGTTTTATTAAACATGCCGGTGCAGCAGCTGAATATTCAGGAACCGCCGCGTTTACCACGCACGGCGCTGCCGGAGATTAGTGCCGGTTTACCTGCAGAATTATTGGCGCGTCGTCCGGACTTACAGGCTGCCGAGTTACGCCTGCGTAAAGCCCTGGCCAATAAAGATGCCAATCGGGCCAGCTATTATCCATCGATCAGCTTGACCGGTGCGCTCTCTAGCGGTGTAGTCGCCTCTACCTCACTAAGCAGTGCATTGCAAAATCCGGCCTTGACCTTGGGTGCTGGATTAAGTCTGCCATTTTTACAATGGAATGACATGAAACGTGATTTACAGGTCAATGAGCTGGAATATGAAAAAGCGATTTTGCAGTATCGCCAGACCCTATATGCCGCCTTTGCAGATGTGGAAAATGCATTATCGGCACGTAATGAGCTGGATAAACAGCTTGCCTTGCAGGCACGTAATGTTGAACTGGCGGAAAAGTCTGAACGGTTGACTGAAGTCCGTTATCGTAACGGCGCAGTGGCGTTAAAAAATCTGTTAGATGCACAGGAAACCACGCGTAATGCCCGTTTGTCTTTGGTACAAACCCGTCAGAGCCAATACAATGCTTATGTAACTTTATTGCAGGCGCTGGGTGGAAGCCCGATTCAGCAGTTGCCTTAAATTTGATTAAAAATTAAAAAGCCCTAAGGGGCTTTTTTAAATTCAAGATGTAAAAATCTTAGAGTGTACGATTTCAATATTTTGCAACTTGCCTTCAATTTTTTTCATTTTTCTTCGGCTTTGTTGCATAAATATGTAAGCATTTGATTTAAATAAATTTAATTTTGGATCAAAAAATAATCAAAACTTCTAAAATCATATAGTTATGAAATCTTTGTGCAACAAAGCCTTTTTCTTCTCAAAATAATCCGCTGGATAGGGATCTTTTCCAATCAAACTTTTTCTATAATCCAAAACACTCACATGCAAACCATTTTCATCGATCAGATATGAATTAAAAAGATTTTGATTTTTGGGTTGTTCAAACCCTAATATTTCAAAAATTTTCTCACTGTAACGCCCTAGAAAACGTACATTATCCTTACCAAATAAAAAGCTAAATAGTAGACCAAAGGAAAATATAAATGATACTAAATAAGAGATTATTAATTGATTTTTAAAGTCAATAATATCTTTACCATTATCAGGATTTAAATACCCTACCAGAGCAATAATAGTTAAAAAAATACATGAAAATATACTTAGTATTATTGCCCATTTAAGTAAATGTAAACAATGCTTTTTAAATGAACGCCCAGAATCATACAACATATGAAGTATTCCCTTATTTGGTATTAATACTGCATAAGCTAAATGAAAGCCTTTATCTTGCTCTTCACTTAGGATGGTAACAACTTGGTCCCCTTCATTAAATTTTACTGTAGTATATTGCCCAATGACATCAATCCCGTTTATTTTATAAGTAAAGGTTTTTGCTCTCCTACCTTTTGAAGCAAGAATTAATATTGGGGCCGCACTTAAAAGTGAAGTACTTTCTGTCAACACTCCTAGCAAAGCTGTAGTTGCGACTTGCTTACCAATATTTTTAAAAGGCTGTATAATAGATTCTTCACATTTAAGACCTTCTATTCTACCCACAATTTTTTTTGCATTAATCATTTATATACTCTGTAAGGCCTCACTAAATGCCTTATCCTCCTCCAATATATTCTTAAATTTACTTTTATTTAGACCAAAAGCTGATTTACTACACCAACTTTCAAGTTTGCTATCAAAATAGTAGTTTTTAGCTAGCTCGTACAAAAAGGTTAATCCTAGTCCAACCCAAGTTAACCTAGCTGCCCATTTTACAACACTAATTAATAAAAACTTACTAGCAGCATGCGCAATAATATTTTTTTCAACATTTTTTAAAATATATGATTCCACAACTGAAATTTGTGCTAGCCCCCCGAAACCTATTGCTATCAAAGCTAATGAATTGATAAGTTTTACAACTAGAATTGCTTATAAGTAACCATTTTTTTCTTTTGATATAGCAATTGAGTCGCTAATGAATTACTTCGAACAGTTAAACGTTTAGGCAGGACACTATGGAAAAAATGGTCAGGCTATCATCGCCGCAGTTTGGTAGAAACCAAGATGCATTGCATCAAATTATTAGGCGATAAATTAATGGCAAGAAGCTTTCCTAGTCAGGTGAATGAGATTCATGCACGTGTAGCAGTCCTCAACAGATTTACGGAATTAGGTCGACCACTTACCCAAGTTACGCCTTAAATTTGGCTCAATTAGGGGCGCTTTGCATTTCAAATCTTTGTGCAACAAAACCTACATCTTCAATAAGCATTCCATCACCAATCGTTCCTGCTCCCACAACAACAGCTGTAATAGTCAAGGAAACAGGTAAAGATATGTATAGCCAGCTTAATTTAAAATATATTAAAAACCTAAATATATTAGAAAATCAGCAATAGACTCATAGAAAAAAAATGCGATTCCAAAAATAAAAACAAACAAAGATAATATCTCAATTATAATAATTTGTTTTTTAAATTTTTCACATAAATAAATAACATTATCCTGATACAGATTTGGATACAAGCTAGGACTCTTTTCTCCACGTTTTGCAAAATACGGCATCTTTTCATAACGTCTGTATGTTATAAAATATGAAAACCACATCATAGAGAATATAAAATTAAGTTGTAGTACCTTTTCAAAAGAGATTCCCACCTCATCTAAATACTCTTCAATGCCATATATTTTTTCAGAAAGTTCTTTACTATTTTTTTTATAAATAACAGGTTATATATATATGTATATAAAAGTAGCATTAAGCCAATAACAAGTAAGCTAATTAAAACGCTACCATAAAAATCAACTAATTGACCTTCCATTAACATACCCCTGTCCTTTTTTTGAGTTCATCCTCAGCAAAATCTGCACCATATTTACCACCACCAATCACACCTGCACCAATAACAACAGCTGTAATAGTCAAGGAAACAGGTAAAGATATGTATAGCCAGCTTAATTTAAAATATATTAAAAACCTAAATAGACAATAAATTTTGCTATATATTTCGACGTAAACATTGAAATCCCAAAAAATAGAGAGACAAAAGCTAAGACCTCATTTGTGATTATCTGTTTTCCAAACTTTTCACATAAATAAATGACATTATCCTGATAAAGGTTTGGATACAAGCTTGGACTCTTTTCTCCACGTTTGGCGAAATATGACATCTTCTTTTTAAAATATCTATGCTGTACAAAATATGAGAACCACATCAAGGAAAATATAAAATTTAGTTGCATTACCTTTTCAAAAGAAACTCCCACCTCATCTAAGTATTCTTCGATACCATAGATTCTTTCAGAAAGCTCTTTACTATTTTTCTTTATAAATAAATAGTTATATATATATATAATTAAGACCAAAGAAAGAACCAAAATCATTGAGCCAAAGAATATCCAAAAATCATAAATTAATGTTTGATCATTCATTCACATATTCCTGTAATTTTTTTGATCTTTTCTTCAGCAAGTTCACCACCATATTTACCACCAACAATAATACCTGTCCCCACTACAACGGCAGTAATTGTCAAGGAAACAGGTGCTGTTATAGTGTAGCCTACTGCACCAGCTGCCATTCCTATAACATAAACCACACCACCGCCAACAACTTTCCCAATCCAACCACCAGCTGCCCCTCCAGCAATCTTACTGCCTTCAATCATAGCCACTTTCTTTGTAAGCTCCATATAACCCGTGTTATAGGCATCCATTGTATTTTTAAAGAAAATCGCAGCACCTAAACCGACAACCAATTGCTTACCCATTCTTAAACCGATACTGATTTTCCCTAAATCGACGATCATTTTATCGTAATGCTTCAAACCACCTCTTACAGCATCTGAGCGTATAAGAGAGTCCGTTTTCATATACTTTCTCATTAAAGGGATTTGAGTCTGAGGCTCTACAATATGCATATCTTTGAGTGCTGTACCCAACTGGCTATAAAGTGAGGCATATTTTTTCTTAAAATCTGAAAAGTGTTTGGGGTTGGCAAGTCTTGAACCCATCTGCCGTTCATTTTCATACATCAACATGATTGAATTATTGGCTTTGGTCACTTTTTCCAAAGACTGTTCTTTCAGAACTTTTAATTCATTTTTCTTTAACTTTTGGTAACGCTCTACCCCCAGTAATATAAAACTTATTTTTTAATTAACAAAAAAAAGATACACAAAAAAAGATACACAAAAAATAAAGTAGACCAAAATAAAATTTAGGAAAAATTTATTTTCATTTATTACCAACATAAAAATTTCATTTGTTAAATTTGGGAAAATATAATTCTTTTTTCGCTTAAAAATATGTATATATTTACGTCTCATCAAAACCACTTCGAATAAATAAAAAATATATAAACGACCAAATGTAGTGGATATTATAAATTTATTTTCAAAATCCAAACTTAAATTGTGTGTTTTATCCCCAAATAATTTTTCAGAAAAATTATCTTTCTTTTTCTTAATGAAATATCCAACCATAATATAGAAAAAAACGGTATATAGTCCTCCAAAAATAATTACACTAAAAAAAACAACATCTGCGGTTGGTATATTTTCTAAACTAATCATTTACAAATCTCTAAATATCTTGATGCTTTCTCTTGTATTAAATCACTACTTTGTTTTCCACCGTAATAAGCAGCAATAGCAATAATTACTATGGCACCAGCTCCTGATGTTCCAACCACTATACCAGCAATAAATCCACCTAAAGCCCCTCCAGCCATCCCTCCAGCAAATTTTGCCGTTTCAACATATGCCACTTTTTTGGCAAGCTCTTTATCACCAGTTGCATATGCTTCTAGAACCTGTACCGCTCCAACTGCCATACCTAAACCGATGACTAAATTTTTAGCATCTTTTAAACCAGCACTAATTTTTCCTAAATCTAATATTTTTTGATCAAAAGCTTTAAGACCACCTTTAAATGCTTCATCTCTTAATAAAATATCAGTTTTTAAAAACTTCTTTAATGCTGGAGAATAATTTACTTGTTTCACCGCATGAAAGTCTGTTTTTGCCACAGTATCTAGTTCATTAAATAACTTGATATATTTTTGCCTAAATTTCTCTCTATTTACAGCTCTTGCTAACGGTGATTTAATACTTTCCTCATAGGCATAGGCCTGATCAATTTTCTTTACAATGTTATTTGCCTTTTTAATAGCATCTTCTTTGAGTTCTTTTAACTCATTTGCCTTTAGAGTACGTAAAGCTTTATCTTTTTCCTCTCTATAACCGACTATTGCTCCTGCCTTATCTTCTACTTTCTCCAAAGTCGTGTCTTCTCTACCAGTATCACAATATACTTTTTTGAATTCAGCAACTTTATCTTTTGGAACTTCATTTGCCAAAACCATTTCTTGTGCCATATTCCAATAATCATATAAAAGCTCATAGTTATGGGCTAAAAACTTTGCATCAAATTTATCTATTTTTCTCAAAAGTTTTAATTTATCCTCAACACTATTTGCTAACTGCTTATATTCACTCAGCTTAGGATCATTTCCATATTTATTTGACAAAATGACCACCTGACAAGGCTTAAGCACAGTCATTGGTCCATTGGTTGATAACTCTGGCAAATGGGCATTGTTATTTTTAAAAATCGAAAACTCTTTTGTCGTAGGAGGATATGCATAAATACGTTTTAACAGTGCATCAACTGTCTCATCTTCTCGAATTAACAGCCAACCAACTTCGACACCCTCTTTTATATAAACTTTTTGGATTTTATTTTCTTCAATAGGGGCACTTTGCGCTTGATGATACTTAAATTTGATCTCTGTAAACTTTGCGCTTTCAGATTGTGCTAAATGTGGAAGGATTGCGCCTTGATACCATTTACCATCCAAGAAAACATCAACCTGAACAACCGCAGTATCATAGTTAACCTCAATTTTATGGGTTTTCATAAACTTATTAAAAGGTGTCAATTTAGATACATAAGTAGATTTAGCTTCAGATGTTTTTGCAGTGATCACATATTTCAAACGTGGCAAAGTGATATGTTTTGGTACATTTTTTAATATTGCTTGTGCAATCTTAGGTTGAGGATACTTTGCCATCTTATTTATCCAATTTCTTAATATTGTGATTAATTGCGTGTAGGTAGTAATTCTCCTGCTTATCAGTGACAATTGCCTGAGTCAAACTATTCGCATCTGTTTTCCCATAACTTACATGTCCTTGATCATTCATTAACATGTAAGAAGTGAAAGGCAACAACGCTTGTGTTTCAGTATCTCGCAATTCAAATTGTATTTTGTGTAATCCCAATTTAGACATTAAAGGAATGGTTGCATGAACATTTTCACCACTCTTAAACAAATGCTGCCCCGCCTTTACCTCGAATTTTCCGCCTGTGGTCGGAAAAATCCCAGAGCCATTAATCTTGATTTGTGAACCACCGGCGGTCAGATTAATTTCGGTTGGACTGGTAATATAAACCGCATCTTCCGTCGAAATAATCTGCACCCCTTTTCTGGCAATCAGATCTGCGCCATCTCCTTGGGCCTGAATCTCAACCTTGCCTTTACCGGCATATAAGCGTGCACCCTCTTGTGCTGCAAACAGGCTCAGTTTCTGGCTGGCATGGGCAATCAGGGATTGCTGCGTACTCAGGTTAATACTCTCTCCGGCACTGTGGCTGATCTGACCATCAGCAGAGAGATGTACATCTTGCTGGCTACTTAAGGCAATAGAGTTTGGTGCGCTAAGAATCATCAGTGCCTGTTTAAAAGCAGCAGCTTTATTTTCATCCTGCTGTTCGATCTGCTCTAAGAAGTTCTTTAAGTTATCGAGAACTTCTAAAGGATCGGTCTGCTGGTTTTTGGCCACTTCACTTAAGGCTTGGGCATTGTTCAGTGAGCCTTCAATCTGACTCTTGGCCTCATTGGCATCGAGATGATTGCCTTCGGCTTGTGTCTGTGGATGGGTGGAAATTAGTAATCCTTCTCCAGCACGAACCGCCCCCCACTGATCGGTTCTGAGTTCAAAACCTTCACCACGACCGTCACTTTCGGCGCTGGCTTTGGGATGGCTCAAGTTCCCCAGATTTAGTTGTGTTGCACCATGGCTGCTTTGCAGCTGGGCTGAAATCTGCTTCGGAGTATCATCAAAACGCAGCTGGTTAAAACCACTGCCTTCAATTTCCTGTGAGCGGATCCCGCTGAGTTTTTTGGTGTCGGGTAGTTGGCCTTGTTGGTCGAATTGGGTTGGCGAGCGTTCTGCTTCATGTAAACGACCAACCACGAAAGGCCGGTCGATGTTACCGTCAAAGAAGTCGATCACCACAATTTCATTAATCCGTGGCAGGAAACGTGCCCCGTAGCCTTCTCCGGCCCAAGGTGTCAGTACATCGACCCAGGCGGAATCGGTGTCATTGTCATTGCTACCGGCCCCACCATCATGCTGATGGTCATCACTGCGGGTAAACAGGAAGCGGACTTTAATCCGTCCCCATTCATCGACATGGATGCTTTCGCCAGCAGGACCGACTACCCGGGCGCGCTGTGGATGAGCCGCCGGTCGGTGCTGTAGTGGATGGTATTCCGGTACGGTGCGGATGTTGCGACGTTGTAAGGTTAAGGTATTGCCTTGACGTTCATCCGGGTGTTGTTTTTGTTGAAAACTAAAATGGCTATGCCAGTGGCTCTGGCTGAGTAGCTGGTTGATCTGCTGATTGAGGTCTTTAGGTAAGTTGTTCTGGTTATAGAACTGTTTGCCGGTAATTAGAAATTCTTTGTCTGCTGCGCTGTGCTGATCAATTTCCGGATGTTCATTCAGTTCAAACCAGTAGCCGACCTGGGCATCACGGACGGTGGAGTGCGCGCTGAAGTATTTGGATTGCAGGTCGTTGTAGTGGCTGAGGTTCTGGTTCAGTTTATCCAGCTGGTTGTTGGAAGAGGCTGTGGCCTGGTCTTCGCCATTTAAATCCTGCATCCAGGCCGGGCTGATCTGCCAGGCTTGTTCCAGGCTTAAGCTGGCATTGTCCTGATTGTGGCTGTGCTGGTGTTTGCTTTGTACAGAACCAGCGCCTTCTTCCTGGCTCAGGCTATCTGACTGCCAGCGTTGCAGATGTACGGCGGTCGGTTGCAGGCTGCGCTGGGCAATCAACTGGGTGATGCTGTCTAATTGTTCGGTGGCACTGGAGCGATGAAAGCGGATACTGCGACGATTTAAGGCGCTGTACTGGCTGTTGTCATCAATCAGACGTAGTTTCTGGGCCTGTATCGGGCTGCTGGAATGTACGACCTGTAACTGGGCTTCATCAATCAGCCAGTTAATGCCTTCACTGCGCCAGAGCCGGGTCAAAAAGTCATAGTCGGTTTCATTGGACTGCATGATAAAAGGACGCACATCCAGTTCCTGGGTCAGTCCGGTTAAGTCCAGGGTCAGGCTGGCGGCAAAGAGCGGGCTTTTGTTCTGCCATTCTTTAAATAAAATTTCACTGACCTCACGCACGCTTTTATTCATAAACACACGGCTGTTACGGCGTTTATGCCAGAGTGCGGTTGGATCTTCTAGCGTAAGTTTATAGAGGGTGAGAGAGCCATCACTCTGGCCTTGCGCGGCTGCGGTGATAATACCGCTGCTGCGAAATAGCTGGCCCTGGTCAGTGACCTGATCGACGGCAACCTGCGCGCCGATAAACTGTTTTAACGGAATCTGGGCATTGGTCGAAAGACAGATCAGTTCGGCATGTAAACCGTCATTGAGCTGGTGTTCACCGTCGATGCGCTGCAAGAAAACATCGGCATTTAAGGCCGGCTGAGAAAATTGAATATGGAGGGCACGTTTTTGTGGGCTGAGGCCTAATTTTTCTAGTGCTGCAAATATATTGCTTGGCATCATTGTTCTGTAATAAATAGCTAAAAAAAAGTGTGGCTATTTTATACAAAATAACCACATAAAACATCGCTTCAACCCGGCCGCTTGTTTATCAATATGTAACTATCCGATAAAAAGCCGGCGCAGGTTAAAACCTTCCGACTTATTCTGCGTCCATCATGGCGGCGCTCATACCCACGGTATTAAAGCCAGCATCTACATACAGAATTTCACCGGTAATCCCGTTGGCCCACGGTGAGCACAGGAATAATGCAGCATTGCCCACTTCTTCAATGGTGACATTACGTTTTAATGGGGCAATTTTTTCGTTGGCATCTAACATTTTACGGAATGACTTAATTCCTGATGCAGCCAATGTACGGATTGGACCGGCAGAAATGGCATTAACACGAATGCCTTCAGCACCCAGGCTAGAGGCTAAATAACGCACCCCTGCTTCAAGCGAAGCTTTGGCCATGCCCATCACGTTGTAGTTTGGCATTACACGCTCAGAACCCTGATAAGTCAGGGTTAATAAACAGCCTTGACGCGCCTGTAATAATGGTTTTGCGGCACGCGCCATCGCAACAAAGCTGTAGGCGCTGATGTCATGCGCAATTTTAAAACCTTCACGGTCGGTCACATCAGTAAAGTCACCATCTAAGGTATGGGCTGGTGCGAAACCAATTGAATGCACCACGCCATCCAGACCATCCCAATGTTGAGCAAGATCGACAAAGACCTGTTCAATTTCAGCATCTACCGCAACATCACAAGGAAGAACAATTTTAGAACCGAACTGTTCTGCAAATTCATCCACACGTTTTTTCAATTTTTCATTCGGATAGGTAAAAGCCAGCTCTGCACCTTCACGATGTAAAGCCTGAGCAACACCAAATGCAATGGATAATTTACTCGCAATACCCGCGATTAAAAAGCGTTTACCCGCTAATAGTCCTTGTGCCATGTGAATCTCACTCATATTGATTTTGCAGTATCATGCCAATTCTGAGCCAATTCGGAAATTGCATAATGCGCCTTTTTTTCAATTCCTCCGAATAAAGTAAAAATCGCGCAAAGGTTGCGCGATTTTAATGTCGATAAATGCCGGGAAGTTAATCATTGCTTTGCAATAAGCCCAGCAAACGCAGGAAGGAATAATACATCCAGACCAAGGTAGCCAATAAGGCAATGGCACTCAGCCATTCCATGCTTTTTGGTGCGCCTTGTGCTGCTCCGGTTTCAATCAGGTCAAAGTCTAGAATCAGGTTTAAAGAGGCAATCACGGCCACAAATGCTGCAAAGCCAATTCCAAGCCAGTTGCTTTCAAACAGATAAGGAATACTCGACCCCAAAGCCAGACTCAGAAAGATTTGCACCACAAACACCATCGCAATCGCAATTGAGGCCGACATCACCACCGCCTTAAATTTTTCAGTGGCGCGAATTACCCGAGTACGATACAGCACAAACATCACCAATGTGGTCACAAAGGTAGCCAGCAAGGCCTGTAATGGCACACCCGGAAACTGCAACTGGAAGATCACTGAAATCCCGCCCAGAAAGGCCCCTTCAAACAGCGCATAGGGAATGGCCAGCGTGCGCGCTGTATTTGGCTTAAAGGTGGCCACCAAAGCCAGAATCAGTCCGCCAATGGCACCGACAATTGCGCCGGCATAGGCAATAGAAAGATTGGCGGTCAGGAAACTGTAGAAAAACAGGCCGATGCCCACCACGGCGGCAATTAAAGTCAGCAGGACAGATTTTTGGATTGCTCCCTGCACGCTCATCGGCTGGGCATAATCACTCGACACCTCAACGCGTGTCAGGATCGGGTTATTACTTTGCATGATTTAAGGTACTCCGATCATTGCGGCAAATGGGTTTTGAAATACTCATTGCTCCTATCATAAGCGCGCAGCTGCATCCTGTCTAAATAATCACCAAAAAGATTACATCTTTATAACGGGTGTGATTTCTGAATTACGCCGGAGTAACAGCAGATAAAACGATAGAGATAAAAAAAGAGGCCAAAAGCCTCTTCTTAAGCACTGTGGATACGCTAGTCCCCACAGTGCAAATAGATGGATGATGAACAGATACTTATTTATTCATAATAAAGAAATATTCACGATAGTATTTCAGCTCGGCAATCGAGTCACGGATATCATCCATGGCCAGGTGAGAGGCATTTTTCTTTAAGCCGCTCATGATTTCCGGACGCCAGCGTTTGGCCAGTTCTTTAACAGAAGATACATCCAGATTACGGTAATGGAAGAACTGCTCCAGCTCCGGCATTAACCGGTGTAAAAAGCGTCGGTCCTGACAGATCGAGTTACCGCACATCGGCGAAGTTTTTGGATTGACCCATTTTTTCAGGAATTCCAAGGTTTGCTGCTCGGCATCCTGCGCGCTCAGTTTACTGCGACGTACACGCTCAATTAAGCCAGACTGACCATGCTGACGCGTGTTCCATTCATCCATGGCATTTAAAATACGATCTGATTGATGCACGGCCAGTACCGGACCTTCCGCCAGAATATTTAAATGATCGTCTGTCACAATGGTGGCAATTTCAATAATCTGATCATTATCGGTATCTAAACCTGTCATTTCCAGGTCAATCCAAATTAAGCGGGTATCAGGCGTGCTGCTCATAAATGTGCAATCTTATTCGTCTTAAAAACGGCTATAGTAGCAAATTTCTGTGTTCTTGGGTGTCATTCTGCCCGTGCTTCATGCTATTTTTGCACTCCAGATTTCATGGTTTTTTTAGGATATGAATGGCTTTAATTCGTAAGCGTCGCCTGACTGAACAGCAACAACGCCGCATTCAGAAACAGCAGCAAACCCGGCAGGAAGATATAGACAGCTCCAATGATCTGGAAGGTCTGGTGGTGCAGCATTATGGACGCCAGCTGGAAGTACAAGCCCTCTCCGTGCCGGAGCAGCATCCTGAAAAACCCGTGGTGGCCGAAGGTGAACCTGAACCGTTCTGGAAACCGATTGAACTGGGCAGCATCTGGCGCTGTCATACCCGTACCAACCTGGAATTACTGGTTACCGGTGACCGGGTTAAATGGCAGGCCGATCCAAATACCGGTCTGGGCATTATTAGCGCCATCCATCCGCGCCAGTCTTTGCTCACGCGTCCGGACCGTTACCACAAAGTTAAACCGGTAGCCGCCAATATCTCATTGATTGTGATTGTGTTTGCACCGCTGCCAGAACCGGCACCGGGTCTGATTGACCGCTATCTGGTGGCCTGTGCCGATGCCAATATTCCGGCGCTGCTGATCCTGAACAAATCCGACCTACTTACCGAAAATGATCCGATTCTGGATTTACTGCAAGAATACCGCAATTTGGGTTATGAAGTGATGCAGACCCAGTCTGATGCAGATCTGACCGAACTGTCCAACCGTTTAAAAAATGAAACTGTGGCCTTTGTCGGTCAGTCTGGCGTGGGTAAAAGTACCCTGATTAATGCCATCGTGCCGGAAGCGGCGCAGAAAACCAATATCATTTCAGAAAACTCGGCCCTGGGTCAGCACACCACCACTTCCACCCGCTTAATTTCGTTTGGTGAAGGTTCAGCGCTCATTGACTCGCCGGGCATCCGTGAATTTGGCCTGTGGCATTTGACGACTGAAAAAATCCAGCAGGGTTTTCCGGAAATTGAAAATCTGCTCGGTCACTGTCAATTCCGTAACTGTACCCATAAGCACGAAAAGCAATGTGCCTTGCGTCAGGCGGTAGCAGCGGGTGAGATTTTAACGCGCCGGCTCGACAGTTATTTGCGTCTGATTGATGAAGTCAACGAAGCCCAGCAAAAAAATTAGTTTAATTGCAGCCCGACCCTTGAAGCGGTGATTTTGATCACCATATTTATAGGCTATACTCTGTGACAATTTTTGAAATTGTAATTTAGGTGACTTGTGGAACGTTGGTTCGAGTTTATGGGGAATCACCCCTTCTTGTTTGGAACACTGGCAGTTTTGGTGGTTTTATTCTTCATTTTGGAAGGCCAACGTAACGGGCGTAAAATTTCCCCACAATCTTTAGGGATTCTGGTGAAAGCCAAAAATGCCATGCTGATTGATTTACGTGATGCCAAAGACTTCCGTGAAGGCCATATCAGCGGCAGCCGCAACATTCCTTACAGCAAAATTTCAAGCCATATTGAAGAGTTAAAAACCGCTGACCGTCCATTGGTGTTTATCTGCAATTTAGGTCAAATTGCCGGCACTGCCCTGCAACAGGTAGGCCACGCAGATAGCTATCGTCTGGATGGTGGGATCAGTAACTGGAAAGCACAAGGCTTACCTTTAGTAAAAAGCAAATAATCCGCTTGAGGAGATTAGCAATGGCTGAAGTAACGATTTATTCAACAACTGTATGTCCATATTGCGTACGTGCAAAACAGCTTCTTGAGCGTAAAGGCGTTGTCTATAAAGAAATCAATTTATCCAACGAAGCACCAGAAGTCCGCACTGAACTGATGCAGCGCACCAACCATCGTACTGTTCCACAAATTTTTATTAATGAGCAGTTCATTGGTGGTTTCGACCAACTTTACGCCCTTGAGCGTGAAGGCAAACTCGATGACTTACTGGCGTCATAATTTCAATTAATTTTCTGTTCATATTTTTAAGGAATAAATAATGAGTGAACAACAACAAGCTCAACCACAATTGGCATTAGAGCGTATTTATACAAAAGATATTTCTTTTGAAGTTCCAGGGGCACAAGTATTTACCAAAGAATGGCAGCCTGAACTGAATATCAATCTGTCGTCTTCTGCAGAAAAGATTGATCCAACCCACTTTGAAGTGTCTTTAAAAGTTGTTGTTCAAGCCAACAATGCCGGTGATACAGCATTTATTGTAGATGTCACTCAAGCAGGTATTTTCCTGATTGATGGCGTAGAAGAAGAACGTCTGCCGTATATTCTGGGTGCCTACTGCCCGAACATCCTGTTCCCGTTCTTGCGTGAAGCAGTGAATGATATGGTTACCAAAGGCAGCTTCCCGCAATTGCTGTTAACGCCAATCAACTTTGATGCTGAATTTGAAGCCAACATGCAACGCGCACAAGCCGCTGCTGCAGAAGGTCAGGCTTAATTGTATTCAGGCATTTAAGTCCAGCACGAAAAAGCCCTGCACTTGCAGGGCTTTTTTATTTGTTCTGACAAGATCAGAAGGCTTCATCCTGCGCCGGATCATGGTGCAAGGCATCATGAATGGCTTCGACCAGCTGCTGGGCAATTTCCTGCTTGGAGGCTTTTTCCAGATCGCGTTTTGGCAGATGATAGCCTTCAGCAAAGAACACCGTCATGGCATTTTCATCAGAGGCAAAGCCGATATCTGCACGGGACACATCATTGCAGGCAATCATATCCAGCTTTTTCGCCACCAGTTTGCCGGCCGCATATTCTTCCACATTGCGCGTTTCAGCGGCAAAGCCGACCATAAACGGACGTTTGTCCTGCTGCGCGATAGTCGCCACAATATCCGGATTCTTGATTAAGGCGATATCCAGTTCATCTCCGGATTTTTTGATTTTGTGTTCTGCAACTTCAGCCACGCGATAATCGGCAACCGCCGCGGTGGCAATAAACACATCACAGCCTTCATCCAGCAACTGCATACTGGTGTCCAGCATCTGCACGGCTGAAGAGACATTAATACGGCGGACCCCGTTTGGTGTATCCAGACTGACTGGCCCGGCAATCAGCGTAACTTTGGCGCCAGCTGCATAGCAGGCTGCTGCCAGGGCAAAGCCCATTTTCCCGGTACTATGATTGGAAATATAACGTACCGGATCAATTGCTTCACGGGTTGGCCCGGCGGTAATCACCACATGCTTGCTGGCCAGTAAGCCAAATTTTTCAGCAATCGCACGCTGCGCTTTATGGAAATAATCGGTGACCTGACGCGCTAGCTCTTCCGGCTCAGGCATACGGCCCAGACCGACATCACCACAGGCTTGTGAGCCGGATTCCGGCATAATCACATGCACGCCATCGTCTACCAGCGTCGCCAGATTGCGCTGCGTAGCTTTGGCCGCCCACATCTGCTGATTCATGGCCGGTGCCACCCAGACCGGGGCACTGGTGGCCAGATATAAAGTCGATAACAAGTCATCTGCCAGACCGGCGGCAAATTTGGCCAGGGTGTCACAGCTGGCCGGTGCAATCAGCACCAGATCGGCCCAGCGTGCCAGTTCAATATGCCCCATGCCGGCCTCGGCTTCCGGGTCCAGCAACTGGGTATGCACCGGATTGCCCGACAACGCCTGAAAGGTCAGCGGTGTAATAAAGGCTTGTGCCCCTTCGGTCATCACCACCCGGACGTTAAAGCCAGCGTCCTTTAAACGGCGAACCAGAATGGCACTTTTGTAGGCGGCAATACCGCCAGTAATACCCACAATAATATTTTTATTAGGAATGACACTTAAATCAAAACTCACGAACAGCTTACCTTTCTGTTGCAGTGGGGCTCACAATAGCATTAAATATTGTCATTCCCAAGACATGTCTGGGCGAAATCCATAACAATTCATCACCAATAAGTCTAATAACAATGAACTTCAGTATTAAACATTGGCCGGAACAGGAGCGTCCGCGTGAACGCCTGATCCAGTACGGCGCGCACAGTCTTTCCGATGCCGAACTGCTGGCTATTTTCCTGCGCTCCGGCTCCCAGCAGTACTCTGCCGTTGAACTGGCCCGTCATTTATTACAGGCCTTTGGCAGCCTGAATGCGGTACTCGATGCCGCCCTGCCCGATTTAAGCCAGTTTCATGGCATGGGTCCAAGTAAATACAGCCAGCTGATGGCGGTCAAGGAATTGGGCCGGCGCTATACCGCCCAGCATTTGCAGCAGGACAAACTGGAACTCAGCTCCTCCCGGCTGCTACTGGACTATTTACGCTTTGAACTGCTCGGTGAAACTCAGGAAGTATTTGCAGTATTGTGCCTGGATGCGCAGCTGCGCAAAATCTGTTTTAAGAAACTGTTTTTTGGCGCGCTCAATTCATGTGAAATTTCGATCAACCAGCTGCTACGCTTTGCCATCCAGAAAAACACTACGGCGCTGGTGATCAGTCATAATCATCCTCAGGGACAGCCACAGCCCTCACCGGCCGATTTACAATTGACCCAGCGCATCCAGCAGGCCTGCCAGCTGGTTGATATCCGCCTGATTGATCATTGTATTATTGCTCCCGAAGGCAGTTTTTCCTTTGCTGAACATCAACTCATCAAGTCGACATTTTAAGCAGCGCAACATATTGACAAAAACCCGGCCAGCACAGAAGATCATGAAAAACTTAAGCTGATTCCCAGACATGATTGTACGTGACCAACCGAGCGTATTTAGGCTGTTATTTTCCTGGCGAGGTACCATCTTACCGAAGGTGTTACCACCTTTGGGCGTGGTCATGTTGCTGTCGGCGATTGTCGGCGGCCTGTCCTATGTCGGGTATTTTCACTTCTCTGATTTCCCCCTGATCGGCTTTACCTTAATTGGGGTGGTACTGTCGATTTTCCTTGGCTTTAAAAATTCGGCCTGTTATGACCGCTGGTGGGAAGCCCGCAAACTGTGGGGCATGTTAATTGCCAATGCGCGCCATTTTGACCGCGACTGCCGGATGCTGGCCCAAGGCCGCCGGGAACGGGTGATTCAGCATGTGATTGTGTTTGCCAATGTGTTGCGTGACCGTCTGCGCCATCAAACTGCCAATCCGACTGAACTGGTAGAAACCAGCGGTATGAGCCAGCAGGCCGTAACCCAGCTGTATCAACAGGCCAATGCGCCGCAATATACCCTCAGCCTGATTCAATGGGAACTGATGCAGGCCCTAAAAGAAGGTGAAATTTCCGATATTATTTACAGCCAGATGAACCAGCATGTGATGGAACTCAGCCTGGTGCAAACCGGTTGTGACCGGATTGCCACCACCCCGCTGCCGTTTGCCTATTCGGTATTGCTAAACCGTACCGTGTACTTTTTCTGCTTTATGCTGCCGTTTAGCTTGGGCTCGACGCTGGGGCTGGCGACACCACTACTGGTCGGGATTCTGGCTTATACCTTCTTGGGGTTGGACGCCCTAAGCTCGGAAATTGAAGAGCCATTTGGTACGCAAAGTAATGACTTGCCTTTAGATGCGATGGTGCGCACCATTGAAATCGAATTACTCTCGACTTTGGGGAAACCGACACCACCACCAATTCAGGCACAGGACAATAACCTGCTCTAAAGCAAAAAACCTCAGCCCAGCTGAGGTTTTTTTTGATGCTGAAATACGTTTACGCAGTCAGCGCCGGTGATGGATTGACAAAACTTTCCCAAATTCCGACCTGCCCCGGTTTCAGGCTGGGAATATTGCCCAGTTTCATCCACGGCATATTTTCACCATGAAAATCGCTACCGACCGAGACTTTTAAGCCATGCTCGGCAATCATCCGGTCCACCATCTGCCGGGTAGAACTTGGATCAATCGCCGGCGGCAACTCGACGGCATCTCCACCAAATTTGGCAAAAATTTCAATCAGGTAACGGATATTGGTCGCCGACAGATCATAACGGGTCGGATGCGCCAGCACCGCAAAACCGCCACTGGCATGAATCACCTGAATAGTTTCCTCCAAGCCCAAGCCTTCAAATTTCACATAGGCTTTTTTGCCTTCTTTAATGTATTTATCAAAGGCCTGCTGCGGCCGACTAACATAGCCTTTTTCCACCAGGGTTTTGGCAATATGGGTACGGGTCACCCGATCCGGGACATTATCTACCTTGGCAATCACATCGGTATAAATATCTTCACCAATCAGCGGAATTAGCAGCTCGCAAATCTGTTTGGAGCGCGCAGCACGAATATTTTTTTGCTGGGCCAGTAGTGCCGCCATCGGCGCCGGATTTTGCATATTCAAGGCCACAATATGCACAGCATAGCTTTTTTTGGTCGCCGGTCGTGACCACTGGCTGGAAATTTCTACGCCAGATATGAGCTTAATCCCGTGATTTTTCGCCGCTTCCTGAGCCAGTGCAATTCCATCCATGCTGTCATGATCAGTCAATGCCAGCGTATGGATCGACAGTTCAGCTGCTGCTGCAATCAATTGCTGCGGACTTAAAGTTCCATCAGAAATATTGCTATGTGTATGTAAATCTACGCCGTGCATCTCTATACTATGACATTTATTTGATCAGATTTAGATACTCTAACATGAAAGCACTTTTAGACTTTGTGCCACTCATTATTTTCTTTTATTTATATAAAACTGTAGATCCAAAAGATACCCACCATCCTTTGCTGCAAATGATCGGCTCTGCCGGTGGTGTGGATAACAATAACATTCTTGTGGCCACCACTGGTCTGATCATTTCCATGTTAGTGGTGTATGGCGCATTATTTGTCTCTCAAAAATTCCGTTTGGACAAACAGCAGTGGATTGTGCTGTTTATGACCGTGATTTTTGGTGGTATTACCCTAATGCTGAGCGATGACTTCTATATTCGCCTAAAAGCTGTCTTGCTGAATCTGGTCTTTGCTGGCGCCTTCCTGCTGTCACCATGGTTCAGCAAAGATCGCAAGCCGTTAATCCAGCGTCTGTTTGGACCAGTGTTCAATTTAAGCGACAAAGGCTGGCTGAAACTGAACTATGCCTGGGTCGGGATGTTTCTGCTAATGTCCTTCCTGCACGGCTTCTTTGCCTATATCTTTATGGGTGGAAAATACTGGGGAGAATTCACTGCTTTTGGTGACATGATTGTGATGTTTTCCTTTATCATTATTCAGTTTATTGTATTGCGTAAATACTTTAAAACTGCCGAATAAATCCTTCAGTCCGCTTGAGCGAGAATACCTTATGCCTTTATTTGTGGTGACCTGTACCGATAACGAAGGAACCGTCGAAAAACGTCTGGCCATTCGTCCGCAACATCTTGAACGTCTGCAACAGCTGGATGATGAAGGCCGTCTGATTGTCGCCGGTGCGATGCCGAAAGATCCGGCCAATCCACAAGTGGGTTTTTATGGCAGTACCATTATTGTCGATTTTGATTCTCGTGAAGCCCTTGATGCCTGGCTGCAAGATGAGCCATTCCTGAAAGCAGGCGTCTATGGCCAGATTGAAGTCAAACCTTTTAATAAAGCATTTCCTAAAGGATAAGCTGCATGCGCGTTGTTGTCCCGAGTCTACTGGGTCTATCCTTCTTCTGTTCTGCACTGTGGGCCGTTGAACCGGCTGCACCCGCTGCTGTAAATACCACGGCTCAAGTCACGCCAGCGGTCGCAACGCCAGCCAAACCGGCGATTATACCGGCTGTGGCCACCACCACAGCGCCGGCAACGGCCAACCAGCCGCTGACCGCTGAGCAGCTAGCCAAGAATAAAGCGGCACAGGAAGCTAAAATCAAGGCGCTGGTCAAAGATCAGGAAAGCCGCCTGCAACAGCTGGAAAAAGCCAATCTGGAAGCACTGGCGCAAAACCAGGAACTGCAGCTGAAAAATGACAATCTGGGTGTACAGGTTCAGGTCTTACAAAGTGAACGTAGCGCACAGATGTTTCTTTACGGCGCTGCCACGCTGGCTGTCGGCGTATTGCTGGGCTTTTTGGTGGCCAGCTATGTGTATACCAAACGTCGTCGTCAGTGGTAATGTTCTGCTTCATTAAAGGTAATCTGGGTGTTGTCTAATCGCATTCAAACCGCCGATCTCGATTGGCAACATATTGAGGGCATTGATGTCCCGGTATCGAAACAGTTTGGGGATGTCTACTTTTCCAAGGACAATGGCCTGCTGGAAACCCGGCATGTGTTTTTAAACGGTAATGACCTGTCCGAGCGTCTGGCAGACCTGCAAGATTATGAATATTTCTGTGTCGGAGAAACCGGCTTCGGCACCGGCCTGAATATTCTGGCCTTATGGCAACTGTGGCAACAGGTGCGTCCGAATAATCACAGCCATTTACATGCCATTTCGGTGGAGAAATTTCCGCTTTCCAAAGCCGATTTAATTCGCGCCTTAAATGCCTGGCCGGAACTAAAACCTCTGGCCGATCAGCTGATTGCCCAGTATCCATTACCACTGGCCGGCTGTCATCGCCTGTCGTTTCCGGAGCAGCGTTTTTCTATCGACCTTTGGCTCGGTGATGCGCACGATGTCTTTCCGATGATGGCCAAAACCACACAGGTCAATGCCTGGTTTTTAGATGGCTTTGCGCCCTCCTGCAATCCGGATATGTGGGAAGAACAGGTGCTCAATCATATTATTCGCCTGTCAGATGTCGGCACTACCTTCGCTTCCTTTAGTGTAGCCGGGGTGTTAAAGCGAGGTTTAAGACAGCACGGGATTCATATTTCCCGGCCGCGCGGGTTTGGCCATAAACGCGAAATGCTAAAAGGCATCTGGTTAGCGCCAGAAGAACCGCTTAGCCCAGAACGGGAAACTGAACCAGCAACCTCAGTTCCTTCGACCTCTGTACAGCAACGGCATATTGCCATTATTGGTGCCGGTATTGCCGGTTTAAGTCTGGCTTGGGCTTTTGCTCAGCGTGGGCATCAAGTTTCTCTGTATGATCAAAGCGCGCCACTGGCGGGTGGCTCGGGCAATCCACTGGCCCTGCTCAATCCGAAGCTCTGTGCTATTGAACAGAGCCATACCCATTTAATGACCCTGGCCTGGCAACATGCCTTAAATCATTATGCAAAGTTTCAGGCCTTCCGCCCGATTCAGGTCAATCAGCTTGGGCTAAAAAATCCGGAACAGCTGCTGGCACTGGCCGATCAATATCCGCCAGGTATTCTGGAAAAAGATTTAGACGCACAGCTGCGATCAGAATTTCCTGCCCTGCGTCTGCTACAGGCTGGCGCGGTGTCGCCACATCAACTGTGTGCGGAGATTCTGGCGCATGAGCGGATTCAATATCAGCAGGCCAAAATCACCCAGATTCACCCGACAGATCGACCGGAACTGTTCAGTGACAACCAATCTCTGGGCCAGTTTGATCATGTCTTTGTCTGCACAGCCCGTGAATCTGGCCAGTTTTTTGAACATTATCCGCTGTTAAAACCGATTCGGGGTCAGGTCAGCTGGCTGAAGAATACCCAGCAACCGCTGCGTTTAGATAGCGCCTATAGTTATGGCGGTTACTGTATGCAGCTCGATGCAGAGCAGTTGATTTTAGGCGCGTCTTTTTATCCGGGTCGGGATGATGCCGAAGTCTTACGAGAAGATCATGAACATAATCTGGCGCTGATTCGCAGCGTCTTCCCCGACTATGCGGACACCCTGCCCGATCCACGCAACTGGCAAGGCCGCGCGTCGATCCGTGCGCAAAGTCAGGATTATTTCCCGCTGCTCGGGGCGCTTGAACCCGGACAGCAAGTCTATAGCCTGACTGGACTCGGTTCCAAAGGTTTTCTGTTTGCACCGCTATGTAGTGAAATTCTGGCCGCGCAGATTTTAAACGAGGCCTGCCCGGTGCCGATGCAGGTACTGGAAAAACTCAACATCCGCCGTTTTCAAAAGAAAGCCAAAGCCAAGAAACCGTATTTTAAGGCCTAAGCTAAAAACGTTGTATAGATCGAGAATGATGGCCCGGTTTAGTTTGAAAGATCAGGCTTAGTGTGGAAGTCGAGGAGAGCATTTATTTTCTTCATTTTAAATGCTTGATCATGTGAGAGAGTATTCTGATCTTTTTTAGTCAATGATAAACAGTGTTCATAAAAAAGCGCCTGACGGCGCTTTTTGATTATTGCCCTTGAACCAAAGGCAAACCAGCATCACGTGCAGCACGGGTACCGCCCATCAGCACCACATATTCACGTGAGCTGTCCAGCTCTTCTAACAATTCAGCCGCACGCGGCGCTTTGCTGCCACCGCCACATAAGATGTAAATCGGTTGATCCGCTGACACCTGAGTCAAGCTATCTGCTGACAAGTTGGCAATTGGCTGATTGACTGCGCCTTGAATATGCGCTTCAGCATAAGCACTTGCATCACGGACATCCCAGATGATTGCATTTTCTGGGAACTCAAATGTTGTAATTTCTTGCTTACGGATCATTGTGCACTCCTTTGATGTAAACAACACTTGGCAAATGAAGAAAACATCCCTAGCATCTCAGATATTCTTTCCATTTGTAAAGGTCTAAACTATGCCATCTTTCGATATTGTTTCAGAATTAGAAATTTTTGAAGTAAATCATGCAGTTCAGAATACTCAAAAAGAAATCGCAACACGTTTCGATTTCCGTGGTCAAGATGTTTCTATCGAACTGAATGAGAAAGCCAAAGAGATCAAAATCAAAACCGAAAGTGATTTCCAATGTGAGCAAGTATATACCATGCTGGAGAATCATTTTTATAAACGTAAGATTGATGTGCAGGCACTAGACCCGCAGAAAGCCACGGCCTCAGGTAAAAATGTGATTCAGACGGTGAAGCTTAAAGATGGTCTTGACTCTGATACCGCGAAAAAAATTAATAAAGCCATTAAAGAAAGCGGCATTAAAGTGCAATCTTCTATTCAGGGCGACAAAATCCGTGTGACGGATAAAAAACGCGACACCTTGCAGCAAGTGATGGCGTTTTTAAAAGAACAGCAATTTGGTCTGCCACTGCAATTTAACAACTTCAAAGATTAAGCTCTTTGCTCCCGCATAGGAATCGATCATGGCACAAGCGAATCGTTTAGCAAAATTAGTCAAAGCGACAGCAAAATTTCCACAGGTGATTCGCACCACTTTGTGGAGCAAAGCCTTTGGCCGGATCGTGCCTATGGTGGGGACAGCCAAATTAAAATATCTCGAAGTCAGTTCGGCCAAAGTGGTGGTGAAAATTGACAATCATAAAGCCATGCAAAACCATATTGGCCAGGTACATGCCTGTGCTATGGCGCTAATTGCAGAAACTGCCACCGGCTTTGTCACCGGCATGAATGTGCCCGATCACTCGATTGTGTTAATTAAAAGCTTTAAAGTTGATTTTAAACGCCCGACCCAAGGCGCCATGACCGCAGTCGCAACGCTGAGTGCAGAACAGCAGCACTTGATGCAACACACCGAAAAAGGTGAAACGCTGGTTGCAGTCGAAGTGACCGATGAATCGGGTGAAGCGCCAATTCAATGTGAAATGCTCTGGGCCTGGGTCAGCAAAGATCAGCTTAAAAAAGCCCGTTAACCCACTTTAAGTCATAAAAAAAATCCCAGTTTCAGAACTGGGATTTTTGATCTTTGAGCGCACAAATTATACAGCTTTCGATTCCAGATACTTCTGCTTCACTTCTTCGGAAATCTGACGCTTGTTGCCTTTGACATCCACTGCGACAAAGGTAAAGACGCCTTCGGTAACACGTTTTGCTGCACGTGAACTGTCATGGCTATCCCAGACTTCAATCTGCATCTGAATTGAGGTATTGCCCAGTTTCAGGATTTTGGTATAGCAGCTGATCACATCCCCCACTTTCACAGGCACCAGAAAAGTCATCTGGTTAATGGCAATGGTAGCACAGCGGCCTTGGGTAAAACGCTCGGCATGAATTGCCCCGGCCAAGTCCATCTGCGAAACAATCCAGCCCCCGAACACATCTCCACTCCAGTTGGTATCGGCAGGCATAGCAATGGTTTGAAGAGAGAGCGTCCCTTCCGGTTTTAGTTGAGAATCTGACACATTCGCTCCGGGCGTGATTAAGGATTTGAAGTTAAGTGCTGATCTAACCACTGTTTCAGTTCGGTCGATCTTAATGCGCCGCTTATTCTAGCAATTTCGGTGGTCTTATTCATCAACACCAGCGTGGGAATACTGCGCACATTAAAAGCACTGCTTAAACGCGGATTTTCTTCAGTATTAATTTTGGCAAAAATTACTTGCGGATATTGCGCCGCAACCTGGGCAAAATGCGGCGCCATCATCTTGCAGGGTCCACACCACTCTGCCCACAGGTCGATCAGGATTGGTAAATCACTGTGCTGGATAAACTGGCTAAAATTCTGCTCATTCAGGTCAATCGGCGCCAGTGGAATTAAAGCCTGATGACATTGTCCGCATGTTGGATGGGCAGTTAGCTTATCCTCCGGAACACGGTTTTTGGCACTACAGGCTGGACAGACAACAATCATTTAGCTTACTCCAATATGCTGATGTAGAAATTCTAATTGAGTCTTGACGGCTTTTTCAAAATATTGGCCATGATAAACATCAAAATGCTGCATATCCCATTCATGATATTGCACATAAGGCGCAATATTGGTGGCTGTTTCACGACTCGATTCAATCGGGATCAGGCTGTCGCGTTTGGCGGCAATAAACAGCACCGGAATATTAATCTGGCGCACATCCTGAATCGGCCGATAACGGATCAGATGAAACAGCGCCCGTGCCGGAATCTCGCCACTCCAGTAAAAATCTGGATGTAAAATCGACAGATAACCTTCATAACTATCCGCCGTCGGTAAGAAACACAGCCCTTTCGGATCAACTACCGGCAAGGTTTTTGGCATTAAGCCGACTTTAGCGCCCATATAATCCTGACTGGAAATTTTTAAGGCACGTGGCAGCTGCTGAATCGGATACAGCTTGGCACTGGCCGCACCATCCACAAATGGCACCTGCACCATCACCGCTTTTAAATGGTTTAACTGCGAAGCCAAAGTTAAAACATAGCCGCCACTTAGCGCTGTACCCCACAGGATAATCCGCCGCCCATCCACCGATTGCCGTTCCTGTACATGTGAAATCATGGTACGCCAGTCATCCAGCTGCCGCGACAACGACACCAGCTCCCGCGGACGCCCGGTACTGCCGCCCCAATAGCGATAATCAAACAGCACCACCGCATAACCGGCGCGGGCAAAGCGTTTGGCATATTGCACCAACTTGAACTGACGCAGGCCGGCCAGACCATGCGCCATTAAAATCACGGCTGGTTTAGTGGAAGTTTTTGGCAGGTAAAAATCGGCAGCAATGACCTCCTGACCGCTTTTGACATAGAGAGGCTCGACAGTATAGGCATGCATGGCTGCTCCAGTGCGTTGTTTTATGGTTGTAATCGTTTATAAATATTTCAGAACAATCTGCGCGAAAATCTGGCTAGTGGTATTATAGAGCATAATATTCAGATATGGATGATGGAGTGGCATTATGAGTGAGCATGTTGGCTTTGCAGGTCAAATTGGCCCGGAACACGTAACCCAAGTGGTTGAAAAAGGCTTTAAATCAATTATTAACAACCGTCCAGACATGGAAGGTGGCCCGGAACAACCGACCAGCGCACAAATTGAAGATGCAGCGCGTAATGCAGGGTTAGATTATGTCTATCAACCGGTGGTGGCTGGGCAAATCACCGAATTAGACGTCCGCACCTTTGCCAATCACTTTAATGAATTGCCAAAACCGGTTCTGATGTTCTGCCGTACCGGCAACCGCTCAAATAACTTATATCAACTGGCCAAACAAATGGACCTGTTAGATGACTAAATCGTTGTGGATGGGGATGGTTTTGGCGCTCTCAATGACCACGACCTCCCTATGCGTTGCTGCCAGTGATTTTAGCCGTGCGTTAAATGCCAATCTTAGTGTTTCTGGGCAAATGACACCTGAGAAATTTAAGATCTTGCTGCAAGATGGGTTTAAATCGGTGATTGTAAACCGCCCTGATCAGGAAGCAGGTAACACGGTGAAAGTGAATCAATTACGTGACATTGCCGAGAAATCCCGGGTTAGCGTGATTTATCAACCGGTCAGCAGCGGTGCAATTTCCCAGGCCGATGTGCAAGAGTTTGCGAAATACTATAATGAACTACCGAAACCGATTTTAATGGTCTGTCGTAGTGGTTCACGCTCGGCAGCCTTATTTAATCAGGCAAAAAATCAGGGGTTATTGCATGAATAAAATCTGGATCATGCTGATTTGTACATGTGTATTGGCAGGTTGTAGCTCCATGGATGTCCGCCCAACGGTGGGGGTGAGTGTGGGGACCTCTTTATAGTTTTTATTTAAACTCCCATAAAAAAACAGCGCCGAGGCGCTGTTTTTTTGGTTTTAAAAAAGTTTGAACTCATCTTTAGTGATTTTGCCGTTGGGAGCTGTGACTGACAAAATCAGACTATCGCCAGTACCACACCCTTTTAAACGATATGAATAATTTACTTGACTACTATTTACAAAAGTACTTGGTGTTAATAAATTAAACACAGAAGCTACAGTTGGATTTCCACTCCACAATTCTGCCGTGCAAGATAATTCGTTCTTATCTGTATTATCTTCCGCAACTACATCAACTGTTGTCCCTGTTGGCATTGGTACAGATCTAAGAGTATTACCAAATAGTTTAAAACTAAAATTCGTCTTGTCTGAATTAATATTAGCAGAGGTAACAGTAGGTGTATCATCACTAAATGCAAAAACTAACTGTTCTCTTATGACCGCTTCTAAGCCAGTATTACAAGTCCCTGCTATATTAGGTTGTTTGAAAGTACTTGGGGCACATGTAGCTCCAGTAGCTCCTCGCTTATATAAAAACTCACCTAAAGCTGCTTCAAAAATAGTATTTTCGTTATCGTCTCTAAAGAAATCACCAATATTACTTACTAGTTCATCAATACCAGCTGTATACCGATTGTCAGAATCTTTATCAATATATTGCTTATCACCTTCAACAAAGGCAAGAACTGTTACCCGATTATCTAATGGGCGTGGATTTTGGGTTTGAAGAGTAACTGAACACTCACCATCTGCAGTAGAACAATTTGGCGTAATGCTCCCACCTTCAGAAACGAAACTAATCACCGTGCCATTTGGAACTTTATTACCTACCCGGTCTCTTAAACGTGCTGTAATTGTAGCTTTATCTCCATCCACATCCCATTGTAGTGAATTTTTACTAACAGCTAGACTTAAACCATTTTGTGAAACACGTCCAGTTGCTACGGAAACACTTTTAGTCAAAGCAAAAATAGTTGGATCTGAAACAAGAGTAGCTTTTATTTCTATAGGACCAGGCAAACTACCAGGATAAAGATTTAATACTACTTTTCCTGCGGCATCTGATTTAATTATCTTGCTTTCTGTATTTCCTAATGAAACAAAGCTTAAATCATGAGGAGCATTAATTAATTCAACACGAACATCTTGGTCTTTTGCTGGAACGTTATCAGCATAAACCGTAAATTCCACTTGCCCCGCAGTTGAAGATCCGCTATTAACTGTGCCAAGCTTAATTTCATTTGAGGTATAAACTAATGAATTTGCTTTAATTGATTTAACAGTAATATTGACTGTACTTGATATCGCACCATTATTTGCCAATGCAGAAATTACTTGTGGACCAGTACATAATTGTCCGCCTGAAGAAATAGCAATATATTTGGTTTCTACCATACCTTGATTTGATAACACTGAATTATTTTCAAAGGTGCCACAATTAGCAGAAAAATTAACCTGAACATTACTTTGAATAGCATTACTTACAGGATCTACAGTTTTTAATGTAATAGTCGAGGAACCACCAGCATCAATTTCATTTGGTACTGCTGTTAAATCTAATAATTTAGTTTTAAAAGGCTCTATTGAAAAATACAAATCATTTGATTTAGCAGTTTTTTCATTACTTTCTGCAGAAGCTGATAATTTATAACTACCTGTATCTTTTGAATCTAAAGGTTTTACAGAAATATTCGCAATACCGTCTAAATTAGTGATAACTGCGCCATTTGAAGTACCGAAAATAACATTCTCACCAGTAAATGTAACTAAAGCTCCACTAACAGGTTGACCATTCTGATCAGTAACTTTTACTGTAGCCAATACCCCTGCACTAGTTATAATGGCAGTATTCAAATTATTAGTATCTATTAGTTTTACATCAGAGATATTCAAAGCTGATAAAGTTGGCTGTTGAATACCATTAGAATTTTCTGGTTTAACTTGAGAAGTGCCACCACCATAATAACCATCACTCCCACCACCTCCACAGCCGGTCAATAAAACTGCTAAAGCAACTGCTGAGAACTTTAAACTAATTTCTTTGTTTTTCACCGAATTATTCCCCCCTAAATCCCTCAAAACAACGAGTTGGTCAAATATATAATTAATATTATCAGATATGTAACCATAGTTACTGCTTTATGTAAATGAAAGGATGATAAATGTTTTACTTGTGTTAGCCTAAAATTATTTATTACGTGAAGTTATCTACACATGTACGATCTCATCATTATTGGTGCAGGCACAGCAGGAATCACTGCTTATCAAGAAGCCATCAAGCACACACAAAATATTCTTATTATTAATGACGGTTCCTGGGACACCACCTGTGCCCGAGTGGGCTGTATGCCCAGTAAAGTGCTGATTTCTGCTGCACATCGCCTACATGATTTACACGAGGCAAATAAAGTCGGTCTCAACATCAAAGCACAGGTCGATACCACACAGGTGATGCCGCATGTCCGCGCTTTGCGTGACCATTTCACTCAAGCCACTTTAAAAGAAGTCGAAAGCTGGGATGCACAACACAAAATTCAAGGCAAGGCAGAGTTTATTGATGCTCAAACCGTACAGGTGAACCAACAGCAATATCAGGCCAAAGCCTTTATTCTGGCTGTCGGCTCTACCCCAACCTATGACGCTGAATGGAAGCAGCAGCTCGGTGAACGACTGATTACCTCAGATCAAATCTTTGAACTAGACGCCATCCCTAAATCTTTAGCCGTGATTGGCAGTGGTGTCATTGCACTGGAGCTGGCTCAAGCCATGCAAAGGTTGGGCTGTGATACGACAATATTCGCACGAAGCCGTCGTGTTGGTGCCCTGACCAGCCCTGATCTGCAACAACTCGCCCAAGAACTTCTCAGCAATGAATTAAAGATTAAGTTTGAAGTCTTACCGCAAAAAGTGGAAAAGGTAGGCAATCAGGTCAAGCTTGAGTTTAGCGAGCAAGGTCAAACGCAGCACCTTATGGTTGATTACGTATTGGTGGCCACCGGCCGTCGTAGTCATTTAGATTCGCTGAATCTACAACAGATTGACTCTCAATTTGGTAATCTTAAAGAGCTACCGATTGATCCACAAACCAAACAACTGGGAAATTACCCAATTTTTGTGGTTGGTGATGCGCATACTTCTACCCCCATTCAGCATGAAGCAGCCCATGAAGGCCGAGGTGCAGTGCATAACTGCCTTAATTATCCAAAACTGAAGAGTTTAAAAGACTTAACACCGCTGAGTATTGTGTTTAGTCAACCGGAAATGGCAATTGCTGGCCAAAGCTATAAACAGCTTAAAAACAAGAACATCGACTTTGTGATTGGAAAGGTTTCTTATGAGCGCCAAGGTCGGGCGATGGTTCTGGCTAAAAATAAAGGCGCTGTCGAAATTTATATTGATAAACGTACACGCCAGTTATTAGGCGCAGAACTCTTTGTAAAATCTGCCGAACATTTTGCCCATACTTTTGCCTGGCTGATTGATGAAGGGGTAACGTTAGATGAACTTCTTGCTAAGCCTTTCTATCATCCGACGCTTGAAGAAGGTTTAAGAACGGCTTTAAAACATGCTCGCCGACAGTTGAGAAATCAAGAGGAAGGTTAATCTTCTCTATTTTTCTCATTTCACTGTCATTTTGATTCTACTTATCTTTATTTCCCACACAAATTTCCCGCATAAAAAAATCCCCCTGCTGTTTAAGCTAGGGGGATTTTGAATAATGAGCTGGCGATGACTTACTCTCACATGGGTAACCCCACACTACCATCAGCGCTAAGAGGTTTCACTTCTGAGTTCGGGAAGGGATCAGGTGGTTCACTCTTGCTATTGTCGCCAGCACAACTG
>NZ_VOYR01000011.1:0-113154 GCF_013420185.1 Acinetobacter sp. YH01025 | reverse complement strand
TGTTCCATTTTAGAGATTTGTTTAAGATAAGATATAACTCATTGAGATGTGTCATAGTATTCGTCGTTAGAAAACAATTATTGTGACATTATTTCAATGAGTTATCTATTTTTGTCGTGTACAGAGAAAATTAGTATAAAAATAAGGGCTGATTACTCAGCCCTTATTTCTAACTCAATTTAATTTATTTTTCAATAAATTAGGTTAATTGAGCAGCAGCAATTTTCTTCGTATCTACATTTTCAGCAGCATCTGTATATTCAGACATTTGATCGAAGTTCAAGTACTTGTAAATGTCAGCAGACATGCTGTCGATTTGAGAAGCGTATTGTTGATACTCTTCTGGAGTTGGTAATTTACCAAGAACCGCAGCAACAGATGCAAGCTCAGCAGAAGCCAAGTATACATTCGCGCCTTGACCTAAACGGTTCGGGAAGTTACGTGTAGATGTAGACACTACAGTCGTGTTCGGAGCAACACGTGCTTGGTTACCCATACATAATGAACAACCTGGCATTTCAGTACGCGCGCCAGCTTTACCATAAATGTTGAAGAAACCTTCTTCCATTAACTGGTGTTCGTCCATACGCGTTGGAGGAGCCAACCATAGACGAGTAGATAAAGAACCACCAGGAACTTTATCTAGAAGTTTACCAGCTGCACGGAAGTGACCGATGTTCGTCATACAAGAACCGATGAATACTTCATCAATCTTGTCGCCTTGAACGTCAGAAAGCAGTTTCGCATCATCTGGATCGTTCGGGCAGCACAGGATAGGTTCGTTGATGTCAGCAAGGTCAATTTCATACACTTTAGTGTATTCAGCATCAGCATCAGCTTTCAGCAGTGATGGGTTCGCTAACCATTTTTCCATGTTCTCAACACGGCGCGCCATAGTACGAGCATCGCCATAACCTTGTGAAATCATCCACTTCAGCATGGTGATGTTAGAACGTAGGTATTCAGCAACTTTCTCTTCAGAAAGCGTGATCGCACAGCCTGCAGCAGAACGTTCAGCAGAAGCATCAGACAATTCGAATGCTTGCTCAACAGTTAAGTCAGTTTCCATTTCTGTTAAGTCGATCTCTAAGATACGACCAGAGAAGATATTTTTCTTACCTTTCTTCTCTACAGTCAGGTCACCTTCTTTAATTGCGTAGTAAGGAATCGCGTGTACCAGGTCACGTAGAGTGATACCAGGCTGCATTTTACCTTTGAACTTCACAAGTACAGATTCAGGCATATCCAGTGGCATAACACCAGTCGCAGCAGCGAACGCTACCAGACCAGAACCCGCCGGGAATGAAATACCAATTGGGAAACGAGTATGCGAGTCACCACCAGTACCTACTGTATCTGGAAGAAGCATACGGTTTAACCAAGAGTGGATAATACCGTCGCCTGGACGTAAAGATACACCACCACGGTTCATGATGAAGTCAGGTAGTGTGTGTTGCATTTGCACGTCAACTGGTTTTGGATACGCAGCTGTGTGACAGAAAGATTGCATTACCAGGTCAGCAGAGAAGCCCAAGCAAGCCAGGTCTTTTAACTCGTCACGAGTCATAGGACCAGTTGTATCTTGAGAACCAACAGTGGTCATCTTCGGTTCGCAGTAAGTACCAGGGCGAACGCCTTGACCTTCTGGAAGACCACATGCACGACCAACCATCTTCTGCGCTAAAGTGAAGCCTTTGCCAGAGTCAGCAGGTTGTACTGGAGTACGGAATAAAGAAGATGGCTCAAGACCTAAAGCTTCACGTGCTTTACCAGTTAAACCACGACCAATGATCAGGTTAATACGGCCACCAGCACGTACTTCGTCTAGAAGCACTGGAGTTTTCAGTTCAGATTCAGCAATTTGTTCGCCGTTTTTGAACGCAGTTACTTTTGCAGCAGCGTGATCGATTTTCAGTGTGATTTCATCACCCATGTTCATGTTAGAAACATCGATCTCAACTGGTAATGCACCCGCATCTTCCATGGTGTTGAAGAAAATCGGAGCAATCTTACCGCCTAAGCAGTAACCGCCGTCTTTTTTGTTTGGAATGTGTGGAAGTTCGTCACCGAAGAACCAAAGCACAGAGTTCGTTGCAGATTTACGAGAAGAACCGGTACCAACAACGTCACCAACGTAAGCAACCTGGTTGCCTTTCGCGATCAGTTCTTTAATTTGGTTTAATGGACCAACTTCACCAGGAACTTCTGGGTTGATACCATCACGAACGTTTTTCAGCATTGCATTTGCGTGCAATGGAATGTCTGGACGGCTCCACGCGTCTTGTGCAGGTGACAAGTCGTCAGTATTCGTTTCGCCTGTTACTTTGAAAACAGTCAGTTTGATTTCTTCTGGAACGTCTGGACGGCTAGTGAACCATTCAGCTTCAGCCCATGATTGAAGTACTGCTTTCGCATTATCATTGCCCGCTTTTGCTTTTTCAGCAACGTCGTGGAATGCATCAAATACAAGCAGGGTTTTCTTCAGAGCGTCAGCCGCTAAACCACCAAGTTCAGCATTTTCCAGAAGTTCAACTAAAGGCGCTACGTTATAACCACCAAGCATAGTACCTAGTAAGTAAACCGCACGTTCTTTAGAAACTAATGGAGAAGTCGCTTCGCCTTTTGCAACAGCAGACAGGAAAGCAGCTTTTACATAAGCAGCTTGGTCTACACCCGCTGGAACACGGTTTTCAAGCAAATCAACCAAGAAAGCTTCTTCACCAGCTGGCGGGTTTTTTAATAATTCAACTAATGCAGCGGTTTGAGCATCATCAAGTGGCTTCGGTGGGACTCCGAGTGCGGCACGTTCTTCAACGTGTTGGCGGTAAGCTTCTAGCACGGTGTTATTCCTCTTTTTTAAAAAATTACCTGTGAATTCCAGCTTGTTCAAAGCTTCACAAGTAATATGGACTGCAAAATTTTACTAAAATTCCAGTTAAAAGTTAATGCAAGGAAGGTGTTTCTTTGTGATGCTCATTATTTTATAACTAAATGATGTTCATATTGTTTATACAATAATCAAGCGGAGCACGTTTAGACCCGTCATTGCTGCTTTTAATCCACTTTAACCGAATTCTAAATAGAAAAAAGGCAACACTATGCTGCCTTTTCCGGGTTCCAATTACTATTCAACCTTAGTGTACCGTTGTACTGTTTAAATATTGCTGCAGATGTTCGCGACTGCCCTCAAATTTGACCTGAATTTCATCTTCATGCAGGGTAGTATGCCCGGCACTGGCAAAGGAGATATTGACCTGATAACGCTTGCTGTCAGCATCAATAAGTTGTTGAAAATAGACTTTATCTCCAATACTGAGCACATAGTTGCTATTGCCAATAATGGTCACGCCCTGTTCATCTTCCAAGAGCAAATCTGCATGATGCAGATAACCAATCACGTCCATGATGTGCTCCTTTCTTCTGGCTATTGTTAAATCCATTATTCATTAAAAAGATAAGCTTTTCTATATTGGTGCTAAAGAAAAGTGTCACAATATATATTTATATTGCTTAGGCTATTTAGAAATAAGTAGAGGAAGGAAAATTAGGTTAAATATCCGCTTAAAATATAAATCAACGCAGCGAATTTTGATTATTTTTATCTATATGCAGAAATAGTGAGCATAAAAAAATGCCAGATTACGGATATGTCATCTGGCATTTTGGGTTCATGACTTAAAAACGTCGATAATCCGGCATTTCGTCATACGGCGTAGCCAGACATTTTTCTGTATATTGCGCTTTAATTTTCTCACGCGCGGCATCTACATCACCCTTCACTTCCTGCTCAGGCATGGCATAGACCGTTTCAATAATCTCAAAAATAAATTTGCGTGTGGTTTCATCTTCTACTTTGTCCGCATGAGCCAGTGCCTGATCTTTTTCAATGGCATTTTGACGATCCAGCATGATGGTTCGTGCTGCATTACCAACACTGGTACAGTAACCTTTCCATTGCTCTTCCGGGGTTAAGGGCTTTTTCTCTGCACAGCCGGCCAATGCAATTACGGCAGCCAAAGCGAATAGTTTGTTCATGCATACTCTCCTATTTCCGCTATGATAATCAAAGTTATCGTGAATGAGAAATCGGCCAGAAAAAATGCGCCCGTGTTGAGCGCATTTTCAAGTTCAGAATAGACGGCTTAGAAACGCCAGTTATAGAAAATATCCACGGCACGTTCCAGCGACTGGCTGGCTTCCAGATACAAACGTTTGTTCATCTGATAACGCAAAGTCAGCTTGTTCACCGGGGTAAACACGCCCACGCCATAACGGATAAACAGATCCGGAGTGATATAACCGGTCAGGCTGACCTGGGTATCATCCCCCGTACCCTGTGCATCTAAAGCCAACCCACTTAAACCAAAGGTACGCCCAATCTGGTTGGTCAGGGCACGCGTGCCGCCTAAACCAAGACTGATACCTGCCGCCGCAATGGTATTGTTGACATCGGAACGGAAACTGTCGGTCTGGCTTAAACCGCTGGCACCTTCGTTAATCCGGCCGGTAATCAGGGCATTTAGTGCTTCCTGCTCGGACAAGCCGGCATCGTTATAGACCTGAATATTCGGACCAGAAGCCGTTCCGGTCACCCGCACCCCGACTACGCTGCCCTGTACGCTCTTGTTGGCATCAATATCTAGACTCGGGTTGGCTAATGGTCCATTAAAACGGGCGATGGCACGGTTTAAATCCAGACTTTGGCCATAGGCTTCAATCTTGACGCGCTGGCTAACCCCAATTGCACCATTGGCGCGCATGGCGGTTTCCAGACCACGCTGACTCAGATACAGACGGCCCACCAGTGGAATACGGCTGTCAAAGCCCTGGAAGATGACCTGATCGCCCAGATTCAGTTCCAGATCGGCACGAATATCCCAAGGACGCGCAGAGCGTAATACCGCCAGCTGGTCTTGCCCTTCATGCACCACACGCACATCCGAAGACAGATTCACCACCGGATCGGAAGCCTCAGGCATGGAAATTAACGCACGCGGCACATCGACCTTGCCATTTAAGCTTAAACGTTTCTGAGTCGGGAAAACCTCCATGGATAAATCCGGCGTCACAATGGCAGTAATTAGCGGCGCCTGACGCACCAGCAGATTATCCCCTTTTAAGTTCAGCTGAATTTTCGGTACGCCTTTCCAGTCAACATGACCGGTTAAATGTCCCACGCCCTGACCACTGTTAAATGCGCCATTAATTGTGGCCGAATCCTGTCTAATCGAGGAATACAGCTGCACATTGGTCAGGTTCACCGGCAGGGAAATCATGCTGATGGCACCATCTTTCAGACGCATTTCACCGGTCAGTAATGGCTGGGTTAACGTACCGCCGACCTTACCGGCAAAGGACAATACCCCAGCCATAGAACGCACATCGGCAATAAACGGCTTAAAGACTTTTAACTGCACTTCATTAAAGGCAATTTCACCGCGCATCGGCTTACGCTCGGTATATGGATCAATAATAACATTGGCATAACCGGCACCAATTTCCGGGGTTTTCACATCCAGTCGAATTTGCAGACCTTCGGCAATACTTTTAGCCACCACAGCCACCTGATCATAGCTTAAGGTCGAACCCAGTTCTTGCGGGTCATCACCTGCCAGACCAATGACCCCATTACGGGTTACCAGACGTGCATCAATTTTTGGCCGCTGGCCTTGTGCCCAGGAGGCTTTGGCATGTCCATTGACTTTACCGGTAATCGCCAGACCTTCCGGCATAAAGGCGGCAAAATCATTCAGGTCGACATTGCGCGTTACAAAGGACACATTGCCTCGGTTTTTATTGACCCGAATTGGCTGGTCAAAACACAACTGGCTTTGCTGGCTCATCCAGCAATGCGCACCCACAAACAGATCACTGGTTTTGGTCTGGAAGATGACCGAGGCATTCTGACGCTGCACCAGACGGGTTCTTAAGGAGTCAAAATCACCTTTCTGGATTTGACCCAGCCAGTTATTTTCAGCATTAAAGCCGCCGGCCAGCTGCACATAGAAGCTACTTAAACGGTTTTCCGCTTTCACTTTCAGCAGATGCGCCTGGCGGGTACCGGCCAGTGAAATCTCGCCTTTTTGAATTTCACGGTTGCCGCTACGTAAATTTTCCAGACTGGCCGTAAGCAAGGTTGGGGTATTTTCCGAGGTCGGCAATTCACCGCGTAAACGCATTTTGCGCACGCTAAACAGGTTATTTAAACCAAAATCATCGACCACCAGATTGGCGGTGGCCTGCAAACGTGGTTGCGACTGCACATTTAAATAGCCATAAGCACGGCCACGCAAACCGGCATACAGTTCATACAGTGCTGGTGCATTCAGTTTAATTCTCAGGTTTTGTGCATTACCAGTAGCCTGAATCTGGTTCTTGGCATAGGCCAGATATAAATTATTGGCCTCAAACTGCTGCGGCAGGAAACCTTGCTGATTGGCATCCATCAACAGGGCCAGATTACCGGTACCACGTACCGGTTTATTGTTGATCATGCCGGCCAAATTGAGCTTTTCAATATTGATGCGTTTAAGCTGATCTGACCAAACCCCTTGGGTACGTACATTGCCCGACAGCTCGCCGCGCACACTCGAGACAAAATAATGCGGTTTAAAGCGGATTAAAGAGGCGTTCAGGTTCCAGCCAATGCCATTTTTCAGGTTCAGCATACCATTGGCCAGAATCTGCCCGGCCACACCGTCATGACGCAGGTCTGAAATCTTGATCAGCTCCGGTGTACCGGACAGTTTCAGCTTTAAACTGCCCTGACTGGCTTGCAGCAGACTGCTGTTGAGTGCGCCATCATAATTGACCGCAAAGCTCTTGAAGCCGCCACCCGCACGCTCATCATGAAACAGCAAGGCCACGGTACTGTTCCCGGTCAAATGCACTGTTTCATCCTGCTCGGCCAGACGACCGCGTAAATCAATATTGTTTAAATGAATAATCTGCTGGTTTGGACGGGCAAAACCATTGGCCTGCAAACGGCCATTCAGCAGATTGACCGGAGCAGCATCAGCAATGATTTTCGGATTAAAATTATCCGCGTTTAAGGTAGCATTCCATTTGAGCTGGCGTTTGTCGGTTGGCAGTTCAATCAGCGCACGGCCCGTCAAGGTGCTGGCGCCGGCGTTATAACTAAAGCTTGGTACATCCAGATTATTGTTCTTCAGATTCAGCTCAGCCTTATACATGCCCGCTGGTAAAGCACCCTGCTCATGCTGCGCCACCTGGGTTGCGACAAAAATCTTTTGCTGGCCTTCGACCAGGGCCATCTGCACATCACCCGATTCACTGGATAACCAGCCAATATAAGGCATCGCGCGGTCAATATTGTTCCAGCGCACATCCAGTACCATGGGGTTTGGCTGGCGGTTTTTCGGCGCATTCTGATCCAGTTTCAGGTTCCAGGTTTCATAGCGGTCGAAATCGACCTGCGCCGTCAGATGAGTTCCATTTTCTAAATGGCCTTTAGAGGCAATTTGAGCATCCAGACTTGGCGGCAGAAAATCCTGCACCACTTGCGGAATGAGTGGGTCTTTCGGATTAATCTTGTCCAGACGACCGGTAATATCCCAGCTGACGCGCTCGTTCCAGCCGACCACACCAGCCACATTCACGGCGCCCTGCATCAGCTGGCCATTTAAGTTGCTGATGTTCAGCTGATTGACCAGATCGGTATGCATAAGCGCGGTATATTGTCCTTTTGGAAGATCTTTACCCGTCAGATCGGTAGCGACATCTAAATCCAGACGCTTGATATCACCCTTAAACTTGGCTGTGCCGTCTTCTGTATACAGCTCCCAATCTTGTAACAGCGGCCAATGGTATTGATTGAACTGCAGCTCGCCAAACATCGGCACATTTTTACGCATTGGATGCAGCACCACCCAACCGGTGAGCAAATCGGGCGTATAGGTCGCCACCCCGGCCTGAACGGTATCTAAAGACCCTTTGGCGACGACTTTAATATCATGAATATTCAGGCTGTTGTTTAACGAAGGTAAATTCACATCACCAATGGCATTCAGCGGATATTTGCCATAAAAATCCATATCGCCGCTGGCATTTTTGACCGACAGATAATCCATACGCATACTGGAATCTTCAAATTCCAGTTTGGTGCCCGACCACAGCGCATCGTTCAGGATTACATCATAAAAATTGACTTTGCTGCCGCCCGAGGTCTGAATCAGCAAACGGTCCAGATCGGCATGATCAAGCCGAAGTACAAAAGGCAGACGGATTTCATTAAACTTGAATGGTCCATCACTTGGCGGTCCTTTGGTGGTAATTTGCAGATTACGCACATCGGCATGGGTAAAATGGATTTCCTTATTCAGCACGGCGCGCCAGCCCAGCATGACATCAGCGCGGTCAATTTTGACATCGACTGATTTTAGCGTAACCAGAATATTGCGCAGGATAATACCGCGTAATAAGTTTCCGCCTTCATATTCATACTGAATGATCTGCTGACGTTCCAGCACCCGGTCGAGCAGGAATTTACTGCCACGGTCGGTCGAGAACATGATTGCCAAAGCCGATACCAGCAACACCACCATAAACAGCAGTGACAACAAGGCACTTCTGACTATTCTGCGCTTTTTGGGTACAGGCGCGGGTGTATTTGGTTGCTGTTCAACTTCAGCCATAGTTCTCTCTAAATCTTAATTTTATAATTGCGAGCCAATAAAGAAATGCAGACGAATTGGATGATTCTCATCCGAAATGCCCGAAGCGACATCGACCCGAATCGGGCCAATTGGTGATGCCCAGCGTACCCCTAAACCGACACTGTATTCGGTCGGATTGCTAAAATCGGCATCATAGGCATTACCAAAATCGCTAAAAATTGCTGCGCGCCAGCCTTCCCTGAATTGATAGTTATATTCCAGTGAGCCCACCCCAAGTGCTTGTCCACCAATTTTAAAGCCATCAATTTGCGGAGACAGGCTCTTAAAGTCAAAACCGCGAATGGTCTGATCCCCACCGGCAAAGTAACGTAGATTATAAGGCACTTTGCTAAAATCTTCGGTCACGATATAACCCAGATCGGCACGACCAACAAACTGATGATCGTTATTTTCACCCAGAGAATAAATAAAACGCCAGCCGGCATTTAAAATTGCCATATCGGCATCGGACAACAGGCTTTCACTGCCGAGTTCAACTTTATAAATCTGCTTGAAACCACGGGTTGGATTCACACGCGGGCTACTGTCGGTGCGCGACAGTTCATAACCAAACAGTAAAGACTGCTGTTCGGTGGAACCATTGCCAATAAAGGCGTCAGGAATCTTGTCAATATCGACCACACCGTTCTGGGTTAAACGGTCCAGACGGTAACGCAGACCATAAGCATGTTGCCAGCTGCCACGCGGATTTTTAATAATCCGGTCGGCGCCGGCCACTGCCGATTCAATTAACAGGTCATTGCCGGCAGAAACATCGCTACGCTCTTCACGCTCATAACCGGCCACCAAAGTAATATAGTCATTCAGTGGATGATTATAGGGAATGCTATAGCGGCCATCTAAAGACTGGCGGATTTCAGATAGTTCCAGGTTGGCATCGAAGGAGTGACCACGACGGTTAACAATGGCCCGGCGATACTGGCCACGTACACGCATTCCGGTATCTGTGCCATAACCGGCACCCACTTCTGCACTGTTCAGCTTGTCGGCGTTCAAAGTCACAATCACCGGAATTTTCTTTTCCAGACGTGCCTGTTCTTTTAGCCGTTCTTCTTCTGACTGCTGGGTTTCCTGTTCGACCCGCAGCTGACGGATGTTTTCATTCTGCTCGGCTTCCTGAGTGCCGGCAAACTGGTCTTCATCCACCACTGACTGGGTCACTTCTTCAGTCGAGCTTAAATCTTTCTGGTCCTGAACCGGCTGGAAGTCTTCAGCGGAAAGTTTGCGCTGATCAACCAGGGCCTGAATATCCGGTGGCAACTCTGTTGGGCGTTCCAGCGGATCGGGACGCATGGTATCGACCAACGTATAGTTAAAATAACGTGAGTTGGTCAGGTTATTGGCCAGACCGTTGACCCGCCAGAAAGTATAATCGGCGCCATCTTCCCACGGCACCATGCTTTCCAGAATATCCATATCCAGAGGAAATTCTTTGCTCGGATCGCTCATCCGGAACTGGGCCGGCCCCAACGTATAACGCTCGCCGGTTTCATAGCGCAGATTAATATCGGCAGTATTTTGCGGCTGCGCCACTTTCACGTCATGCAGGCGCCAATAGCCATCAAAGAAACCGTTATTGGAGGCAGCATCATTAATCCGGGTTTTGGTCTCTTCATACAGACCGTGGTGAAACACATCGCCCACATCCTGATCGGGCAGGACGCGAATTACCTGGAACTGTGCCAGATTCTCACCTGGGCCGCTAAATTCAATATTCTGCTCCTGCACACGCACCGGTGTATTTGGTGTGACCAGAACCCGCACCCGGCTGTCATTCAGCTTTTCAAACTTGAATTCGGCATGATAAAAGCCGACGGCCTGTGCCGCCTGATTAGATAAAGAACGCAGCTGTGGTAAAGCCGAGGGAAAATCGGCAAAAGATTCCTGGGTAAAACTGGACAGTTTGCCGCGCACATTGGCACGCAGATTTTCCAGTGCCGTGGCATAGGCCTCTGCGGAAACTTCACCACTATTTTCGGCGCCGGTAATCACCACATCGGCACTAATCCGGGGCACCCGTGCAGTATTTAACTCACGCGGTGGACGTACCTTATACAGCAAGCGCCGGAAAAACCCCGGTTTATCGGCATCGGCCACTTCTGTATTCAGGCCCAATTCAGTCAGGGTTCGGCCGGAGGTATTCGCTTCCACCACAATCTGGCTGTCGGCGCGAATACTGTCCATGAGCTGGTCGACATTGACCGGAGACTGGTTAATTTCAGCCAGTTCCTGCTGGGTGGCATCATTAATTAGTACTTCAGTATTCTGCTCGGCGCGATACTGGCGTGCTTCCTGTTTGGCCTGTTCAGCGATCTGGAAAATTTCTGCGGCCATATTGGCATCGACCGGCATTACCGGTAAATCATCCAGATTTTCCAGTTCAATTGGCTGAAACGCGGCTATCGGTTCACTGCTATTTTGCTGCTGTTGCAACATCTCCAGACTGTCCGGCTCAGTGCTGGACGCCTGAAAATTTTCAATTTTTTCTAATTCTTCAGGGGTATCTTTACCCTGGCTAAGCGCCAGATCGCGAATTTCCTGTTTCATGTCGGCGGATGCGACCGGATCGCTCGCAGGTTCTGTCACTGCGGGAGGATTTTGACTAAAGCCCTGCTGTGCGACTAAACTTAAAAAGATGCTCAGACAAAGTTGTCTGGAATGCCTCCACTGAATTATGGCATGCATACTGTTAGACAGCGCAGACTTTTTAAAAGTTCGGTTCACAAGCATAGAAAACTCTAAATTTAATCTTTTTAATGGAAAAATCCGCAATGAAATGTTCGCTAACAGACTCTAATTTATTGGATTTTTTCAACAGTGAAAACACTGCAAAATATCATACATGATTTTCGGGCAATTATATCAATTGGTCACATTTCTTAATAAAACTAATGAAGTCCACTTCTTATGGAAAAAAATGAAAATTTGCTAGCCACACGACGCTTCTTGCCCATGTTCTGTACCCAGTTTCTGGGCGCGCTGAATGACAACGTGTTTAAGCAGGCTTTGCTGCTGGTGATTACCTATGGCTGGATCAGTCAGCAATCTGGCAGTATCAGCACCCTGAATAATCTGGCAGCACTGCTGTTCATTTTGCCCTATTTTATTTTCTCGGCCACAGCCGGACAAATTGCCGATAAATATGAACGCTCGCAGCTGGTGCGTTATTTAAAACTGCTGGAAATTGCGGTGATGTTACTGGCCACGGTCGGCTTCCTGATTGGCAACTTATGGTTGCTGATGTTTGCCCTGTTTTTAATGGGTACCCAATCGACCTTTTTTGGTCCCATCAAATATGCGATTTTGCCAGAAATCCTGAAACCGAATGAGTTGATGTCGGGAAATGCGCTGTTCCAGTCCGGCACCTCAATTGCCATTCTGGTCGGGATGATTCTAGGCGGCGCGGTGATTTCCCTCTCCGCTGGTAATTTACTCTGGATCAGCCTGACCGTGCTGGCTATTGCCGTGGTCGGTTATCTTGCCAGCCGTTTTATTTTAAAACAGCCGATTGCTGCACCGCAGTTACAGGTGGACTGGAACTTTTTCCGTACCAGTATTCAAACCTTAAAATATGCCAAAAACCTGCCGCTGATTTTTCTGATTTTACTCGGTAATTCCTGGTACTGGTTTTACGGCGCGACGTATCTGACCCAAATTCCGCAGCTGACCCAGCAAAATCTGCATGCTTCTGAAAATGTGGTCAGCTTATTGCTAACTTTCTTCTCGGTCGGGATTGGTGTCGGCTCATTACTCTGTCGTAAAATTGGCGGTACCGAGGTAAATATCAAGATGGTGCCGATTGGTGCAGTCGGTTTAACCGTATTTGCATTTTATCTGGCCGCCGCCCTGGCCTTTGTACCACCACAAACTGGTGAACTACTGGGCTTAAGCGAAGTCTTTCAGCAAGGCTGGAGTTATTATCATGTGATGCTGGCCGTGACCTTGCTCGGTATTAGTGGCGGTTTTTATATTGTGCCCCTATATGCCATGATGCAGGCCTATTCACCGCGCTCGCATCGTGCCCGGGTGGTGGCAGCCAATAACATTTTAAATGCGATTTTTATGGTTTCTTCAGCCATCTTCTCGATTATTATTTTAAGCGTGCTGCAAATTGACCTTAAAATTCTGTTTTGCATTACTGCTGTTTTAAGCGCCATATTCACCATCTGGCTCTTGTTTAAACTCAAGTCTATGCTTGATACTGCAGCAGACCCTCTGGAGGATTAAATTCATGCGTCATTACACCGGTCTCGACAAGTTTATTCATTCATTTGATCAGGCCTTACGCAGCCTGGTTCCGGGTGTCACCTCGGCTCAGCGCGATAATCCTGGGCAAAATACTCCAACTCAATTAGCAGTGAGTGAAGCGCGTCATGTGGCGGGATTAATGCGGGTCAATCATAGTGGTGAAGTTTGTGCGCAGGCGCTGTATCATGGTCAGGCACTGACAGCGAAGCTCCCGAATGTACGCCGCGAAATGGAACAGGCCGCCATTGAAGAACAGGATCATTTGGCCTGGTGTGAAGACCGTTTAAAAGAACTGGATAGCCATACCAGCCTGCTCAATCCGGTCTGGTACGGACTATCTTTTGGCATGGGCGCTATTGCCGGAATTGCCGGAGACAAATATAGCTTAGGTTTTGTCGCTGAAACTGAGCGTCAGGTCAGCCTGCATTTAGAAGATCATATTCGTCAATTGCCAGCACATGATGAACGCTCGCGCAAAATTCTGGAACAAATGAACGAGGATGAGCTGCATCATCGTGATACGGCGCTAAATGCAGGCGGGGTTGATCTCCCTGCGCCTGTACGTATTGCTATGACCGGTATTTCAAAACTGATGACCAAGACCAGTTATTATATTTAAGCGTTTTATCTTCATCATGTTTGATGAAAGATTCCAAAAACAGCCTGCATCCTCGCAGGCTGTTTTATCATGCGTGTGCAAGCTTAAGTAAAATCAACACGACCAATTTATCTACTTAATTTAAAAAGCCCGGTATAAAACCGGGCTTGCTGATGCGTCATGTCATCTTCACGCTGAACATTGAATTACAGGAAATGGATGGGGCTGGTGGGCAAATGCCGCATTGTGCCACAGCTCGAACATCGGGATTTTTACATCCAGAGCCAGCGGTAATTTTTTCGGATTAAATTGCATTTGCTCCAGGCTTGTCCCCCAAGCAATTAAATCCACATCTAAACTGATTTGATGTGAAGGTCGTACCCGCCCGGAATCTGCTTCTAACTGTTTTAGCAAGGCCAGAATCTGCTCGACACTGTGTTCACTCTTGAGCAGACAGGCGGCATTCCAGTAATCCGCACCAATCCCATCCCGGCACGGAATCAGATAAATCGAGGAACACTGCAAACGCCCCAAACGCGACAGCGCAGCAAATGCCTGTTGAAAATGCTGTTCAGGATGAGAATTACTCGCCAGTGCTAGGGCGAAAATCGTTTCGGTGGCGTTCAAGACGAATTCCTACAGATTGGGCTTGCGGGATAATGGCAGGCTTGCGGATGCTAATCATAATCGATTCAACTGTAGGATAGTGAGCAAAAAGTGCATCCAGCACCAGCTTTGCTGCATGTTCAATCAATTTTGGCTGAGCGGCCTGAATCACTTGCGCAGAAATTTCGCAAATTTCGGCATAGTTCAGGGTATCTTCCAGTTCATCAGAACAGGCAGCCTGCTCCAGACTGCACTGAATGCTTAAGTCCAGCAGCAAAGGCTGGATAATCTGACGCTCCCAGTTAAAACAGCCCACCACTGTTTCGACCTTTAAGCCTTCAATAATAATTGCGTCCATCGGATTACTCGGGCGTGTATAACATGAATCATCGCCTGCCTGCTACATTAGCATCACGTGTCACTTTGCGATGTAGCAGCAACAGCTTGTTATATAAAAGCTGGGCGATGTCTATAAATTAATGTTTGAGCAGCAGATTTGGGTCCATACTTTGTACCATCTGCAAGCGCTGGTCGGCATAAATGTCTGTATACGGCGCCAGGATACGCATGAAACGGTCAAAGTACAGCATTTGCTTGAACAGCAGCGCGAAATCACGCGGGAAACGGATGCCATGACGTTCACCAACCGCCACCATATCCATCATGATGTCATTTAAATCGGCCGGATTTGAACTGAGGATTTCCTGTGGATCGGCCAGCAGTACACCACTAAACAGACGTTCCAAATCTTGCGCCAGCACTTGGGTGTTAATCTGGGTATCGGTCATGCCCATTTTCAGCATGTTTTCCGCCATCAGCGTGTAGTCGGTATTCTGCAAGGCATCCATAAAGGCGATACAAGCGGTCCAGACTTCCGGCTTCAGCTGCCCGACAATCCCAAAATCAATAAAACCGACGCGGCCATCTTCCAGCAACATCAGGTTGCCGGCATGCAGGTCGGCATGGAAACTGTTACACATCATCAGGCTGCCAAACCAGGTATTCATGGCGGTAATTAACACCTGCGACGGGTCTTTGGCATACTGTTTTACCACTTCAAAATCGGTTAAAGGCACCCCGAAAAGACGCTGCATGGTCAACACCCGGCGAGTGGAATACTGATGATAAACCTTCGGCGCTGTTGCAGCCTGATTCTGGGTCAGGTTCAGATAATTGACAAAATCATCCAGGTTTTTGGCTTCTTCAATAAAGTCGACTTCGCGCACCATACGGACTTTAATTTCTTCGACAATATCGGCCAGAGAGGCGAATTTTACTTTTGGTACGGCTTTTTCCAGCAGCTTTGTGGCCCAGTGCAGCACATTCAGGTCAGTATATAAAATGGTTTCCACACCCGGTTTCTGGACTTTAATCACCACATCTTCGCCCGAGACCAGCTTGGCAGCATGCACCTGGGCAATGGAAGCCGAAGCTAGCGGGGTTTCATCAATCGAGGCAAAAATTTCGCCTAAATCACGCCCGGTGAATTCTGAAGCCAGCACCTGCTGTACATAGCTAAACGGCAATGATGGAGTTTGATCTAAACAGCCCTGAAACTCTTCCACATACTCACGTGGAAACAAGGACGGCGTGCTGGCAATAAACTGTCCCAGCTTGATATAGGTTGAACCGAGCGATTCAAAGGTTTCACGCATCAGTTTGGCATTGCTGGGTTTTTCAGTCGCATATTTCAGGCCGGCTTTGGCCGCCACGACCGCCGTTTCGCCCATACGCGCCACGGAACGAAGGCCATCTAACCAGATATTGTTTTTCATAATGTCTTCGATGAAATTAAATTTGAGTCAGTGTAGCAAAAAATTGATGTCAGATAGATTTATCTTGCCTGACAGCATGGGCAATTTCGGTCTTTTTCAAACGCCAGCAGGCGCTGTTTTAAACTCAGCCCATCCCAGAGCAGCAGCTTCTGTTTTAACGCAGCAATTCCCAGACCTAAATAGATCAAGGTATGATGCGCCTGTAAACTGGCCATCACATTCGGAGTCGTGGCCAGCACACCAGAATCGGCGCAGCGCAGGCTTTCATTGGCCTGATCTTCTTTTGGAAACAGGCATTCATAGCAGGCCGAATCACCTTCTACCATAAACAACTGGCCCTGAAAACCAATGGCCGAGGCACTAATCAGCGCCACCTGATGCTGCACACAAACACGGTTGACCAGATAGCGGGTACTGAAATTATCGCAGCCATCCAAAACCAGATCCTGCTGGGCAATCAGTTCGGCGGCATTGCTGTCATCCAGTTTGGCTGTGATGGCATGTACCTGAATATACGGATTAATCTTTTGCAGACGCTTGGCCAGAATGTCGGCCTTATAGAAGCCTAAATCTTCTGCGCTATAGGCAATTTGACGTTGCAAATTACTGATTTCAATCGTATCGGCATCAATGAGGGTGATTTTTCCGACCCCGGCGCGCGCCAACAGTTCAGCACTGCTACAGCCGATACCGCCACAGCCGACAATCAGCACATTGGCCAGTTTTAATTTTTCCTGCGCTTCGATATCCCAGCCATCCAGCAAAATCTGGCGACTATATAAATGCATTTCTGCATCGCTCAGTTCCTGCCAGTTATCCTCAAGTGTCACCATTTATCTTCCTGTTTTTTGCTGGCTATAGTGTAATTCGATTGATTTTTTTTAACAGCCTTACCCACTGTTTTTTCGGTGTTCGCCGCCCTTCGTTTTATGTATAACCTCTTGGTCTGGATGATATGTAAACAACTGTCTTGCCTGATGCGCTTTTGTTGAGCGCAGATATTGTTTTACCCTGAATCTGTATGAGTTAGGTGAGACCGCTACGCGAAGCACAAAAATCGTTTTACTCTGCTTGTGAATGAGTTCTTTTGCGTAAAAGCGCATTTACTGACATCAGGAGCAAAGCACATGAACGATCAACATAACCGCGACAAATTATGGGAACTGATTAAAGATGTACGCTTCACCATGATCAGTCACCACACCGAAACCCAAGAAATTCATGCACAGCCAATGACCATGCTCAATTCTGAAAAGCTGCATGAACGTCAGAATTTGTATTTTATTTTGCGTGACAGCAATGATCTGGTTACAGCAGTGACCAGCGGCCGTAACCAGATTGGTCTGGCGTTCTCCAAACCCTCAGACGGGATTTATGTGTCGATGAGTGCACATGCGCAAATCAGTACAGATCGTGCCCTGATTGATCAGCTCTGGAATCCATGGGCGGAAAACTGGTTTAACGGCAAGGATGATCCTTCGGTGCGTGTTCTGGTGGCAGAAGCGATTAGTGCCGAATACTGGAATGTCACCGACAATAAAGTCACCCAGTTATTTAAAGTACTGAAAGGCAATCTGACCGGTAAAACTGGTGAACCCAATTCTGAACACCAGAAAATGGATTTATAACAGCCACATATACGCCTTGAAATAGCCATAAAAAAAGTCACGCTTTGACCTGTATTTTGCAGATTCTTGCGTGACTTTTTATAGATAAAAATAAAACTGATAAAAATCAATATCAAGAAACCAAATGTAATGACATACAAATTACATAAATTAAATAATTTTAATTGTCTTCTATCTCCTCTTAACTGACTTTTTCCAACAGTATCTGTTTATCAATTTCCTGCTGCTTAAGGATATTGCGTTGAATCTTGCCGCTGGAGGTTTTGGGTAAAGCCTCGACAAATTCAATCTCTTTCGGATAAGCATGTTTGGATAAACGTGAACGCACATAATGCTGTAGTTTTTGTTCCAGTGCCGGACTTGCAGCAAATTGTGCTTTTAGCACCACAAAGGCTTTAACGATTTCAGTACGCGCCGGGTCCGGTTTACCCACCACGGCTGATTCCAGCACTTCCTCGCATTCCAGCAAGGTGCTTTCGACATCAAACGGTCCGACCCGATAGCCCGAAGTTGTAATGACATCGTCTGCACGCCCAATAAAATCAATTCCGCCCAGCTCATTTAAACGCACCGTATCACCAGTTAAATAGTACTGGCCCACAAAGGATTTACGGTTATGTCCGGCATAGCCTTTAAACCACATTAATGGAGATTGTGATTCATCCAGCGCCAGCGTGCCAATTTCACCCGCGGCAACTTCCTGATGCTGTGCATTTAACACCGCAAAACGATGTCCCGGAATGGCATAACCGGCCGAGCCCACTTTTTTGTGATGTTCCAGCGCATGATGATTGGCAATCACCATGCCCAGTTCAGTTTGTCCGTACTGATCGTAAACATTGACCTCGAAATCCTGTTTAAACCAGTGAATAACTTCTGGGGTTAGTGGCTCACCGGCACTGCTGACCACGCGCAAGGTTTTAGGTACACCGGCAAATTTTTCTTTAAAGCCAAAGAACATACGAAAGGCTGTTGGCGAACCGGCCAAATTGCTGACCTGATATTTTTGAATGACTTCCAGTGCATGATCGACACTAAATGGTCGTTCATCCATGATAATACTATGCCCCAGACTGAGCGGCCCGGTAATGCCATAATACAACCCATATGCCCAGCCCGGATCGGCCAGATTCCAGAACGAATCTTCAGCACGTAAATCGACCGCATACTGCATATAACCTTTAAAGGCCAGCAAGGCTTTTAAAGGCACCGGCACCGATTTTGCCAGACCCGTGGTACCGGAAGTAAACATCATCAGGAAGTCATCTTCAAAGCTGCGCAGTACCGGCTCAAAACTGGCAGAATGCTGATTCAGCTGCTGCCAGAAATCGGCATCACCTGTTCCAGCCGCTTCAGCACCGACGGTTAATATACCAATCTGCTGCAATGAACTGAGTTTGGCGCGTTGCTCGGTATGGGTCACAATAAAGCGGGTATTGGCAGCCTCCAGCCGGTGTTCAATCGCTTTCGATTCAAAGGCTGTAAATAGCGGCTGATAGACCGCGCCCATCCGCCAGGTGGCCAATACGGTAATCAGCAATTCCGGAGTTCTTGGCAGCAGACCGGCAATACAGTCGCCTGCTTTTAAACCCATGGCCTGAAAATAATTGGCCAGCTTGCCTGAAGCCTCAGCCAGCTGATCAAAGCTCCAACGAGCTGATTCACCCTGCTTACCTTCCCAGATCAAAGCGGTGTGCTGCTGTCCAGAATATCGGCCACAGCATTCGGTATAGGCATTCAGTGCCTGTGCCGTTCCCTGTAACTGGGTAGCAATCAGTTGTTCCAAATTAAAATCTTGATAGGCGTCTTGCAACGTTTTCATGGGGGCAACCTCTTATCCTTCGGGGCGATTGATCTGCAAAAACATCCGTATTGCAGAACGTGTTCCTTGTTGTTTTCATGCCATCGGGCTGATGGTCTGCAGTCCATCCGACTGCAGGGTTATTTCTTATACGGCTATTTTTAGATTGTACCCATGCAAAGCGGTCTTCACATGGGAGATGGGTTAGATGATGAATAACATCTTATGCTTCAGTTCAGCATAAGGAGGGCACCACTGCAATTTCCATTGGCCTCAATCGTGATGCCGTGTTTGGACATATTGCTGTATCAACGCCGGTTTAAGACTGGGTCACAGCCCGGGCAATCACCAAACGCTGAATATCCGAAGCGCCTTCATAAATCTGGCTAACCCGAACATCGCGGTAAATCCGTTCTACCGGGAAGTCGGACACATAACCATAACCGCCATGAATCTGGATGGCATCGGAGCAGACGCGCTCTGCCATGGTTGAAGCAAACAGTTTGGCCATCGAAGCCTCTTTTAAACACGGTAAACCGGCATCTTTTAAGCTGGCTGCATGCAAAATCAACTGACGCGCCGCTTCAATTTGCGTGGCCATATCGGCCAGACGAAAAGCCACTGCCTGATGTTGCACGATCTCAACCCCAAAGGCTTTACGTTCATTGGCATATTCCACCGCGGCATCTAAAGCGGCACGCGCCATCCCCACCGATTGGGCGGCAATTCCGATCCGGCCTGATTCCAGATTGGACAAGGCAATTTTGTAGCCTTCGCCTTCCTGACCCAGCAGATGATCAGCCGGAATACGACATTGATCCAATACAATGGTCGCCGTATCGGAACAATGCTGACCCATTTTGTCTTCTAAGCGCGACACGATATATCCGGGGTTCTCGGTCGGGACCAAAAAGCAGGAAATGCCTTTTTTGCCAGCAGATTTATCGGTCACAGCAAAGACCAAAGCCAGCTGCGCATGTTTACCGGTGGTAATAAACTGCTTGGTGCCATTTAATATCCAACTGTCACCATCACGTTCAGCCTTGCATTCGATGGCACTGGCATCGGAACCGACTTGCGGTTCGGTCAGGCAAAAACAGCCTAACCATTCACCGGTCGCCAGTTTGGTCAGATAATGCTGTTTTTGCGCTTCAGTGCCATAACGCTGAATGATGCCGCACGGTAAAGAGTTTTGCACACTCACAATCGTCGAAATCGCACCATCTCCTGCGGCAATTTCCTCTAAAGCCAGCACCAGCGAGATATAATCCAGACCGGCACCACCCCACTGTTCCGATACAGTCATACCCAGTGCACCTAAAGCGCCCAGCTCTTTCAGTTCCTGTGCCGGAAACTGTGCGGTTTTATCGCGTTCGGCCGCGGTCGGTTTCAATTTCTCCTGCGCATAGCTACGCATCATGTCCTGAACCATTTTTTGTTGTTCATTTAAAATCATTGCTTTCTCGTTCTCATTACGTTGGATTCGGCTGAAGTACGCTGGCTGATCTAAAAACTTGGGGGATGGTCTAGCTGCAGCATCAGCACGACAACCAGACCAGATGGGTTTATCTTATTTTTATTTACTTAGGCTATTTATTTAACCCAGCAAAGGGCTGCTTTTTTAAGCATTGTACTTATTTAGGCTGCATCCGGATCGCACCATCCAGACGAATCACCTCACCATTCAAATAGCCATTTTCAAAAATCTGTCCTACCAACTGGGCAAATTCATGTGGCTTAGCCAGACGCGGTGGATATGGCACCATCTGCCCCAAAGCATCCTGCACATGCTGTGGAAAGGCTTTCAGCATTGGTGTTTCCATAATCCCCGGTGCAATGGTCATCACGCGGATCGATTCACGGGCCAGTTCACGCGCTAGCGGCAAGGTCATCGCCACAATCGCACCTTTGGACGCAGAATAGGCCGCCTGACCAATCTGTCCTTCATACGCCGCCACTGAAGCCGTATTGACAATTACACCGCGCTCTTCTTCACCAGCTTGCAGTTGATATTTGGCCATCAGCTGCGCAGCAAAACGAATCATGTTAAAGCTGCCACTGACATTAATGTCCAGCACTTTCTGGAACATGCTTAAGCTATGTAAGCCTTCTTTGCCCAGCACTTTGGCTGAAGGTGCGATGCCGGCACAGTTGACCAGACCATTTAACTGGCCATAGTGCTGCTCAATCTCGGCAAAGAATTGCTCTACCGCGGCTTCATCGGTCACATCCAGCGCCTTAAACTGGGCTTTTTCACCCAATTGCTGTGCCATTTGCGTACCCAGCTCCTGATTCATATCGACCAGAATGACATTGGCCCCCTGCTCCACCAGATACTGTGCAGTAGCAGCGCCCAAACCAGATGCACCACCGGTAACCACACATACTTTTCCTTGAATCTTCATTTTATTTTCCCAAATAGTTTTGTTATCAATGACACATACTCGACTTAAGATGCAGAGTAATCAGACTCCAGCTTGAGTACAATTTCCAAATACAGCATCCTGCATGATGCCTTTGAACAATAGCATTTTTAACATAATTCTAAATTGAATAGACACGCGATGACGCCATCCCATTTGCATTATAGTAAAGGCACCATTTCTATTGCACTGGTGCATGAAGCACTGCAAGCCGCCCAGCAGCAAGGGGTGGAAATTCACTCCATTCTGACCCGGGCCGGTATTCCGCTGGAGCTGATGCATTCGGCCAAAGCGCGGGTGTCGGTGCTGCAATATGGGCAGCTGTGGATTGCCCTGGCCGATGCCATGAATGATGAGTTTTTTGGTATGGACAGCCATCCGCTGCGCCGTGGCAGTTATCGTTTATTGTCCAAATGGGTCTACTCTGCCGATACCATTGAAACCGCACTGAAAGAGATTCTAAAGTTTTTCAACCTGATTCTGGATGATCTGCGCGGGGAACTGCAGCTCAACAAAGATGCTGCTGTGCTGACCCTTCATGATCGGGCGCAGCCCAAAGCCATGTTCAGTTATGCGACTTATTTAATGCTGGTGCATAGCCTGATCTGCTGGCTCAGTGGACAGCGCATTGCCATTCAAAAAATCGAACTAAAATGCCCGGCTCCAAGCGATGATGCAGATTATCGGGTGCGCTTTTGTGAAAACATTCGCTATGAACAACCCGACAACCGAATCTATTTTGATGCGCAGGCTTTGGGTCTAAAAATCAAGCAAGATGAGCGCAGCTGGAAACGCTTTTTACAGCAAACCCCGTATAACCTGCTGGTGCGTTTTAAAAATCCGCATGCGTTAAGCACGATGATTCGCAAACAACTGATGCAGCGTCCGCCAAGTGAATGGCTGGAACTGCATGAACTGACCCGACAACTGAATATGTCAGGCGCCACTTTTCAGCGCCGTTTAAAACAGGAAGGTACCAGCTATCAGCAACTGAAAAATGAAATCCGCCGCGATACCGCGATTGAACTACTCTCGAAAACCGAGCTATCGCTACAAGATATTAGTGAACGGCTGAATTTTCATGATCCAAGTGCCTTTCACCGAGCCTTTAAAAAGTGGACTGGCTTAAATCCGGGGGCCTACCGGCAGAATCAAAGCTAGCCGTTATTTATGCTGATATTTTTAACTCAGAACTTTTAAATATAAGTTGCAATATGAAGCACTTGGCATTTCAAGTGCAGTATTTGAACCGGTCATTCATCGTAACAGCATTGCCAATCACACCAAAATAGATTAATTTTCGCTCAATTTATCGCATAGATTCTATGCAATTTTGGCTGTAATCCCTCCTCCTCCTTGTTGTACTCCATCTTTAGAGGTTCCCATGCTTAAGATGATTGATGTGCTTGCACAAAATCTGGTTCAAAATTTTAATCACGCACTTTCTACTCCTTCAGAGCAACTTGATGAATTGCTGAATCAAGGCATTCTCAACACCTCTGAAGATCAGTTACGTAATGCGATGGCGGCATTTTTTGATCGTGAAGATGCGCTAGAAGCGGCACAAGCCTTAGATATTCCTCAGGAAGATCTGCACGCCTTACAAGCAGGCTTAGCACTTAAAGATGAAAACCTGAGCGAAACGGCAAAAATTGTAGCGCTGTGTCTGGCTTTAGAAACCGATAGCCTGGCTCAGGTGGAAGTATCTGACTGTCTGCAAGATTATCCAATGTAAATCTTGAGCAGTTACCCAACGCCTTATTCAAGTGACGCTACGGCGTCACTTTTTTTGACTGGATTATACTGAATCATCCCAACGTATACGGCTTGCATTGCCTTGTCCGGCTATGGAACACTACGGCTGAGCATCCGCGCAGAAGCACTATGATTATTCGGGATAAAAGCAACAGTTTCGCATTACTTTTTGCATGGTCAGGCACCATCTTGCCCAAGGTCATGCCGGCCTTAATGATGGTGGTGTTCATTTCCACCGTGCTGGTCTATCTGTCCTCGCATCATTATGTACAGGCGCCGGCCGTGCCCGCGATTGGCTTTACCATTTTCGGGGTTATCCTGTCGATTTTCCTCAGTTTCAGAAATACTGCCAGTTATGAACGCTGGTGGGAAGGCCGCAAATTATGGGGGCAGCTGATTGCCACCTCACGCCATCTTGCCCGTGATTCCTATGTGTTGCCGCCCGCCGAACGTCAGGTGCTGATGTATCGGGTAATGCTGTTTAGCAATTTACTGAAAAACCGGCTGCGCACCCAGAATGAGCCGATTGATTTTTATCATAACAAGGTCAATTTAAGCCCGGCCGATTATCAGGCGCTGTTTGGGCATATTAATGCCGCCCAGTTTATTCTGGAACAGATTCAGAAAGATCTGGTCAAGGCCCTGCACAGCGGCGAACTGTCAGATATTGTCTATCATGGCCTGAACAAGCACATTATCAGCTTAGGGGATATTCAGGCCGGTTGTGACCGGATTCTGACCACACCTTTGCCGTTTTCGTATTCGGTATTGCTACACCGCACCGTGTACTGTTTCTGCTTTATTCTGCCTTTTAGTTTAGAGGCGAATTTAGGTATCTGGACCCCCATTCTGGTGGGATTGATTGCCTATCTGTTTTTGGGCTTGGATGCCTTAAGCGAACAGCTGGAAGAACCGTTTGGCCTGCAAGACAATGACCTGCCACTGAGTGCCATGGTCCGGCTAATCGAACGGGAAATGCTGAGTGCCTTGGGTGAAGAATTACCTCCGGCCATTCAGGCGATTAAAGGCAACCTGACTTAATCGCCGAGTTGGCCGATAGTCACCCGATCATTACCGCCATAATCCAGAATGGTGCGTACCGCAACAAAACCGGCATCGTTAAAGATATTTTGCACAGCTACTGCCTGATCATAACCATGCTCTACAGCAATCCAGCCTTGCGGTTTTAACCAGTGCTTGCCTTGCTGAATAATAATCTCAAGATCAGATAAGCCCTGCTTGGCCGCCACTAAGGCCCGTTCAGGTTCGGTGGCCAAATCTTTCATATGTACATCATCAGCCGCAATATACGGTGGATTCGACACAATCAGATCAAACCTCGGCTCGGCAGGAACGCCTAAAGCAGCAAACCAGGCGCCCAGCTTAAACTCTACCCGCTCCAAGTTATGCGTCTGCGCATTTTCTTTGGCAACCGCCAGAGTCGGCGGATAAATATCGGTTGCAGTCACCTGCCAATCCGGACGTTCCGATGCCAAGGCCAAGGCAATCGCACCGGTGCCGGTACCCAAGTCGATAATCGCCGCTTGTGCCGGTAAATCCAGTTGCAAACAGCTTTCTACCAGTACTTCGGTATCTGGTCTTGGCACCAGGGTATCTGGTGTGACTTTTAAATCCAGTGTCCAGAATGGCTGTGAACCGGTGACATAGGCCAAGGGTTCCCCTGCTTCAATCCGGGCAATACCCGCAAGATATTGCTGTTCCTGTTCTGGGCTTAGCTCACGATCGGCCTGATATTTCAGCGCCAAGGCAGATAAACCTAGAATATGCTCCAGTAGCCAGAGATTTTCCTGACGTTCGTAGCTGTCTACTACGCCACGAATGGCCAGTGCATCGGCAATTTTCATTAGCCACCATTTTGCTGGGCAAGTAAAGCCAGCTGATCGGCCTGATATTCACGGTGCAGGCTGTCCAGCAATTCGGTTAAATCACCTTCCATCACTGCATCTAACTTATATAAAGTTAAGTTAATACGATGATCGGTCATCCGCCCTTGCGGATAGTTATAGGTGCGAATACGCTCGGAACGGTCACCGGAACCGACCAAGTCACGACGCATTTCCGAAGTGGCAGCATCTGCTGCAGCACGTTTGGCATTTTCCAGACGTGAGGCCAATAAGGCCATGGCTTTGGCTTTGTTCTTGTGCTGCGAACGTTCTTCCTGACATTCCACTACCGTTCCGGTTGGAATATGGGTAATACGCACCGCAGAGTCAGTTTTGTTGACGTGCTGACCACCAGCACCCGACGCGCGGTAGGTATCAATACGTAAATCTGCCGGGTTAATATCCACCGTGGTATCGACATCAATTTCAGGCAAAATAGCCACGGTACAGGCGGACGTATGTACACGGCCTTGCGATTCAGTTGCCGGAACACGCTGGACACGATGTGCGCCACTTTCAAATTTCAGGCGGCCATAGACCCCGTCACCATTAACCAGACAAATCACTTCTTTATAGCCGCCGTGTTCGCCTTCGTTTTCTGACAGCACTTCAATACGCCAGCCTTGAGATTCGGCATATTTGCTGTACATGCGGAATAAATCGCCGGAGAAAATTGCTGCTTCATCACCACCGGTGCCGGCACGAATTTCCAGATAGGCCGAGTTGGCATCATTCGGATCTTTAGGAATCATCAGGATGTTTAAATCCGCTTCCAGCTGTTCAATCAGTGCCTTGTTTTCCTTGATCTCTTCCTGCGCCATCTCTTTAAAGTCAGGATCGGACAGCATTGCTTCAGCCGTTTCAATATCGGCTTCGGCCTGGGTATATTTGCCCCAGACTTCGGTAATTTCGCTCAGGTCATTGTGTTCGCGCGACAGCTGGCGAAAGCGTTTGTTATCGGAAATGACTTCAGCATCGGCCAAGAGTGCTGTTAATTCTTCGTGACGGTCAGAAAGTTGATCTAATCGTAAACGTAACGATTCTTTCATTGTGCAAATTATCTCAATATACAGGCTGTCGCCCTAATTCAATAAGGCCAGCGAAATCAAAAAATTGCCATAGTTTAACGATTCTGGCCAGCAAATAACATCTTTATTCGTAGCAGAAACTGCGTGGTTGATGGCCAAATCCGGCAAATACGCTACAGCGTGCAAGAGATGCATCCTGCCTCTTTCAATTTAAAGTCTGGGCTGCCGATAAAATCGACAGTTTTAATACAACTTATACAAAGCCGAAACCAAAGCACTGAATTATGAAGGTGCCTCTCCATATTTGCAGGGAATCCTTTTGTTACATTTACTGCCATCAAATGACATTAAAAAGTCCGCTCTTGGACATGGAGTGAATATGAAACTCAATGCTGTTTTATTAAGTGCAACGCTTGCTGCCACTTCTTTCATGACGGTGAATGCACATGCTGACAATGCGACCCGTGTAGCTGCAGCCAGTGCCTTAGGTAGTGTCGCAGGTACAGCCTTAGGTAAAAACATGGGCGGTACCACGGGTGCAACCATTGGTGCGGCTTTAGGTGGTGCAGGTGGCGCAGCTGTAGCCAGTAACAAACGCCATCGTACTGAATCTGCCATTGGCGGTGCCTTAGGTGGCGGTGCGGGTTATACCGTGGGTCAGAACATGGGCGGTACTAACGGTGGTTATATTGGTGCAGCGCTCGGTGCAGCCGGTGGTGCAGCGCTGGGTAACAAGATTTCCAAAGATAAAGAATACGACCGTTACCAGGAACGTAAATGGAAGAAAAAACGTCGTCGTTAATTCTCCCCTTGTAAAAAAAGCATCTTCAGGATGCTTTTTTTACGCCTGGGATTTCATTTTTTCAGTAGATGGATGAGGAGGCAATTATGAAGAGATTCGACAGAAAAATTACACAGCATTGACCAAAATTAGCATTTTGACACCTGTGCCCTCCACGATCTTTTCTCAAAGTTTTTCTACATTAAAGTCAAGACAAATTGAATGTGCTCTTTGGAGTGTAACCATGAAGATCAACAAAATTTTATTGAGTACAGTACTGGCCAGCTCAGCGCTTATGATGGGTACAGCACACGCCGACAACAACACCCGTGTCGCAGTAGGTTCCGCTTTAGGTGGTGTGGTCGGTGCAGCCATTGGCCAGCAAATGGGCGGCTCAACCGGTGCGTTAATTGGTTCTGCCTTGGGTGGTGCCGGTGGTGCAGCAGTCTCTGCCGATAAACGTGACCGCAATGGTGCAGCCATTGGTGCCGCTTTAGGTAGCGCTGGTGGTTATAGTGTCGGTAAAAACATGGCCGGCAGCAATGGTGGTTATATTGGCGCAGCCTTAGGTGGTGGTGCCGGTGCAGTGTTAGGTACCAAAGTCAGCGAAGATCGCCGTTATGATGACCGTTATGATCGTCGCTACGACAGCCGTGGCTACCGTTACAACGACTATCGTTATAATGACCGTTACCGCAGTGATAATGGCCTGCATCTGGGTCATTATAAAAACGGAAAACGCCGTTAATTTCAAAGTTCAGAATCTAAACCTATCACAAGCACCCTCGGGTGCTTGTGTTGTTTTACACGATGAAACCTTATATCGAAAAAAAACGATATACAAACATCGGGACACAACGTATGCTGTGAGCCATAGATATGTGAATAGAGAACGCCAATGCGCAGTTTAAAAGACACACAATTTTCCATTCTGGAACTGGCACCGGTTCGTGACGATAAAACCATTCAATTTTCCCTGCATCATGCGCTAGAGCTGGCGCAACGGGCAGAAAAACTGGGCTATGCCCGCTTCTGGCTGGCTGAACATCATAATATGGACGGCATTGCCAGCTCGGCCACAGCGGTGCTGCTCGGCTACATTCTGGCCAACACCCAGACTTTAAAAGTCGGCTCTGGCGGGATTATGTTGCCCAACCACGCCCCTTTAGTGGTGGCAGAACAGTTCGGTACACTGGCTACACTCTATCCGGACCGGATTGAGCTGGGTCTTGGTCGTGCGCCCGGCACTGATCAGACCACCATGCGTGCCTTGCGCCGTGGCCGTCAGGAAACTGAAGACCAGTTCCCGCAAGATGTGCTGGAAATTCTGCACTATTTCAAAGAACCTGAACCGCAGCAACGCATTGTAGCGACGCCGGGACAAGGCACCCATGTTCCGGTCTGGTTACTCGGTTCCAGCCTGTTTAGTGCCCAGCTGGCAGCCCGATTGGGTCTGCCCTACTCGTTTGCCTCACACTTTGCGCCGCGGATGCTCGGTCAGGCCATTCAGCTGTATCGGGATAACTTCCAGCCGTCTGAATATCTAGATCGGCCTTATGTATCGATGGGCGTGCCAACGGTCGTGGCGGCCACCGATGAAGAAGCGCAGTTTTTGGCCACCAGTGCCTATCAGCGGGTTTTAGGTTTAATGCGTGGTCAGAGCCTGAAACTGAAAGCGCCAGTCGCCAGCATGGACGGTTTATGGTCACCGGCTGAAAAAATGTCGGTGGATAACTTCTATGCCATGGGTCAAATTGGCTCACCTTCGACTGTTAAAGCCGGCTTAGAACAGTTGTTGAGCCGTTATGAGGTCGATGAGTTTATCTTTACCTGTGATGTCTATGACACTGAAAAACGTCTGCAAAACTTTGACTACCTGATGCAGCTCAAATAAGTTTCATCGAGCTGTAATGGAGCCTGTAAACCGTGTGGATTTACAGGCTTTTTTTATTGTGACGGTGAATCTATTCTCGCCCCATCCTGCACTGATATTTTCGTCACCGTGACCGAAATGACTGGCCAGATAGTTAAAGCGCTTTACCTTCCAGCAAGAGCTGACTAAAAATAGAGTAAAACATCTAAATTGATAAAACCAAGAATGAAAGGATGCCCTCATGGTCGTTAAACAGCAGGATACCGGCAAAAGCTTTTTTGAAAATTGTGCAGCAGACTTTCATGCCTTTCAGGGGCTTTGCATCAATGCCAAAGACAGCAAACAGCATGACTTCAGTCAACGCAGCGTGGCGATTATTGGTGCCAATCAGGACAGTGTCTCGCAGCTGGACAAAATTGCCCAGGTCGCCAGTCAGGTTAAAGTCTTTCAGATTGAACCGCATTTTGTATTACCGAGTACCGAACGCGGTATCCATCGTTTAATCAGCCATCCGCTGGTATTTAAAAACCGCCGGCTGTTTAACAACCGGGTCAAGAATATTCTGGCCTTGCGCTTTTTAGATGCGCAGGTGGTAGATACCTGGCTAAAACGTCAGCTGACCCCGAATATTGCCGATACCCAGCACGCCTATTTTAAATCGGACAGTTATTATGCTGCGCTGCAACGTGACAACTGTCAGTTAATTACCTGGCCCATTGCCCGAATTGCAGAACACAGTATTTATACCATTGATGGCAGTGAATATAAGGTCGATGTGATTATTACGACTCACCGTAATCCGGAAAAGTAAATACAGGTACAAGTAAATTAAAAGAGCGGTAAATTAAGAGAAAAGTGTTATTAATTTTCAAGCCGATGAGAGCAATGGATGAAACAGGATTTTAGGCCGATTTTTTAGTTTTTTAATTTATTTTCAGTCTAATATCCACTGGAATACTGCAGCCTGTAGTATTCCAGCTTTAACAACAATTACTTAACCAATACGACGTTTCAGACCGGTCATTTGCAGGACACGGGTCGAAATTTCTTCAATCGACATTTCAGACACATTCAGGTATTTAATACCTTCAGAAATATAAATGCCTTCAATGGCACGTAATTCCATCTGGCACTGGTTAAAGCTGGCATAACGGCTATTGGCTTTACGTTCGGTACGAATTGCCACCAGACGCTCGGCATCAATCATCAAACCGAATAATTTATGTTTGTGTGGACGCAGCACAGCTGGCAAACGGTTATCATCCAGATCTTCTTCGGTCAGTGGATAGTTGGCCACACGTATACCAAACTGTAATGACAAATAAATCGAGGTTGGGGTTTTACCAGAACGGGATACGCCAATGAGAATCAGATCAGCTTTGTCATAGTGACGGGTACGTGCGCCATCATCATTGTCCAAAGCAAAATGTACCGCATCAATTCGCGCTTTATACGATTCTGAATCAGTTACAGCATGGGTCTGCCCTACCAGCGTGGTTGGCTGTGTGCCCAGCTCATCGGCCAGTTTGCTGATCAACCCCTCAAATACGTCCAGATTGACGGCATTGGCGGTATTGATAATATCGCGCACATACGGATCGACCAACGTATCAAATACCAGTGGCGGCTGACCGTCTAATTTAGCACGTCGGTTAATTTCTGACACCACATCGGTGGCTGCTTCTTCCGAGCTGATATAGGGAATAATATGAATGTCAAAATCGACATTCGGAAACTGCGCTAAAAGGGAGTGTCCCAAGGTTTCGGCTGTAATTGCGGTTCCATCGGAAATAAAGAACACACTCCGCTTAATTTGTTTACCTTCGGACATTAAAATTCTCCTTAAACATTTGTCTTAGTGCTATATAATCTTTATAGTAAACTGATCTTACATGACTGTCGCTTAGTTAAATCAAAAAGCTAAGCATATTCAATATAATTTCATGCCAAGATAGTGATTAATACTGCAAAAGTGGAGTAATAACTTTGGAAGCGCGCGTAATTGGTCTAGAAAAATTAGGGAAACACGACGTTGAGCTCGTAGGTGGGAAAAACTCATCTCTGGGCGAAATGATCAGCCATTTGTCTAATGCTGGCGTCTCTGTACCAGGTGGCTTTGCGACAACGGCTCAAGCTTATCGTGAATTTCTCGAGCAAAGTGGCCTAAACGCTAAAATTCAAGCCGAGCTTAAAACGTTAAATGTAGATGACGTCAATGCTCTTGCTGAGACAGGCGCAAAAATCCGTCAATGGATTGTCGACACTCCGCTTACGGCAGAACTTGAAAAAGAAATCCGCGATGCTTTCGCAGAACTTTCTAACGGCAACCCTGACATCGCGGTTGCCGTTCGTTCATCTGCTACCGCAGAAGATTTGCCAGATGCTTCTTTCGCGGGTCAACAGGAAACTTTCCTGAACATCCGTGGCATCGACAACGTCCTGATTGCCATTAAAGAAGTATTTGCCTCTTTGTACAACGACCGCGCAATTTCTTACCGCGTACACCAAAACTTTGACCATGATGTTGTTGCCCTGTCTGCTGGCGTACAACGCATGGTGCGCTCAGAAACAGGTGCCGCAGGTGTAATGTTCACCCTGGATACAGAATCTGGTTTCCGTGATGCAGTCTTTATTACGGCTTCTTACGGTCTGGGTGAAATGGTGGTACAAGGTGCGGTCAACCCGGACGAATTCTATATCTCTAAGCCACTGTTAAGAGCAGGTAAACACGCAGTTCTACGTCGTAACCTCGGTTCTAAACACCAGAAAATGATTTATGGTGAAGAAGGTGCGGCTGGTAAATCTGTGGTTGTGGTTGATGTTGAAAAAGCCGACCGTCAACAGTTCGCCTTAAACGATCACGAACTGCAAGAACTGGCAAAACAGGCGTTAATCATTGAAGAGCACTACGGTGCACCAATGGACATCGAATGGGCCAAAGATGGTGATGACGGTTTAATTTACATTGTTCAGGCGCGTCCGGAAACAGTGAAAAGTCGTCAAAACGTGGGCACCATGGAGCGTTACCTGCTGAAACAACGCGGCACGGTATTGTGTGAAGGCCGTTCAATTGGTCAGCGTATCGGGTCTGGTAAAGTTCGCATCGTAACCTCGATTAAAGAAATGGACAAAGTCCAAGACGGTGATGTACTGGTTTCTGACATGACCGACCCGGATTGGGAACCAGTGATGAAACGTGCCGCTGCCATTGTCACGAACCGTGGTGGTCGTACCTGTCACGCTGCGATTATTGCGCGTGAATTAGGTGTTCCTGCAATTGTGGGTTGTGGTAATGCCACTGAAGTCTTGACTGACGGTCAGGAAGTGACAGTATCTTGTGCTGAAGGTGATACCGGTTTCATTTACGAAGGTGCTTTAGATTTTGAAGTACAACGTAACTCAATCGAGTCGATGCCTGCGCTGCCATTCAAGATCATGATGAACGTGGGTAACCCGGACCGTGCGTTTGACTTCGCGCAAATTCCAAACGAAGGCATTGGTTTGGCACGTCTTGAGTTCATCATTAACCGTATGATCGGTGTGCATCCAAAAGCATTACTGAATATTGACAGCTTGCCACGTGAAACACGTGCAGCCGTAATGGCACGTACTGCGGGTTATACTTCTCCAGTTGAATTCTATGTTGAAAAACTGGTAGAAGGTATTTCAACGCTGGCAGCCGCGTTTGCAGACAAGCCAGTCATCGTGCGTATGTCTGACTTCAAATCAAACGAATATGCCAACCTGATTGGCGGTAAGTTATACGAGCCGGAAGAAGAAAACCCGATGCTAGGCTTCCGTGGTGCAAGCCGTTATGTATCAGACAACTTCCGTGACTGCTTCGAGCTTGAATGTCGCGCACTGAAAAAAGTCCGTGATGAAATGGGCTTAACCAACGTACAAATCATGATTCCATTTGTACGTACTGTGGCTGAAGCGAAACGTGTGATGGAACTGCTGGCACAAAATGGCCTGAAACGTGGTGAAAATGGTCTGAAAGTGATCATGATGTGTGAATTACCAACCAACGCCCTGTTGGCTGAGCAATTCCTTGAACACTTCGACGGTTTCTCAATCGGTTCAAACGACTTGACCCAGTTAACCCTTGGTTTAGACCGTGACTCAGGTATTGTTTCTCACCTGTTTGATGAACGTGATGCAGCGGTAAAAGCCCTGCTGTCGATGGCGATTCATGCTTGCCGTAAAGCGGGCAAATATGTCGGCATCTGTGGTCAAGGTCCATCTGACCACCCTGACCTGGCAAAATGGCTGATGGAACAAGGGATTGAATCTGTGTCGCTGAACCCAGACTCAGTATTAGACACCTGGTTCTTCCTTGCTGAAGAAAAAGCTCAACAAGCTTAATAAAACATGTTAAAAAAGACCCATTCATTGGGTCTTTTTTATTTATAGATTTGAGATTAAAACTTTATGCAGATTTACTTGGCACGAAATAATCAACAAGCCGGTCCATATACCTTGGAGCAAGTAAACCAGATGCTTGCCAGCCAGCAAGTGTTACTGACAGATCTTGCATGGCATCAAGGGATGACAGAATGGAAAGCTTTAGGTGAGCTCACCCAAGGTAAACTTGTATATCAACCTGAAGGCTACGAGCCTGCGCCGGCCGCACCGGAAGCATCACCGTTTCAGCAGCCGCAGAATACTGCCAGCTATAACAATTCAAGCCTGAACCAGCCGCAAGCAAAAGCCACTCAAACCGAACTGGCCTCTATCGGCACCCGTGCACTGGCGAAAATTATTGACCTGTTGCTGTGGTTACCGGCTGCCGCCATTCCATCTTTCTTTTTAACGCAGGACCAGTTTGGTCAACTGTCTGAACTGCAACAGAAAATGCAGTCAGCCACCAGCTCTGATCAGGCCGTGCAATTACAGTCAGAACTGTTTCGCCTGATTCCTGCCGATGCCTGGCAAATGATGGCTATTTACCTGCTGATTATGCTCGGGATTCAGGCGTTTCTGCTGGCCAAAAGTGGACAGAGTATTGGTAAACGTTTAACCAAAATCAAGATTGTCGATGCTGAAGACCACAGCAAAGTAGGCCTGACCCGCGTATTTGCCCTGCGTACCCTGGTTTTCATTATTTTGAATCTGTTATTCATGCCGTTTATTACAATTGCCGATTATATCTTCGCTTTGGGTGAAAAACGTCAGACTTTGCATGACAAACTGGCCAAAACCAAAGTCGTAAAGCAAGAAAAATAAAAGATCAAAAAAGGGATGAAATTTCATCCCTTTTTTATTCATTACATTGATATACAAATAAAAATATTTTGTAAAAAAGTTAATTCCGAGTGACAAAATCGGTTTTTATTACAGTCATTTAAAGCCGCTTTTTGAGTAGCTTAGTTTGTCGATATCAGGCATAATGCCCTACAACGTAGCGGTGTATCATGATCGACAAGGATTTTTGCGTCAAAAAAATACTTATCAATCATGCGACACTATAATCGCTATCCCATAATTAAATTAGGGAATGGGACTCTTCACCGAGGTTGTAAAATGAGACAAACGATTTTAGCTGTATTGTCTTTATCTACGATGGCTGCACTCTTAACCGGGTGTGGTGGTGATATGGTACTTCTAAACTCGCAAGGTCCAGTTGCTGAAGGTCAATCGAACCTGATGATGACTGCGATCTACTTGATGCTATTAGTGGTGATTCCTTCAATCATCATGGCATTATGGTTTGGTTGGAAATATCGCGCATCAAATAAAGATGCAGACTATAAACCAACATGGGCACACTCTACTGCGATTGAAATCGTGGTTTGGGGTATCCCGGTTATTATTATTGGTATTTTAGCTTGGTTAACTTGGTGGGGTTCCCACAAGTATGACCCATACCGTCCAATCGAGTCAGATAAGGCTCCATTAACTGTTCAGGTTATTGCCGAACAATTCAAATGGATCTTCATCTACCCAGAACAGAACATTGCGACTGTTAACGAAATCCGCTTCCCAGAGCAAACGCCGGTAAGCCTTCGTTTAACATCTAACTTTACAATGAACTCGTTCTTTATCCCTGCATTGTCTGGTCAGATTTATGCAATGGCGGGTATGCAGACTCACCTGAACCTATTAGCGAACAGCACTGGTCAATACCGCGGCTTCTCGTCTAACTACTCAGGTTACGGTTTCTCTCAAATGCGCTTCCTTGCTCACTCTGTAACTGAAGCCGATTTTGATCAATGGGTAACTGCGGTTAAAGCCGGACAAGGCACAACGATCAATCCTGAAGCTGTTCAAAAAACAGTTCTAGATCAAGCTGAATTTGCATCTTTACGTGACGGTAACCGTTCACAGAAACAAATTGATGCAATGGTTCGTAACGCGAAAACAGAACTAGAGAAAAAACTTGCTGCAACTGCTGAAGCAGAAGGTCCTTATAAGACTCAGCCACATCCTGTGACTTATTACTCTTCTGTAGAGCAAGGCTTGTTTGAATCTGTGATCAATAAATACATGAGTAACTATCATGGTGCAGACCATTCAGCTCAAGCTGAAACTGCGCTTGAAGCGCCTGCTTCAGAAGCTCATGTAAACGTTGAACATGCGACTGCTTCTGTAGAGGAATAAGACATGTTTGGTAAGTTAGGACTAGATGCAATTCCGTACGATCCAATCGTACAGGCTACAGTTGTAATGATGATCCTGGGCGGTCTCGTTCTTGTTGCGGGTATTACCTACTTCAAGAAATGGGGTTACCTGTGGAATGAATGGTTCACATCTGTAGACCATAAAAAAATTGGTATCATGTATATCATCGTGTCTGTGGTCATGCTACTGCGTGGTTTCGCCGATGCGATCATGATGCGTCTTCAGCAATTCCTTGCACGAGGTGGTGGCGAAGGTTATTTACACCCTGAGCACTACGACCAGATCTTCACCGCGCACGGTGTGATCATGATCTTCTTCGTGGCAATGGGTCTTGTAGTAGGCTTGATGAACATCTCTGTACCTTTACAGATTGGTGCTCGTGACGTTGCCTTCCCATTATTAAACTCTTTAAGCTTCTGGCTGTTCGCTGGTGCTGCGGGTCTGATGATGGTTTCACTTGCACTTGGTGAGTTCGCTGCAACAGGCTGGATGGCTTATCCTCCACTGTCAGGTATTGAATACTCTCCAGGCGTAGGTATGGACTACTACATCTGGGCATTACAGATCTCCGGTTTAGGTACGCTTCTAACGGGTGTTAACTTCTTCGTTACCATCATCAAGATGCGTGCGCCTGGCATGAAATTAATGGACATGCCGATCTTTACCTGGACATCTTTATGTACAGCGGTACTGATCATTGCTTCATTCCCAGTGTTAACTGCAACAATTGCAATGTTAACGCTTGACCGTTACTTCGGTTTCCACTTCTTTACAAACGACATGGGTGGTAGCCCAATGTTGTATGTAAACCTGATCTGGACTTGGGGTCACCCTGAAGTTTATATCTTGGTATTACCAGCATTTGGTATTTACTCAGAAGTTGTTGCGACGTTCTCTCGTAAAACGTTGTTCGGCTACAAATCAATGGTGTATGCAACTGTAGCAATTACTGTATTGTCTTTCGTTGTATGGGTTCACCACTTCTTTACCATGGGTGCAGGTGCCAACGTTAACGCGTTCTTCGGTATCATGACCATGATTATTGCGATCCCGACGGGTGTGAAAATCTTCTCTTGGTTATTCACCATGTACAAGGGCCGCATCACCTACACAACTCCAATGCTGTGGACACTTGGCTTCCTAGTGACTTTCGGTATCGGTGGTTTAACAGGTGTATTAATGGCAGTTCCACCAGCGGACTTCCTGGTACACAACTCTTTATTCCTGATCGCTCACTTCCATAACGTAATTATTGGTGGTGTAGTATTCGCGATGTTCGCAGGTATCATTTTCTACTGGCCAAAAATGTTTGGTTGGAGACTGAATGAAACTTGGGGTAAAGCTGCATTCTGGTTCTGGTTCTTAGGTTTCTACTTTGCGTTCATGCCGCTGTATATCCTTGGTTTCATGGGTATGACGCGTCGTCTGAACACATATGACAACCCAGATTGGGACCCATATGTCATGATCGCGATGGTGGGTTCGGTAATGATTGCCATTGGTATTGCATGCTTCTTAATGCAAATCATTGTTGGCTTCTTGCAACGTAACCAGCGTCTTGACCACACTGGCGACCCTTGGGATGGCCGTACCCTTGAATGGGCGACTTCATCTCCTGCTCCGTTCTATAACTTTGCGCATCTTCCAAAGATCAATGGTATTGATACTTTCTGGACTGACAAAGAGAATGGCGTAGCTTACGCGAAACCAGCGAAGTACGAAGACATCCACATGCCAACCAACCGTGCTGCGGGCTTTGTGATTGCTATGTTTATCACAGTAATGGGCTTTGCACTTATCTGGCACATCTGGTGGTTAGTAGTTGTAACGTTTATCGCGTCTATCATTTCGTTCATCGTGAGCTCGTTCACGAAGAAAGTGGACTACTATGTTCCTGCAGCAGAAGTAGAACGCATTGAAAACGAACGTTATGCCTTACTTGAAAAACACTTGAAGAAGGACTAAGACAATGGCTGAGGTACTTCATCACGACAACCACGGACACGATGAGCATCATCATCACGATGATACTGACATCACTGTCTTTGGTTTCTGGACTTACTTGATGAGTGACTTGATCATTTTCGGTACACTCTTCATTGCATTCGCTGTATTAAGCAGCCACGTTCCAGTTGGTACTCCAAGTGCAAAAGATCTTTTTGGCGAGTCTTTAGGTTTCGTTTTAACTGAAACCTTCGCCCTGCTGATCTCTTCAGTAACCTTTGGTTTTGCAGTTCTGGCTGCATACAAAAAAGATGTTGCTAAAGTTTTAACTTGGTTAGGCATCACATGGATCTTCGGTGCGATCTTTATTGGCATGGAACTATATGAGTTCAATCATTTAGTTCACGCTGGTCATGGCCCAAGCGTTAGTGCGTTCTTATCTGCGTTCTTTACTTTAGTTGGTACGCACGGTATTCACGTTACTTCTGGTCTGGTATGGATGATCGTGTTAATGATTCAAATCAAGAAATATGGTTTGACTCTACCTAACATGCGTCGTCTTGCTTGCCTAAGCTTGTTCTGGCACTTCCTTGACATCGTATGGATCTGTGTATTCAGCGTCGTTTACTTGATGGGAGTTCTATAATGGGTCACGATCACAACGCTGCTGGCGCATCACACGGTAACTTCAAGCAGTACTCTGTTGGCTTTATCCTGTCTGTTATTTTAACCGTTATTCCTTTTGGTATGGTTATGGCAGGTGGTTTTAGCCGCGGTCTGCTGGTCACAGTTATTGCGATTACTGCGGTTGCTCAGGTTCTTGTACAGTTAGTTTACTTCCTGCACATGAACTCGTCTTCAGAACAACGCTGGAACGTGATTGCGTTTATTTATACAATCCTCTGTATCGCTATTCTGTTAGTGGGTTCAGTATGGATTATGAACTACCTTCACTACAACATGATGATCTAAACTGGTTGTCATGCTGAAAAAGTATTTATTCCTGACTAAGCCAGGAATTCTCTTCGGTAACTTCGTTACCACTTTGGGTGGCTACTTTGTAGCCACTCAAGGTTCTGTAGATTTCCTTCTCCTGCTTCTTACCCTTCTGGGCACTACCCTGGTAGTGGCATCTGGATGTGTGGTTAATAACGTAATTGACCAAGACATCGACCAAAAAATGCAACGTACACAAAATCGTGCGATGGTAAAAAAAACCATTTCAGTTCCGGTTGCTTTAGCGTTTGCTTTAGTGCTGGGTGTACTGGGTTTTAGCATTTTATGGTTTGGGGTAAATGCGTACGCTTTCCTTTTTGCCGTGATTGGTTTTGTAGTTTATGTCGGCTTTTATAGCTTATGGACCAAACGCACCACCATTCATCAGACCATTATTGGTAGTATTTCGGGCGCAAGCCCACCGGTTATTGGTTATACTGCGGTTGCAAACCAGTTTGACCTGGCTGCCCTGCTTATTTTTCTGGGCTATGCACTGTGGCAAATGCCGCATTCCTGGGCGATTGCCATTTACCGCTTCGATGACTACAAAAATGCAGGTATTCCAATTTTACCTGTGGCGCGTTCTGTGTATCGCACCAAAGTAGAGTCGCTAATTTATGTGATTCTGTTTACAGTGGTCATGAATGCCTTATTTGTATTTGGATATGCCAACTGGTTATATCTGCTGATTTTAAATGCCCTGTGTATTTACTGGCTGTACATTGCCATCCTCGGCTTTAAAGCAGAAAATGATCAGCTGTGGGCAAAACGCTTGTTCCTGTTCTCTGTAATTTTAATTACCGTGATCAGTTTAAGCTTCAGCATTACTGCGCAAGCTCCTGCAAATTCAATCATCCTCTTTTAAAAGATAGAGCCCTCTCTATCTTTTAAGATGGGACTCCCCTTCTAATTCCAGTTTTCTTTTCTTCGATCTCTTTTTCTGATTTATAGATACTTACTCTCTATTAGTAAGCTTATTACCATAATTCCCCACCTCACTCTTTTGTTGAAATAAGTGATCAAGCTCTTTGTTCAATGGCTTGTATTTCGTTAGCAAAAGCACTAAAATTCACGCTTCGCAATTTTGCGACACAACCCTGGTTGTGACTCCTTGCTTCTGGCTATTTGGTCAGGGGCTGCATAAACCGTAAGGAGCTGACAATGCGTCACTACGAAATCGTACTTTTGGTACACCCAGACCAAAGCGATCAAGTTGTGGGTATGGTAGAACGTTACCTGACTCACATCAAAGAAGCTGAAGGTCAAATTCACCGTTTAGAAGATTGGGGCCGTCGTCAATTGGCTTACCCAATTAACAAAATTCACAAAGCGCACTACATTTTAATGAACGTTGAATGTGGTCAAACGACTCTTGATGAACTTGAAGAATTGTTCCGTTATAACGACGCGATCCTTCGTAGCTTAATCATCCGTCGTGAAAACGCTATCACTGAAGAGTCTTTACTGGCTAAGAGTGCTGAAGAAAAACGTGCGCGTAAAGCTCAACGTGAAGAAGCACAACAAGTTAACCAAGACTCTGCTGAAGCATAAGGAGAACATCAATGGCACGTTTTTACCGTCGTCGCAAGTTCTGCCGCTTTACAGCTGAGAACGTTACGTACATCGACTACAAAGATATCGATACTTTAAAACAGTACATCACTGAAAACGGCAAGATCGTTCCTAGCCGTATTACAGGTACTAAAGCTCGTTACCAACGTCAATTAGCGCTTGCGATCAAACAAGCTCGCTACTTAGCGTTGATCCCTTACACTGACAATCATAAGTGAGGTTGAGCTGTGGATATTATCTTATTACAACGCATTAAAAACCTTGGTAAATTAGGCGATAAAGTATCAGTTAAAGCTGGTTACGGCCGTAACTTCCTTATCCCTCAAGGTAAAGCAGTTGCTGCGACTGAAGCAAACACTGCTGCTTTTGAAGCTCGTCGTGCTGAACTTGAGAAGCAAGAAGCTGAAGTATTGGCTGCTGCTCAAGCACGTGCTGACCAACTGAACGAAGTAAATATCGTAATCACTGCGAAAGCGGGTGATGAAGGTAAATTATTCGGTTCAATCGGTACTCGTGACATCGCTGACGCGTTAACGAACGCTGGTTTAGAAGTAGACCGTTCAGAAGTTCGTTTACCAAACGGTGCGCTTCGTCACACTGGTGAATTCAACATCGCAATCCAATTGCACCATGATGTTGTTGCTGAAGTTCTCGTTACTATCGTATCTGAGTAATTTCTCGCAAGAAAAAAGGGCATGCCTTGGCATGCTCTTTTTTTATTTCTGTAAAAATCTCCTCACCTTTTTGTAAGCTATCCGTTCTTAAAATCTGCTCGCTTTTTTTGCCAGAGCGCGTATGATTTGTGGTTACACCGTTTATTGAATTCATGCTATAAGACCACCGGTTTTATTTGGTATTCATCGTATTAAAATCAGGGAATTATATGTCACAGGCGCTGGCCAACACCAAACCAACTCCAGTCAAAACAGAGAGTTCCAGCAACGATTCCGGTGCGCTCAAAGAGTTTCGCACCCCGCCGCATAACCTGGCCATTGAGCAGGCCGTTCTGGCTGCCCTCATGACCGTGGCCGAATCACTGGAACAGGTCGGAGATGTATTACAGGAATCCGATTTCTACGCCACGCGACACAAATATATTTACCGTGCCATTGATACCCTGGCCAAAGAAAACTCCCCTTATGATGCCGTTCTGGTCAATGACTGGCTGATCAAGCACAATCTGCTTGATGCCATTGGTGGTGAAGAATATCTCATGCAGCTGATGGCCGATTCACCATCGAGTTTCTATAACCTGGAAACTTATGCGGCTAAAATTAAAGAGTTTGCGACCTTAAGAAACATGATTAAAGTCAGCTCGGAAATTCTGCAAAATGCCTATGACACCAAAGGCCGCACTGTCAGTGAAATTCTAGACCTCGCTGAAACCAATATTTTCCAGATTGCCGAGCAGCACAATAACAACAAGAAAAATGCCGGTCCGAAAGCCATTAATACCGTCGTGGCCGATGTCTTCGACAAGTTAAATGAACTGTCGCAAATGGATGGCAACATTACCGGTCTGACCACCGGCTTTGTCGAGCTGGACAATAAAACTTCGGGGATGCAAGCTGGCGACCTGATTATTGTTGCGGCCCGTCCGTCAATGGGTAAAACCACCTTTGCCATGAACCTGGTTGAAAGTGTACTGTTCAATAACGACCTGCCGGCGCTGGTTTACTCCATGGAAATGCCAGCCGATTCAATTGCCATGCGTCTGATTTCCTCGTATGGCAAAGTGCATCAGGGGAATTTACGTTCCGGCAAACTCAGCGGCGATGAATGGTCCAAAGTCACCGGCACCATTTTACAGCTACAAGAAAAGCATTTATACATTGATGACTCATCAGCGCTCCCTCCAACCGAAGTACGTTCGCGTGCGCGCCGGATTGCCAAACAGCACGGCGGCAAACTCGGCTGTATCATGGTCGACTATTTGCAGCTGATGAAGGTACCGGGCATGGGCGATAACCGTGTCGGCGAGATTTCAGAAATTTCGCGTAGCTTGAAAGCCTTAGCCAAAGAAATGCAGTGTCCGGTCATTGCCCTCTCCCAGCTCAACCGCTCGCTGGAAAACCGTCCCAACAAACGCCCAGTAATGTCCGACCTTCGTGAATCGGGTGCGATTGAGCAGGATGCCGACTTGATCATGTTCATTTACCGTGATGAGGTCTATAACAAGGAATCTAAAGAAGCCGGTACTGCCGAAATTATTATTGGTAAACAGCGTAACGGCCCGATTGGCACCGTGCGTCTGGCGTTTGAAGGCCAATACACCCGCTTTAGTAACCTTTCCCCTGAGTTTTATGCTCAGTACGATGATGATGAATAATTCAGCCATCATTGCCTTTCCATGACCCTGTAGGAGTAAATAAGGGTGCGCCAAGCTACAGTTTATATTGATCGCGCTGCGCTTCAATATAATTTAAACCGTGTCAGACAACTTGCCCCAACTGCCAAAATTGTCAGTATGGTCAAAGCCAATGCTTATGGACATGGCGTTAAAGACTGCTTAGCAGCCTTACAAGACAGCGATGCCTTTGGTGTCGCCTGTTTACAAGAAGCACTGGAAATTCGTGAACTGGGGTTCCAGCAACCCATCACCCTGATTGAAGGCGTGTTCACTAAAGATGAAATGCCAATTGTCATTGAACGGAATATCGAGATTGTGGTGCATCAGCCTGAACAGGTTGCATGGCTCATTGCGCACAAAGATGCCTATATCTCTAAAAATCTGAAAGTCTGGGTTAAGCTCAACAGCGGCATGAACCGTCTGGGCTTTAAACTTGAGGTGATTAAAGAGGTCATTCAGCAATTAAAATCGGCCGGCTTTACCTGTGTTCTGGCGATGCACTTTGCCAATGCAGATGCTGATCATCCACTGAATGATGAACAGATCCGTCAGTTTCTGAAAGTAAAAAACGACTGCGCACCGATTTTAGCTTCGTGCTGTAATTCTGCTGCTATTTATAAATATCCGGAACTGCATTTTGATTTTGTCCGTCCCGGCATCATGCTTTATGGCGCAACTCCGTTTGCAGACCGAGATATTTATGCACTAGATTTAAAACCGGTGATGACCTTTAGCGCAGAAATTATTGCCTTAAATGAGATTCAGGCCGGTGAACAGGTTGGTTATGGCTCGACCTTTACTGCCGATAAAGCTATGCAACTGGCTATTGTGTCCATTGGCTACGGTGATGGCTATCCACGTGCCTTCTTTGCGCAGAATTTTGTCGCCATTAAAGGCCAAAAAGCAGCTGTAGTCGGTCGTGTTGCCATGGATATGATTGCTATTGATGTAACTGGATTGGATGTTCAGTTAGGCACGGAAGTCGAGCTTTGGGGTAAGCAACGATTAGTGGATGATGTCGCAGCAGCCAATGGCACCATTGGTTATGAGCTGTTGTGCCGTTTAACCCAGCGTCCGGACCGTAAAGTTATTTAATCTTTTCAATAAAAGAGAATCTCAATGGAGGTTCTTTTTTTATTCTTTTTATAACGCAGGCAGCAGATTTAAGCCACCTCATCTACCACCGAATGATTTAGCGCCTCATATAGCACCTGAAGCAATCCATCAACCTGTGTGGCATTTAATTGATGCGGTAAAAATTGCGCATGACCGAGTTGCTGAAAATAGGCTTTGATCTCGCTATTACGCATCACATATTTCATGGCCCAATCCTGAAAACGCTGCTGGGCAACATGATTCTCGGTAAAAATCTGGATATTCTGATGACGCGGATCACCAACAATCCCGGCAAAAATTTCCTGAACGGCCTGTTCATCACCTTGCAGACATTGAAAAAAATAACCCTCTGCATAGCACAGCACACCCGATACCTGATGCTGGGTATTAGCATTGCGCGCTTCGATCAGAATATTGCGTAAATCTTGCAGTAAATTTTCAGCCGTCGAGGTACTCTGGCTGGCATAGCAAAGCTGAAACATATTCAAGTCCTCATCATGATCTGTACGAATATTTTTTGATTTTCTTAAGGATTTATCATTCAAGGAAAACTTGATTAAAATAAAGGGACTGAGCTTTTAAGTCAAATAATCTTCGGTTGGCACCGGCAATTCCTGCAACCCGCGTCTTAAGGTATCGGACCACTGCTTGCTGATATATTCAAAGTACGGGTCTTCTTCGCAAATACGTTTGCCCAAAGGAATATGCAGGCTGTCTTTATGATAAACCATACAGTCCAGTGGCATACCCACGGACACATTGGAACGTAAAGTGGAATCAAAAGAAATCAGGCCGCAGCGTAAGGCATCTTCCAGCGACATATCATAGCGTAAGGCCCGGTCAAGAATTGGTTTGCCATATTTGCTTTCTCCAATCTGGAAAAACGGCGTATCACGCGTGGCGCAAATAAAATTGCCTTGCGGATAAATATGATACAGCTGCATCGGCTCGCCTTTAATCTGCCCGCCCACCAGCAAATTGCAATAATAATTATGCTGCTCGTCTTTATCGTCGGTAACATCCTGAATGACTTTTTTCAGCAAACAACCCACCAATTCTGCCACTTCAAACATGGTTTTGACACTATATAAATGCGGTTCCTGGTTTAAAGTCAGATGATTTTTTAAATGCCCGATGACTGCCTGCGTGGTCGCCAGGTTGCCCGAGGTCTGAATGGTAATCAGGCGCTCACCTTCCACGCCAAAGGTATACAGCTTGCGAAATACCGAAATGTGATCGACCCCGGCATTGGTACGCGAATCACTAATAAACACCAGACCATCTTTTAAACGCAGCGCACAGCAATACGTCATAGCTTTATCCTTTTAATTGTCATCCATTACTTAGCAGGCCAGAACCTGCACCATGGTCTGCATGTGCTCGATGCCGCCTTTTTCTCTTACGCCACGGACCGGCGCCACATCCCAATAATCCCGCCCGACGGCCAGATAGACATGCGAGTCTGGCTGAAAAGCCAGATTGCTGACATCAAAACAGTACCAGTGCTGTTCTAAAAATACCTCTACCCAGGCATGGCTGGCAAGATGTGAACTGTTGCTGCTATATAAATAACCGGAAACATAACGTGCCGGGATGCCTAAAGATTTACACATGGCAATCAGCACATGGGCATGGTCCTGACAGACGCCCTGTTTGGCCTGAAAGGCTTCAATGGCGGTGGTCTGCACCGAAGTTTGGGCCGGACGGTATGGCATATGGCTTAAAATCGCTTCTGACAAACGGATCAGGTTGTCACGATTCACCTGCAACACATACTGCCGTGCAAAACACTGCATTTCAGGGCTGCACAGCGTGCTGGCTGTTGGTTGTAAAAATAGATAGGGATTCAGCTGATCTTGCAGGCCCCATCGCATCTGCGGACGCAACTCGACAATGCCCTGCGCCATAATACTCAGACTTTGATAGCTAAAGCGCTGGGTGCTGGTCATCCAGATATTCTGAAAAGCATCCTGTTTAATCTCGGATTCCCCTGGCACACTAATCGCCCAATGATGAACCTGTTGATGGGCATTGTTCGGCGGGGTCATTTTAATATATTGAATACTGTTACAGGCCGGTGCCGAATAATGATAATGGGTCTGGTGATTAATCATGAGCCTCATGCATCGGCCTCGAACAGTTGCTGGATATGGTCACTAAACTGGTAAAAATGCATGCTGTCGGGCTGCTGCTTCAGCTTCATCCAGATTTCGGATAAAGAATCCCAGCCGGCTTGGGTCAATAATCCCACCACCACTTCAATATAATAGACCGTGCCCTGAATATCCTGCTTTAAGCGCAATTGCCGGTCCAGTTGCTCGAGATGCTGGCCCAGTTTAAAGAACAGGAAAATATCAGATGCTTCAGCTTCTAAGACTTCATGACAATCTCCAACTACATCACAGATATAGGCTGGATTTTCTTTGGCATTTTTAATGTACTGGTTTAATTCGGCATAGGCATGTGCCGACAAGACCCCGCGTAAATCCTGAATATTATCTTTGGCATACTGAAACTGCTGATGAAAAGAGGCGGGCTGTTCCGGATTTAGAATCAGCTCATTTAAAGATGCCGCATCAAAGGCTGGCAAACAGAAGGCGTGTGCATACTGCAAGGCATCATCATTATATTTAAATGGAAACTGACTGCATAAATACTGGATGCGGGTCAAATAACGACCCAACCAGAAAATCTGCTGTGCATTACGACTCAGTAAAATCACATGATTCTCCTTGGGAGTTGTTATGAATGTAAGGGATCAACCACCCAGGTATCTTTAATGCCACCACCTTGAGATGAATTGACCACCAGCGAACCGGCCTGCATGGCCACACGGGTTAAGCCACCGGGAACAATTTCAGTACGATAAGGCGAGCTGAGCACAAAAGGACGTAAATCAATATGCCGTTCGGCAATGCCCTGTTCGGTTAAGGTCGGACTCACCGACAGATTCAGGGTCGGCTGGGCAATGTAGGCTTGCGGTGCGGCCAGAATTTTCATTTTAAACTCGGCCAGTTGCTCCTCGGAGGCTTGAGGACCAATCAGCATGCCATATCCACCTGAACCTTGTGCTTCTTTCACCACCAACTGTTCCAGATGTTCCAGCACATAGGCCAGATCATCTGCTTCGCGGCATTGATAGGTCGGGACATTATTTAAGATTGGTTGTTCACCCAAATAGAAATGAATCATTTTATCGACATAAGGATAAATGGATTTGTCATCGGCCACCCCGGTACCCGGCGCATTGGCGATGACGACGTGATGCTGTAAATAGGCCGACATCAGGCCCGGCACACCCAGGGTGCTGTCCGGTCTGAAACAGAGCGGGTCTAAAAATGCATCATCTACCCTGCGATAAATTACATCAACCTGCTGTTTGCCCCGCACCGTTTTCACATAAACCTTGTCATTTAATACAAACAGGTCACTCGATGTTACCAAAGGTACACCCATCTCACGGGCTAAAAATGCATGTTCATAATAGGCACTGTTATAGCGCCCCGGTGTCAGCACCACAATAAAAGGCTGATCGACATAGGCATTTTCGGCCAGAATTTCTTTTAAAAGCTGCGGATAATGCTCGATGCCCTGAATATTATTCTGCTGATACAGCTGGGGAATCAGTTTCTGGCTAATCTTACGGCTTTCCAGCATATAAGACACACCCGATGGCGTTCTTAAATTGTCTTCCAGCACAAAAAATTCACCGTGCTGATCACGAATAATGTCAATGCCACTAATCTGACTATAGACCTTACCCTTCAGACCATGACCAAGCATATGTGGCTGATAGGCTTCGTGGGTCAGCACCTGCAGTTCCGGTACGATACCGGCTTTTAGAATATCCTGTTGATGATAAATATCATGTAAAAACAGATTTAGCGCCCGGGTACGCTGGGCACAGCCCAAGGCCACTGTATTCCATTGCTGCCGGGCCATAACTCGCGGAATAATATCAAAAGGAATGGTGCGCTCGGTGCCTTCCTGATCGCCATACACGGTAAAGGTAATTCCCTGATACAGAAAATGTGCTTTGGCGGCATCATTCAGTGCTGTCAGTTCTTCTAAACTGTGCTGGGTCAGCCATTGTTCGATTTTCTGCGCGGCACTATCGGCAAGGCTCTGTTCGCCCGACAATTCATTAAAAAATTCAGATTTCAATTGTTCGAATAATACAGATGATTTTTGCTGCGGCAGCGAAATATCGGTCACCGAGACCTGCACCCGCTCTAAAAGATGGTCTGATGTTATTGTATCTATTGAATTTGTATCTTGATTTTCTTTCAGCATACAAACCTCATCATTGTTATCCTTTCTAATTTTATATAAGCAATTCCAGTGCCAATAATTGTGACTTAGCATTCACTCTTTCTTTATCGCCGATCTGTACAGATAAAACAAATCTTATTTTGCTTCATCTTGTATCAATTTATCGCCAGACCTCGTGCCTGCCACTTGCCAAAAAGCATGACATTTCTTATTGTGTGGACTATAGCCATGTACTCTCCAATATTTATCTCAGCGCTGATTCCAATATGTCGACACAAGAAAAAGAAACGTCCAATAGCCTCTATCGCCAGTGGCAAATCCTGTCCCGCCTTTCTACCGGAAAATGGATGGGCACCCGTGAATTACAGGAAATTCTGCAACGTGAAGGCATTGATATCAGCCTACGTACCATCCAGCGTGATTTAAACCAGATTTCGCAGCGCTTCCCGATTGAAAATAATGGCACCGTCCCGCAAGGCTGGCGCTGGCGCTCCGATGCACCGCTACAAAGCCTGCCGCACATGACCAGCTCACAGGCAGTCACCTTTATGATGGTGGAAGAACATCTCAAACATCTGTTACCACCTAGCCTGATTGAGGAAATGACTCCGTGGTTTGATCTGGCACGGCGCAGCCTGTCGACCCAGAACAATGTCCGCCAGTGGATTAACCGGGTGCGGATTGTGCCGGCCATTCAGCCGCTGATTCCGCCAGTGGTCGATAAAAGCGCACAACAGGCCATTTATGAAGGCTTATTGCAGGATAAACAGCTGGAATGTGTTTACCATCCACGTACCACCGCTTCGGAAGAAAAGACCTATATTCTGAATCCGCTGGCGCTGGTACAAAAAGGTGCAGTGATTTATCTGATTTGCACCCGACACGACAAAACCGATATTCAGACCTTTGCCCTGCATCGCTTTAAATCGGCGGAGGTATTAAATTCCCGCGCCCTGCATCCGGTTAATTTTGATATTGATGCCTATATTGAATCCGGCGCGCTGGGCTTTAGAGTCGATTACAGCAAGCCGACTGAAAATATCGAGTTGAAACTGACCATGTCAGAAGCCGATGCGCATTATTTTGAAGAAACCCGTTTAAGCAAAGACCAGCAGATTATCCAGCTGGACAATGGCTTGTATCAGGTCATTTCCAATGTACCATTTACCTCGCAACTGGTGTGGTGGCTGCGCAGTTTTGGCAAAAAACTGGTACAGATTGAACCGGCAGAAGTGTCTGACGCTGTGCATCAAGTCAATGAATAAAAAAGGTCCCAAGTCCGGGACCTAACATTTGCTTATCATTTTTTCAATTTTTTTGTTATCGCTGCTGATTTTTAGGGAAGTTGAACAGGATGCGATTACTGTTAGCATGCCAATTCAGCCGTATTATAACGAATGGTTTTTAAGGTCATCGTGTACTCCTCTCTGTTTGGATAAGATGACTGTAACGCTTCCAACATCATCTGTGAAATCATAAGATCTGCAGCTTAAATCTGTTTTTTTCTTAAACTCAATTTCCACTTTATTTATTCAGCACATAAAAAAGCCCGCGATCTCAACCGCGGGCTTTCTCACAAATTAGGATCTTTTAAGCAGATTTACGGGCTTGGGCATTTTTACGGATGGTGATCATCACCAGCTGTACCGCCGCAGGGGTCACGCCCGGAATACGGCTGGCCTGCGCTAGAGTTTCCGGCAATACCTGTTTCAGCTTCATGGTGATTTCACGCGACAGACCGGATACGCCGTCATAATCAAAATCAGCCGGGATTTTGGTTTCTTCCAGACGTTTCATCTGTGCTACATCTTCATGCTGACGGTTGATATACCCTTCGTATTTCACCGCAATTTCAATCTGGTCACCGACTTGCTGCGATACTTCTGAACCAGTCAGTTCGGCAATTTGCGCAAAAGTGATGTTTGGACGTTTTAGCAGGTCAATTGCAGAACACTCTTTAGAAAGGTCTGCACCCGTCATTTCAACGAATTTTTTACCCATCGGGTTATTTGGCGCAGCCCACAAGTGCTGTAAACGGCCTTTCTCACGCTCAACTGCATCCATTTTTTCACAGTAAGCATTCCAGCGTGCATCATCCACCAGACCCAGTTCACGGCCAATCGCGGTTAAACGCTGATCTGCGTTATCTTCACGCAGCATTAAACGGTATTCGGCACGTGAGGTGAACATCCGGTACGGTTCTTTGGTTCCCAAGGTAATCAGGTCGTCAACCAGTACGCCCATATACGCTTCATCACGTTTTGGCGTCCACTGTTCCTGATCCCAGGCACGGCGTGCAGCGTTCAAACCTGCAAGCAGACCTTGCGCACCAGCTTCTTCATAACCGGTGGTACCGTTGATTTGACCGGCAAAGTACAGGTTATTAATCGCTTTGGTTTCCAAAGTGAATTTCAACGCTTGCGGGTTGAAATAATCGTATTCAATCGCATAACCCGGACGCAGAATATGCGCATTTTCCATACCGCGGATTGAGCGCACCAGTTCAAACTGCACGTCGAATGGCAGTGACGTTGAAATCCCGTTTGGATACAACTCATGGGTATCTAAACCTTCAGGCTCCAAGAACACTTGATGCGAATCCTTGTCGGCAAAACGGTGAATTTTATCTTCAATCGAAGGACAGTAACGTGGACCTACCCCTTCAATCACGCCGGTATACATTGGCGAACGATCCAAACCACCACGGATAATGTCATGGGTTTTTTCATTGGTATGGGTGATATAACAGTTGACCTGTTCAGGATGCATCGAGGCATCGCCCATAAATGACATCACTGGAGATGGGAAATCACCCGGCTGCGGGGTCATCACCGAGAAATCGACTGAACGTGCATCAATACGCGGTGGAGTCCCGGTTTTTAAACGGCCCACCGGCAGCTGCAATTCACGTAAACGGTGTGCCAGAGAAATAGAGGGTGGATCACCGGCACGACCACCGCTGGATTTTTCCAGACCGACGTGAATCACACCACCCAGGAAGGTCCCGGCAGTCAATACTACCGTTTTGGCATCAAAGCGAATGCCCATTTGGGTGACCACACCTTTAACGGTATCGCCTTCTACAATCAGGTCATCCGCCGCTTGCTGGAAAATATCCAAGTTTGCTTGGTTCTCAAGCGTTTCACGAATCGCGGCTTTATAACGAACCCGATCAGCCTGCGCACGTGTGGCACGCACTGCAGCACCTTTACGCGAGTTCAGAATACGGAATTGAATCCCGCCTTTATCGGCAGCCAGCGCCATCGCACCGCCCAAGGCATCAATTTCACGCACCAGATGCGATTTACCAATACCACCAATGGCCGGGTTACAGCTCATCTGCCCCAAAGTCTCAATGTTATGAGTTAAGAGCAAGGTTTGTCGACCCATCCGCGCCGCAGCCAAAGCCGCTTCCGTACCCGCGTGACCGCCGCCGATAACAATGACATCGTAAACTTTAGGATAATGCATAGTGGTAAATTGAGAGATAAAAAGAAATGACAGAATATTATAGCAAAAGCCGGCGTATAAGTTGACAGATTAAGTCAATTTTATTTGGATTTTCTCGTGGTTTTTCACCTGATTGATTGGCTGGCAATGTAAATGAACGTTGCAGATATACTGCAAATAAAAACATTTCATATTAAAAATTAACCAGATATAGGTTGTTTTATTTTGATTATTTTTTATCCTAAATCATGTACTCATTACAAACAAGCACAGGTACGAATTATGAATAAGAAGATACTCCTCTCATCCATCCTCTGCGGTTTATGTTTATCTCCATTTGCAGCTGTACAGGCAAATGACAAAGTTGAAAAAGTGTACGATTCACAGCGCTATCAGAATGTCTGTAAAGGCAAATCTCAAGGTGCTGCGGTCAGCTTTGCCTATCGTGGCATTATCTGGAACGGTACCTGCCAGCCACAGTTCTTCCCGGCAGACAGAAAACTCGATATTCAGGGTGATGAAGCTGCACTGTATACCACCTGTGGCCAAGACATGAATGCAACCACGGCAACCATTTCCGGTGCAGAAGTTCGTGGTAAATGTGCCCTTGGATTTACCCCGCCGCGTCCTGCTCAAATGTAAACTCCAACCCGATTCACATCTAGCCAAAATATGTGAACTCTATCAAGAAAACAGCCATTTATTACCAAGTAAATGGCTGTTTTTATTATTTTTATGGTTGATTTAAAACTCAACTCAATTACACTGAAACTGGGGAAAATAAGAATTAAATAGGATGATGCCATGCAAAGCGGCATTTTTACCTTCTTTCTACCGCTAACCTTGGCGGTATTAATGATGGGTTTGGGCTTGCTACTCAGCCCTAAAGATTTTATTCGGGTCAATCAGCAACCGAAAGTCATTTTTATTGCCTTGTTTACCCGGCAGGTCTTGCTGGTTGGACTGGCATTTATTCTCTGCCTGTTTTTAGAACTGCCTCCTTTGCTGGCGGTGGGCCTGATGCTGCTGTCAGCTACCCCTAGTGGTTCCACCTCTGCCCTGTTCAGTTATGTCTATAAAGGCGATGTAGCCCTGAATATTGTCGTGGTCGCCATCAATTCGGTGATGGCCATTTTCACCCTGCCTTTTATCATTAGCATTGCCATGCGCTATTTCATGGCCGATCAGACCGAAATCAACATGCCAATTGAACGGATTGCCTATACCTTCCTGCTAATTTTAGTACCAGTCTGTCTGGGAATGGCCATTCGCTCGTCTTTTCCAGAGCTGGCCAAACGGCTGAGTAAACCGATTCGGCGCATGTCGGTATATTTTATTTTTGCCCTGTTCTTTTTCGCGCTCTTTCAGGAGCGCTATCAGCTGGCGCAGTATATGGAACAGGTTGGACTGGCCACCGCCCTGTATGCTTTTGTCAGTCTGGTGGCCGGTTATGTGCTGCCACAGCTGATGGACATTTCCGAACAGCAGGCGCGCTCCTGCGGTTTCTTTATGAGTATTCATAACACCGCGCTGTCTTTAACCCTGGCACTGTCGGTACTACAAAGCACCCAGATTGCCATTCCTGCCGCCATTTACACCATCTTCATGTATATGTTTGCCTTGATCTTTGGACATTTACTGGCTAGACGAATGCCGTTAAATTCGGTAAAACAGAAAGTCATAGAGTAATTTGAATAAACAGTAAAAGATATTTTGCATGAAGCAACTGTCTTTTCTCACAAGGATAAATTTGACAGGAAGGTCATATGGATTCAGGCATTATTACCGTTATGCTGCCCTTGGCGCTGGCCATTATTATGGTTGGGCTGGGGCTGGAACTCACGCCCAAAGATTTCGCACGCGTTACCAAACACCCCAAAGCAGTCCTGGTCGCACTATTTTGCCAGCTGGTACTGCTGGTCGGGATAGCCTTTTTATTATGTAAAATTCTGGCACTACCGCCGTTACTGGCCGTCGGCATGATGCTACTGGCTGCTTCGCCGGGTGGCAGTACCGCCAACCTGTTCAGTTATTTATTTAAGGGTGATCTGGCGCTCAACATTACCTTAACCGCAATTAACTCGGTGATTGCAGCACTGACCTTACCCATTATCGTCAATTTCGCAATTGCCCACTTTTTACAGGCTGACCAAAGCATTGGCCTGCAATTCAGTAAAATCTTGCAGGTATTCGGGATTATTATTGTGCCGGTGATTATTGGTATGCTAATTCGTCATTATGCCCCGCGACTGACCGAGAAACTGAACAAGCCCTTACGGATTTTTGCAGTGATCTTTCTGATTTTAATTATCATTGGGGCCATTGTGCAGGAGCGACACAATATCCTGAATTATATTGGTGATATTGGCCTGGCTACCGCACTGTTCTGTATTTCCAGTCTGGTGATTGGTTACTTCGTCCCACGCCTGTTTGGGATTAATAGCGCCCAGGCCCGCGCCAGTGCCTTTGAAATCGGGATTCATAACAGCACGCTTGCCATGACCATTGCCTTAACCGTTATGGCCAGTTCAACCGTGGCCATGCCGGCGGCAGTCTATTCTATTTTCATGTATATCTTCGCTGCCATCTTCGGCATGTTATTAAACCGCTTTGTACCGATTGCTGAACCCAAGCCTGTGGTGGCAAACAGTTAAGCACTTTTTTCACCCAAGGATGTCGCGCTGGCATCCTTTTTATTTTGTACATTGGTAGGCGAAACCGATTGCCTTCCGCTACAATATCCTTTTGAAAAAACAAATTAGGTTATTCCTGTGAAGTGGTTACAAATACATATTACTGTTGATCAAGCTCAAGTCGACTTTACTGAAACATTACTCAGCTCACTTGGCTCCGTGAGTGTAACGCTGGATGATGCTGAAAATCAGGACTTGCTTGAACCACTTCCAGGCGAAACACCGCTGTGGAACAAGGTGATTGTGACCGGTATTTATGCACAGGACGAAAACGAAGAAATTGATGTGGCTGCGCTGGAAACTTTCATTCGCACTCAACTGCCAGATGCACCAATGCGTAGCGAATTCCTGGAAGATCAGGTCTGGGAACGCTCATGGATGGATTATTACGAGCCAATCCAGATTGCTGAAAAATTCTGGATTGTACCGGAATGGCTAGAGCCCCCTGAAGCAGATGCGGTGAATATTAAACTGGATCCGGGTCTGGCCTTTGGTACCGGTAACCATGCCTCAACGTTCCTGTGCCTGCAATGGTTAGGTAAAACCGATGTTAAAGATAAAATCGTCATCGACTATGGTTGCGGTTCTGGCATTTTAGGTGTTGCTGCCCTACTTTTAGGTGCGAAAAAAGTCTATGCCACTGATATTGACCCACAAGCGGTTTTAGCCACCCAGCAAAATGCTGAATTGAATGGCGTACTGGATCGTCTGTTTGTCGGTCTGCCTGAAGAGTTTAATGAAACCTTAAAAGATCAGAAAGCCGATGTACTGGTTGCCAACATTCTGGCTGGCCCGTTAATGATGCTTGCGCCTGAATTCGCAACTTTAACCAAATCTGAGGGAGAGTTCGCACTTGCAGGTGTAATCGAAGAGCAAGTTGCTGAAGTTTCTAGTGTTTATTCTGAATTTTTTGATATATTAGAGGTCGAAAAACGTGAAGAAAACTGGTGCCGAATTTCCGGGAAGCGCCAGCCGCATTAATCAACCTCTATAGATCTTATGAGTGAAAAGCAGACCAAGTGCCCCGAGTGTTTAACCACCTATAAAGTTTCTGTTGCACAGCTTACAGTGGCTCAGGGCATGGTTTGCTGTCCCAAATGTGCCTCTACCTTTAATGCACTCTCGCATCTGGTGCAGCCAAAGCCTGCGCCAACCCAGCTCGAATACAACGGTTTTACTGGTGGACAGGTCAGTTCGCCGGTTCTGGCCGATCATGGTCTGGCTTTTGACGACACACATGAAACCCATCTGCTGGATATTTTTGACCGTAAGGTTGAACATTCCAATATTGATTTAAAGACCTACTTAAACAATCTGAATTATTTCAGCACCGAACCGATTGCCAGTATTCCCTCGATGAATCTGTCTGAAAATGAACTGCAGCAAGAACGCAAGAAACATGGTGCGGGCTATTACACGCTGTGGGGTATTGTCAATTTTAGTCTGGTCGGTTTGCTGATTTTCCAGATTCTATGGTTTAACCCGAAATTCATGAACAACAGCCCTGCCCTGACTGTGGCTTTTAACGGGGTCTGCCAGCTGTTTAACTGTGAAACCTTTGAAAAGCAGTACAGCCTGATTTCAATTAACCGTGTGCGGGTGAAACGCTATGACCATGAACATACCTTGTTCTCCGGCGAGCTGATCAATTTTCATGACAAGAGTTTGGTATTGCCAAAACTGAAAATCACCTTAAAAGATGATAATGAAGAAGTGGCGTCCTATGTACTCGAACCGAAAGAGTATTTAATTAAAAGTCTGGCCAGCATTGAGCGGATTCCAAAAAATACCCCATTCAAGTTTGAAATTCAGCTGCCAGTGACCCGAAAAAGCTTTGATACCTATAATTTAGAAATTATCAAGCCTTAAAAATTAAAAAAAAATGTAAAAAAAGTGCAGTTTTCTTGCTCACTTTTTCTAAGACAATGGTATGATACGCGCCACGTAAGCTTAGTGCTGCATACTCCTCAGTAATTCAAAACAAATAGAAACTCGCAGAATGCGCCTTATTTTCAATAACGCGTATTGAGCAGGTTTTTTCGTTTCGATTTTTGGTCTGTAACAATTATTAATCTATTGTTACGCTTATTTTTCGACCAGCGCTGTGAGTTGTGGCAAGCTAAATGTTCCAGTTTTAGAACTCTCGTTTTAGGATCTAAAACGGGGTTCATTTATTTATAGACCACATTTATATATCACTTTACCCAAGTGATATCTGATTTTTCGGATTAATTCGCATGAATAGCAAATCTCCTATTTTTACTGCACAATCTGATGTCGCTCTTCGTATCCACGTTGATCGCGCAGTTCGCCATTACTTTGCTCAATTGCAAGGCGAGCAACCTTCTCAGGTGTATGACATGGTGCTAGCAGAAATGGAGAAACCTCTTTTATCTGTAGTTCTAGAATATACACGTGGTAACCAGACACGTGCTGCCGAGATTCTAGGCTTAAACCGTGGTACTTTACGTAAAAAGTTAAAAGCTCACGGTTTAATGAGTGAATAAATGATAAAATGCTCGCGGCTTTCGTGGGCATTTTTTTTAACCGCATTTTGCTAATGTTTTAATCTGTTTTTTGATAACTGTGACGAAAATCATGACTATTAAACGCGCTTTAATCTCTGTTTCTGACAAAACTGGAATTGTTGAATTTGCACAAAATCTAGTGGCTCTTGGGGTAGAAATTTTATCTACAGGCGGTACATATAAGTTGCTTAAAGACAACAATATCGCTGTAGTTGAAGTTTCAGAGCACACCGGTTTTCCAGAAATGATGGATGGTCGTGTAAAAACTTTACATCCTAAAATTCATGGCGGCATTCTGGCTCGTCGCGGTCTAGACGAAGCTGTAATGGCAGAACACAACATCGATGCAATCGATTTGGTGGTAGTGAACCTTTATCCATTTGCAGCAACGGTTGCAAAACCTGACTGCACCCTGCCAGATGCGATTGAAAACATCGACATCGGTGGTCCAACCATGGTTCGTGCTGCGGCGAAAAACCATGCGTCTGTCGGTATCGTCGTCAACGCATCTGACTATGCGACTGTTATTGCCGAGCTTAAAGCTGAAGGCAGCCTGTCATACGCAACCCGTTTTGACATGGCAGTGAAAGCATTTGAACATACTGCACAATACGACGGCATGATCGCATCTTACTTAGGCGCTCGCGTAGGTAAAGAACAAGGCGAAGCAGACAAATTTGCGCGTACGTTCAATACACAATTGAACAAAGCACAAGATTTACGTTACGGTGAAAACCCGCATCAATCTGCTGCATTCTATGTAGACCCAGCGGCAACTGAAGCATCTGTTTCAACAGCTAAACAGCTGCAAGGTAAAGAACTTTCTTATAACAACATCGCCGACACTGATGCTGCGCTTGAATGCGTGAAATCATTCGCGAAACCTGCTTGTGTGATCGTAAAACACGCCAACCCATGTGGTGTTGCGGTATCTTTAGACGGCATTCAAGCAGCTTACGACTTGGCTTATGCAACCGATCCTGAATCTGCATTCGGTGGCATCATTGCATTCAACCGTGAATTAGACGTTGCAACTGCACAAGCCATTGTTGACCGTCAATTCGTTGAAGTGATTATTGCACCAAGCGTTGCTGAAGGTGTTTTGGACGTGACTGGCGCGAAGAAAAACGTACGTGTACTGGTCTGTGGCGAATTACCAGCAATTGACGAACGTGCGCCACAAATGGACTACAAACGTGTCAACGGTGGTTTGCTGGTGCAAGACCAAGATTTGGGCATGATCACCAAAGATGATCTTAAAGTGGTGACCAAACGTGCTCCAACCGAGCAAGAAATTGACGACATGATCTTTGCCTGGAAAGTGGCGAAATACGTGAAGTCTAACGCGATTGTGTATGCGAAAAACCGTCAAACCATCGGTGTGGGCGCAGGCCAAATGAGCCGTGTAAACTCTGCGCGTATTGCAGCAATTAAAGCTGAACATGCAGGCCTCGTGGTTGAAGGTGCAGTGATGGCATCTGACGCATTCTTCCCGTTCCGTGATGGTATTGATAACGCTGCGAAAGCAGGGATCAAATGCATTATCCAGCCGGGTGGTTCTATGCGTGATGAAGAAACCATTGCAGCAGCTGACGAAGCTGGTATTGCCATGGTGTTCACTGGCATGCGTCACTTCCGTCACTAATTAACTAAATTAATTAGAAGTCGTATTTAATCATCCCCCTAAATCCCCCTTTGTAAAAAGGGGGACTTTTCGCGTAAGAGAACAGTGTTTTTCGCGATTCCCCTCCCTTTCTTAAAGGGAGGTTGGGAGGGATTCAATTTTGAGGGATTTTTTAAATGAACATTTTAGTTTTGGGTAATGGCGGTCGTGAACATGCATTGGCATGGAAAATCGCACAAGATGAAAAAGTTGCTAAAGTTTTTGTTGCACCAGGCAACGCAGGTACAGCAACCGAAGCTAAATGTGAAAACATCAATTTAAGCATTTTAGACAATGCGGCGATTATCGACTTTGTAAAAAACAATGCGGTAGATTTAATCGTGGTTGGTCCTGAAGCACCGCTGGTCAATGGTGTGGTGGATGCTTGCCGTGAAGCAGGTTTAAAAATCTGGGGTCCAACTAAGTTTGCGGCACAGCTTGAAGGCTCTAAAGCATTTGCCAAGCATTTCTTAAAACGCCACAACATTCCAACTGCATTCTATGACGTATTCACTGAAGTTGATGCAGCCAAAGCCTTTGTTGAAAAAAATGGTGCGCCGATTGTGATCAAGGCGGATGGTCTTGCTGCAGGTAAAGGCGTAATCGTGGCGATGACCAACGAAGAAGCATTTGCAGCCATTGATGACATGCTGGCAGGCAACAAATTTGGTGATGCCGGTTCTCGCGTAGTCATCGAAGAATTCCTTGCAGGTGAAGAAGCATCATTCATTTGTATGATTGATGGCGACAACATCTTGCCAATGGCCACTTCTCAAGACCATAAACGTATTTTTGAAGGCGACCAAGGTCCAAACACAGGCGGTATGGGTGCCTACTCTCCTGCGCCTGTGGTGACTGCAGACGTATTTGAGCGCGTGATGAAAGAAGTAATGCGCCCAACCGTTGACGGTATGAAAGCAGATGGTCACGTATACACCGGTTTCTTGTACGCTGGCTTGATGATTGATGAACAAGGTCAACCAAAGGTAATCGAGTTTAACTGTCGTTTCGGTGATCCTGAAACTCAACCGATCATGATGCGTTTAAAATCATCTTTGGTTGATCTGGTTGAGGCTGGTATTGCAGGTAACTTGCCAGCAGAAGCTGAATGGGATGAGCGTAAGACTGTCGGTATTGTTTTAGCATCTAAAGGCTACCCAGAAACGTCTAGCAATGGCGATGTGATTTCTGGTCTAAACACCGAAATGACCGATGCCAAAGTGTTCCATGCCGGTACTAAAGCCAATGAAAATGGTGAGATTGTCACTGCTGGTGGTCGTGTACTTTGCGTAACTGCACTAGGCAACACCATTGGTGAAGCACAAGCAAAAGCTTTAGAACTTTGCCAAAAAGTAACCTTCGACGGCGTTCAATATCGTAAAGATATTGGTTACCGTGCGATTGCGCGTGAAAATGCTTAATTCTCTCTTAGATTGATTAAGTAAAAAAACCCCGCTGAGTGCGGGGTTTTTTATGCTTCTAAATTTTCCCTCTCCTCTCAGGAGAGGGTCAGGGAGAGGTGAAAACCCTCACCCTAAAGGCAGAAGGGATTTCATGTCTTATCTCATTACGGAAATTATCATTCTTTTCTTGATAAATGCATTTATGATGCATCAAGAGCTTATTAATCGTTTTAACATGAAAATCCACCTGCAAACCCCTCGCCTGATCCTCCGCCAATGGCAAGACAGCGACGCTGCCCCATTTATCCAAATGTGTGCCGACCCTGAAGTCATGCGTTATTTCCTCAATCCCTTGACCGAGCAGCAAAGTCTGGCTTTTATGCAACGCATCCAGAATTTTATTGCCACACACGGCTGGGGCCTGTTTGCTGTCGAACTAAAAAGTAGCGGTGAATTTATCGGGTTTATTGGTTTACATCAGCATCTAGAACACTATGATTTTGCCCCATGTATTGAAATTGGCTGGCGACTAGCCAAGCAATACTGGCACAACGGTTATGCCACCGAAGGCTCAAAAGCCGTACTGGATTATGCTTTTCGTGAGCTACAGCTGGACAACGTAGTTTCCTTTACTACCGTGCTCAACACGCCCTCGGAAAAAGTCATGCAAAAAATTGGCTTAAGCAAAGTCAAAACCTTTGCGCATCCGCTGGTGCCGGCAGATCATCCTTTACTCATGCATGTGCTCTATCAAATTGATCGCCAAAGCTATCTGCAAGCGCATTAAAAATCTCAAGTTTGGATGAAAACTGTCATAGGATTGAAGGAAATAATCATTATAAAGATCTATCATCCTACCCCATCTGTGCTATATCTATTTTTACGATTTAGATTGTATAATTTTTTATATAAACATCTATAAGATTTTTTCATAGATTTAGCCCTTTCAATTCAAAATAGTAAATTGATTTATTTATTCTTTTCTTATTTTATGAACTTTACTTATGCAAGAATACGGCTAAAGGTCTAGTTTCTATACACTATTTTGTATATCAATTTATTGTTATGATGTAGACCATTTTTTCGCTATCTTCTAAAAATAAAGTTTTCAATTACATGGCTTTAAGCGCTTTTAAAGTCAATTGAAAAATACAGCAGATAGCTAAAAGCCTAAACGAATTCGCGCACTGGACGGACTTGAATCTCGCCTCTTTCGGCTCAAGTGAAACCCCGGCGCTTAAAATTATCAATAAAGTAACAGCCTGGCTGCTTCACTTTATTTGGGATGGACACATGAAAAAGTTCCTTGGCCTGGTTCTAGGTCTTTCTGTTGGTTTAGCTGGCTGTGCAAAACAGGAAACGCCGGCAACTGACGCCGCACAAACTGATGCTGCAACTGTACAAACCGTCACCATGGCATCTACCGGTTCCGATGCTGACATCTGGCGCTATATTGCGACTTTGCCTGAAACTGAAGCGGCGGGTATCAAGCTGGAAGTGAAAAACTTCACCGATTACGTTTCAATGAACACCGCTGTGGCAAACAATGAAATTGATGTGAACGCATTCCAGTCTTATGCTTATCTGGTGGCTTACAATGCCAACAATGAGCAGAAGATTGCGCCGGTTTCGACCACCTATCTTGAGCCAATGGGTATTTACTCAAGCAAAGTGAAAAAAGTGGAAGAGTTCCAGAACGGCGCGACCATTGCTATTCCGAATGATGCAGCCAATGAAGCGCGTGCCTTGCTGTTATTGCAATCTGCAGGTCTGATCAAGCTGAAAGCAGACTTCTCTCCTGCAACGGGCACTCCAAATGACATTACTGAAAATGCCAAAGCAATTGTGATCAAGCCAATTCAAATGGCGACAGCCGTTCGTGTTAAAGATGAAGTGGATGCCATTGTGCTAGGCAATACCCTAGCGATGGAAGGCGGTTTAAACGTACTGAAAGATTCAATCTTCTACGAACCAATTGACCAGAGCACCAAGCTGAACGTCAACGTATTGGCAGTTGCAGAAGCACGTAAAGATGACCCGATCCTGAAAAAAGTCGGTGAGCTTTATCACACTGAAGCGGTGAAACAGTATGTAGATCAAAACTTCGGTGGCACAAAAGTTGCGGTAAATAAACCTGTCAGCTATTTAACTGAAACCAATTAAGCATATAATGCTGAGTTAACAAACAGGCAAAGTGTACTTTGCCTGTTTTTCATTTTTGTACAGTTTCTTGACGCTATGATCGAATTTAAGAATATTTCCAAACATTATCAGCTTAAAGGCCAGACCATTCGCGCGCTGGATCAGGTCAATCTGCAAATTCCAGATGGCAGTATCTTTGGAATTATTGGTTATAGTGGTGCAGGAAAAAGTACCCTCATTCGTCTGATTAATTTGCTGGAGCGCCCGAATGAAGGTCAGGTAATCATCAATAACACTGACTTTACCGCTTTAAGTGCCAAGGCGCTGCGTCAGGAACGTGCCAATATCGGCATGATTTTCCAGCACTTTAACCTGCTGCAAACCAAAACCGTAGCGGCCAATATTGAAATGCCGATGAAACTGCTCGGCTGGTCGGCGGCAGAGCGTGAAAAACGCCTGAATGAACTGCTCGAATTTATTGATCTGAAACATAAAAAAGATGCCTATCCAGATGAGCTGTCTGGCGGTCAAAAACAGCGGGTCGGGATTGCCCGTGCCCTGGCCAATCATCCTAAAATCTTACTTTGTGATGAAGCCACCAGTGCGCTGGATCCGCAAACCACGCAATCGGTGCTGGAACTGCTAAAAAAAATTAATCGTGAACAAGGCATTACCATTGTCATGGTCACCCATGAAATGGATGTAATTGAATCAGTCTGTGATTATGTGGCCGTTATGGAACATGGCCAGGTGATTGAAACCGGTTCTACCCTGGACATTTTTAGCCAGCCGCAGCATCCAACCACCAAGAATTTTATTCAAACCGTGCTGCAACAGCAGTTACCGGTGAATATTTTAAACAATCTGGAAAACCAGAATCAGCACAGTATTTACTGCCTGAAATTTTTAGGGAAATCGGCGCAGGAAACCGTGATTCAGGCAGTAATTAAACAGTTTGATTTAAGCCTGAATATTTTATTTGCCAACATGACTGAAATTAATGGCGCGGTGATTGGGCAGATGTTTATTCAGTTGCTAGGGGACCCGGCCATTATTCAGCAAGCTCTTCAGTTCCTCGAACAAAATGGGGTTCAGGTTGAACAAGCAGGAGTACAAGGATGAGAGATTTAATTGTCCAGTGGCTCACCAGCCTGACCGCGCCGTTCTGGAAAAGCGCCCTGTCGATGGACCAGTTTGTCACAGCATTACAAGAAACTTTCCACATGGTGTTTTTTGCCATGCTGTTTGGCTGTATCTGGGGCTTTATTCAGGGGATTACCCTGGTCGCCACCCGTCCGGGCGGTATTTTACCGAACCGCGCGATTTATCATGGCCTGAACCCGATTGTAAATGCGCTACGTTCCCTGCCGTTTATTATCCTGTTAATTGCCGTTATTCCTTTAACCAAGTTTCTGGTCGGTACCTCAATTGGCACCTGGGCTGCCATTGTCCCGCTGACCATTTATGTCGGTCCATATATTGGCCGTCTGGTGGAAACCTCATTGCTGGAAGTGAATGAAGGGATTATTGAGTCAGCACAAGCCATGGGTGCGACACCGCTGCAGATTATTTTCAAGTTTATTTTGCCGGAAGCACGTAGCTCGCTGATTCTAAACCTGACCACCGCCACCATCAGCCTGATTGGTGCAACTGCAATGGCCGGTGCCGTCGGTGCCGGTGGTATTGGTGATCTGGCCATTTCTTACGGTTACCAGCGTTTTGATACCAGCGTGGTGATTCTGACCGTCATTGTACTGCTGATTCTGGTGCAAATTGTGCAGATGCTGGGTGAATGGCTGGCTAAACTCAGATAAGGATTCACCTCTCTATTCTCTATCTAAAGCGAGATAGATTACTCGTCCTCAAATCAATCACCCTCTACGGAGGGTTTTATTTTGGCTGTTAATCACCCTCATAGCAGCCCGAAAACGCTGGTTTTCAGCCCATGCAGATTACTGTTCAAGTGATGAGAAACCAATCCGCTACGTTGGTTTACATATCTAAAACTTCGCCATTTCCCCTTAATTTCAAACTGAAAGCCAAAATCCCGTGCTAAAATGTGCAGTGGTTTTTGCAGGGACTGATTTATGCACTTTGTTCATCTTGGTATTCATACTGAATTTTCGATTACAGAATCTATCGTACGTATACCTGATTTAGTCAAAGCCGCAGCCAGTGAAGAAATGCCTGCCCTGGCCATCACCGACCTGTCCAACCTGCATGCCGCCGTCAAATTCTATGGCAAATGTCTGGGCAAAGGCATCAAGCCGATCATGGGTTCGGAAATCCGCCTGAATGATGCCGAACATCGCATGACCTTACTGGCCATGAACAATCATGGCTGGCGTAATCTGACCGAAATCGTGTCGCGCGGTTTTATTGAAGGCCAGCAGCTGGATATTCCCTGCGTACAGAAAGACTGGGTCTTGGAGCAGCATGACGATTTAATCGCCCTGCTCGGCATTCACTCCGATGTCGGTAAAATGCTCTGTACCTCTAACCCGCAAAAAGCCGAACCTTTACTTGAAGAATGGATTGCCAAGTTTGGAAACCGGGTTTATCTGGCCCTGACCCGCACCAATCGCCCGAATGAAGAAGACTTCATTTATGAAGCGGTACAGCTGGCGAAAAAATATAATATTGGCGTGGTGGCACATAATGATGTGCACTTCATCAGCCGTGAAGATTTTGAAGCGCATGAAGCGCGCGTCTGTATTGCCGATGGTTATGTTTTGGGCGATAGCCGCCGACCAAAAAACTACAGCCCGGAGCAGTATTTTAAAACCGCTGCAGAAATGACCGAGCTGTTTGCCGACATTCCGTCTGCCATTGAAAACACCTATCACATTGCCAAGCGCTGTAATGTGACGCTGCAACTGGGCAAATACTTCCTGCCGGATTACCCGATTCCGGAAGGCCATACCATTGAAACCTTCTTTGCGCATTTATCCAAGGAAGGTCTGGAAGAGCGCCTGAACCATCTTTATCCGGTAGCGCAGCGCGATGAAGACTGGCCTGAAATCCGCAAACCGTATGATGAGCGGATTGAATACGAAATTAATATTATTAACTCGATGGGATTCCCGGGTTACTTTCTGATCGTGATGGACTTCATTCAGTGGTCGAAGAATAACGGCGTGCCGGTCGGTCCGGGTCGTGGTTCGGGTGCCGGCTCGCTGGTGGCGTACAGTTTAAAAATTACCGATCTGGATCCGCTGCGCTATGAACTGCTGTTCGAACGTTTCCTGAACCCGGAACGTGTCTCGATGCCCGACTTTGACGTCGACTTCTGTATTGCCGGCCGTGACCGCGTGATTGACTACGTGGCCCGTACCTATGGCCGTGATGCGGTATCGCAGATTGCCACCTTCGGTACCATGGCCGCTAAAGGCGCGATTCGTGACGTGGCCCGGGTTTTGGGTAAATCTTATGGTCTGGCCGACCGTATTTCCAAAATGATTCCGACCAAACCTTTGGGTCTGAGTCTGGAAGAGTCGCTGGCGGCTGAACCGCAGTTAAAAGATATTGTCACCAATCCGGGTAACCCGGACTATGACGATGCTTCTGAAATCTGGGAAATGGCATTAAAGCTCGAAGGCATTACCCGAAATACCGGTAAACACGCCGGTGGTGTGGTCATTGCACCGACCAAAATTACCGACTTCTCTGCGGTACTGTGCGATGCCGATGGCACCGGCCGGGTGGCCCAATACGATAAAGATGACGTTGAAGCCGCTGGTCTGGTCAAGTTCGACTTCCTGGGGCTGCGTAACCTGACTGTAATTGAAGATGCGGTGCAGAATATTAATAAACGGGTTAAACCCGAGGTCCCGCTGGATATTGCCCATATTCCGCTGGATGACAAAGATGCCTATTTGGTCTTTGCCAATGCCAATACCACCGCGGTGTTCCAGTTTGAATCCGTGGGCATGAAAAAGATGCTGAAAGAAGCACGCCCGAGTAAATTTGAAGAAATTATTGCTTTCGTATCTTTGTATCGTCCGGGTCCAATGGACCTGATTCCGGACTTTATTCATCGTATGCATGGCGGTGAATTTGAATACCTGCATCCGCTGCTCGAAGGCGTACTGGAGCCAACTTACGGGATTATGGTGTATCAGGAGCAGGTGATGCAGGCCGCACAGTACTGTGCCGGCTATACGCTTGGTGGTGCAGACTTGCTGCGCCGTGCCATGGGTAAGAAAAAACCCGAAGAAATGGTCAAGCAGCGTAAAATCTTTATTGAAGGTGCGGCCCAAAAAGATATTGATGAAGCCACCGCCAACCATATTTTCGACTATATGGAAAAATTCGCCGGCTATGGTTTTAACAAATCACACGCCGCTGCCTATGCGTTAGTGGCCTACCAGACCGCCTGGCTCAAAGCCCATTACCCGGCCGAGTTCCTGGCTGCCGTCATGTCCTCGGAAATGCAGAATACCGATAACGTGGTGTTCCTGATTGATGACTGCCGCCACAATGGTCTGGAAGTATTACCACCGTCGGTGAATATGTCGCTGTATCATTTCCATGCCACCGATGACAAAACCATTGTGTATGGTTTAGGCGCAATTAAAGGCGTGGGTGAACAGGCCATGCAATCGGTGATTGATTCGCGTATCCAGCAAGGACCATATAAAGACCTGTTTGATTTCTGTCACCGGATTGACCTGAAAAAAATCAATAAACGCACCTTAGAGGCCCTGATTCGTGCCGGTGCGCTAGACTGTTTAGGCATTGAACGTTCCAGCCTGATGGTGCAGTTACCGGAAGCGGTGCAAGCTGCAGAACAGGCCCGTTCTAACCGTGAAACCGGGATTATGGACCTGTTTGGTGAAGTCGAAGAAGTGCAGCGCAAACCGGCTAAACCGGTTAAACCGTGGTCCGATGAAGTCCGCTTAAAAGGTGAAAAAGATACTTTAGGCCTGTACCTGACCGGCCACCCGATTGATGTATACCGGGCTGAGCTGAAATCCTTTATTCCGGCGCGAATTAATGAACTGAGTCCGACCCGCCGTGGGGTCACCACAGTCTTTGCCGGACTGGTGCTGGATGTGGCCAACTTCCCGAACCGGGTGGTGGTGACCTTAGATGATGGCACCGCACGAATTGAAGTATCAGCCAATCACGAGCGTTTCCAGCGCTTTAAAGACATCATCCAGGTTGAAAAAGTGGTGGTGATTGAAGGCGAAATTTATGAGCGCGAAGGTTTTGACCGTCCAATGGGGCGTCTGACCAAAGCCTTTAGCCTGAATGAAATCCGTCAGAAACGGGCTAACAGTATCAAGATTACGCTATCTGCCGAACATGACAGTAAAACGCTGAGTCGTGATGTACAGCAGATTTTGATGCCGTATACCAATATTGATATGAGCACGCATATTCCTGTGATTCTGTATGTAGATTATGGTTATGCCACTGCTGAACTGCATTTAGGCGTGCAATGGAAAGTCGCGCCAATGGATGAACTGCTGATCAAGCTACGTGATTATTTTGGTAAAGATGCTCTGCATATCGAATATCAGGTGAAATCTAAAGCCGCCCAAGCGGTTGCGCATGAGCCCAAGCCTGCCCACGTTCCGGCACCTCCAGCGGACATGAGCATGGATGATGCGCTCGATTTATATCAGGCCGAAATGGGTCAATATTCTTAATTTAAAATTTTCTTTATTCTGGACCTTGTATGAGTCAAGTCGACAATGCTGCCTTGTCAGCACATCTCTCCCATGTGCGTATTGTCATGGTCAATACCACTCTGCCCGCCAATATCGGCAGCGCCTTACGCGCCATGAAAACCATGGGCCTGTCCAAACTGGTGCTGGTCGCACCGAAGACCTATCCGCATCCGGATATTGACGCACTGGCGGCCGGTGCCACCGATCTGATTGAACAGATTGAAATTGTCGACACCCTGGAACAGGCCATTCAGGACTGTCATCTGGTGTTTGGTACCAGTGCGCGCAGCCGCACCATTCCCTGGCCGCTGCTGGATGTCCGCCCGGCTGCGGAAAAAGCCATGCAGGCCGTGACGGCATCGCATCAGGAAATTGCGGTGATTTTTGGCCGTGAAGATCGTGGTCTGACCAATGAAGAACTGGCGCTGGCCAATTACCATGTCACCATTCCGGTGAATAGCGATTACGGCGTGTTAAACGTGGCCCAGGCCATTCAGATTATCTGTTATGAAATGCGGATGGCAGCCATGGCCCGGGTAGAACAGCAGCCAGACCCTAAAGCCACCATGCAAGTTCTTGATGGTATCGAAATGGAATGGGATGAACCTTTAGTGACCCATGCCCAGATGGAACAGTTCTATCCGCATATTGAAAAAATGCTGGCCGAGATTGAATTTATGGATCCGAAAAATCCAAGATTATTACCTTTGCGCTTGCGTCGGCTTTTTGGACGTATACAATTAGATCGTATGGAATATCACTTATTACGTGGCATTTTTAGTCGCGTACAGGCATTGAATAACGGTTCATGGAAAAAATCATCAACAACATCGACACAGGACGAGGATCAAGATAATGCTTAAACAGCTCAAAGAAGATATACAAGCTGTCTTTGCGCGCGATCCTGCTGCACGCAATACCTTGGAAGTCTTAACTACCTATCCCGGCATTCATGCCCTGATCATGCATCGGGTTGCACATGAACTCTGGAACAAAGACTGCAAGGGTTCGGCGCGCCTGCTGTCTTCATTTAGCCGCTTTGCCACCGGTATTGAAATTCATCCGGGCGCGAAAATTGGTCGCCGTTTCTTTATTGACCACGGTATGGGTGTGGTGATTGGTGAAACAGCCGAAATTGGCGATGACGTAACCCTGTATCATGGCGTGACCCTTGGGGGGACCACCTGGAACAAAGGCAAACGTCACCCGACTTTAGAAGATGGGGTAATTGTCGGTGCTGGCGCGAAAATTCTCGGGCCATTTACCGTGGGTAAAAATGCCAAAGTCGGTTCCAATGCAGTGGTAACCAAAGCGGTACCGGCCAATACCACTGCGGTCGGCAATCCGGCACGTTTTATTACCAAAGATCAGCCAAAAGATGAAGCCGAAGCACGCCGCCGTGACTATGCCGAAAGCATCGGTTTCCAGCCGTATGCGGCTACCCAGGATCAGTCTGATCCGATTCTAGACGGTATGCGGGTCTTGCTCGACCGTATTCAGCACAATGAAAAACGCATGAATACCTTATGTCAGCGTCTGTCTTTACTCGACCCAAGTTTTAAAAAGCAGCAGCAAAACGAACAGCCATTTAGTGCTGAAGAATTAAAAATTATTGAAGATGTGCGCCGTGAATGTGAAGCACAAAGCAGTCAGTCCAAAGCTTAACAACACGGTAACAGCAAACTTCTTGCCTTCTCTTGCATGTTCGTCACAGATTTTTTAGACTGACGAACATGCTCAGCCATTTTAAAATAAATTAACGGATGAATATTATGACGCTTAAGCCTTTGGCATTTGCTCTGATTGCGACCACTTTAGTTTCAGCCTGTTCCACTGCACCAAAACAACAAAACCCAGCCAATGCACCAATTGTGTTTACCGAGCCTGATCTGACCCCTCCATTTTATGCTTTAAATCCGTTTAATTATGATGCACCTCCTCCATTTGAACTGAACCTGCAACAGGCTGCGGCCCAGCCAGTGACTAAAATGGAAGTAACTGCCCCGGATAATCCATCGAAAAAAATTACTTTAGACACCAACCGTCTGATTATTCCGACCATCAACAACAACCAGCGCAGCTTGAAGTTTGCGGTGCTGGCCGGTGAAAATGAAATTGACATCACCGAAATTGATGACTTTTTACAGATGGTCGAAGGTAAAGCACGTCACTATCCACCACGTTTTACTGACCGTCAGGAACGCCGCGGTTTTGAAGCTAAACTCAAAGAAGTCACCCAGCAACTGGACAGCCTGGCGGTACAGGAAAATGCCTCTTTTGATGTGCTGATTCGTGCCTTTAAAGCCAGCGTAATGGCACGTAACCTGGACTTAGGTTCAATTTATACCACCCGTTCTCTGGCTTATGCACAGCGCATCCTGAAAATTAACAAGGAAGATGCCGAAGCCAATTTCTGGTTTGGTTTTGCCCTGTCTGAAGGTGGCGGTCATCGTGAAGCAATTTCTTATTTAGATAAAGCCATGAAAGCCGGCGTACAGGAAGCCTATCTGGCTGCTGCCAACAACTATATTGCTTTAGAGCAAAAGAAAAATGCGGTACAGACCTTGAAAAACTACAAGATCAAGTATCCGCAAGAAGCAGCTGTGGCCGACCGTTTAATTACTGAAATTGAAAAACAGGGCCGCTGGAATGTCTGGCAAATCATGACACCGAAGGCTTAAGTCTGGTGAAAGAAAAAATAGGTCATGTTATATGGCCTATTTTTTTGTCAATTGAAAAAACCAAGAAATTCAGTATGATTAAAAAAAACTTATAAAATACGATGCGAATTCACATGACCACTATGACGTATAAGATGATGCTGGCCACCGCGCTCAGCAGTTCCATTCTCGTTGGCTGCCAAACGGTCAGTGTTAAACAGCAAGCATTAAATGTCAGCATTGCCAACGAACGGGAAAGTATTTTATCTCGTGACCGCTTGAGCGAGGCCAGCCTCAATGTCTTGTCCATGACTGGCCGTGAAGCGCAAATCTGTACCGAAAACCCGAAACAGTGTATTGATGAACTGAAGCAGATTCCGGAAATTCTGGATGAACAGCTGCTGTCCACTGCCAGCGAAGTTTATCTGGCCAAAGCCATGCAACTGGCCGATTCTTCCAATTGTAAAATCGGAATTTTAAGCAAACACCAGTCTGAAGAAAAACAGCAATTACAGCAGCAGAACTATCAAAAATGCCTCGACCAGCAGCTGTTTATGCTGGATAAAAGTATCCGTTATAGCTATGCCTATATGTTCAAAACCGAACGGGCACCACAAGACCGGATTTTTGACAACCGTCAGGTACAAATCCGCGACTTTTATAATCAGGCCATTGCCAAACTGGTGTCCAGCTATACCCTGCGCCATCAGCCGGATGTGGTGGCCAGCCAGATTCAGGTCGGTGAAAACACCTATCATATTGACTTCAATTATTTTCCGACCTTAAAACAGCAAAAAATCGAGCAGTTAAGAGCCACCTATGACCTGAACTTTTCAGGTTTACGTTCTATTACCCGTCGTGATGGTTTTGGCTCGGAATTTCTGGTCATTCTGCCGGAGCAGCGCGCAGATCAGCCAGAGAAAGCCCGTTATATTATTGATCCTTTAAGCCATCGTTATCCAAACAATCAGAATCCGAATATCCATCAGGCCCGTTATCTGGCGGCAACCCTGGTGGCTGAACCGCAGCAGTTTGGCAATGTAGAGGATATCCTGAACAAGGATTTTCGCCTGCGCGCCTATGATCCCTATAAATATGAACAGGCCCGCATTGCCAATAAAAACTATCCGCTGGCGGCTAATTTTTCTGCGCCTTATGGACTGTGGCTGGCGGAAAATAATCTGCTGAAATCGGCTTATCTGTCACTGATTGACCGTGATGACAAGCTGGCCATGCCGCATTTATATTTTCTGGAACCATATAATCCGAATAAAAAAGTGCTGGTTTTGGTGCATGGTCTGGCCAGTAGTCCGGAAGCCTGGATTCGCTTAACCAACGATATTATGGGTGATCCAGTGTTACGCGAGCATTATCAGGTCTGGCAGGTGTTTTATTCGACCAATATGCCAATTATTGAAAGCCGTTTCCAGATTCATGCTCTATTGACCCAAGCCTTCCAGCAGGTCAATCCCAAAGCCGCGGCGAAAAAAGATGCGGTGCTGGTCGGCCACAGTATGGGCGGGATTATTGCCCGACTCCTGGTCAGTGATGCCGATGTGTCCAAAGAAGCCCTGTCGATGATGAGTGGCCGACAACTGGCCAAATACCGCCGTATTCCCGTGATTCAGCAGCGCCTGATTATGCAGGATATTCCTAACTTTAACCGGGCAATTTTCTTGGCCGCTCCGCACCGCGGCACCGAATATGCCGATCGCTGGTTTACCAAAGTGGCGCGTAAAATTATCCGTTTACCGGGGGCATTTTTAAATGCGGCCACCGATTCATTGTTAAATGAAGACCCGAGCCTGAAAGATCTGGTCAATGAACTAGATAAAGGCCTGATTCAAAATGGCCCAAGCGATTTAAGCCATCAATCCAAATTTATTGCCTTAACTCAAGATATTCAGCCACGTAAAGGACTGAAATATCATGGTATTATGGGCAATACCAGTCAGAGTAACGACCCTGCTCTCATCACCGATGATATTGTGGCCTATGAAAGTGCGCATCTGAAACAGGCCCAGTCTGAAAAAATTATTACCGGCGGCCACTCGATTCAGGAAACTCCAGAAGCAGTGTTGGAACTGCGCCGGATTTTACGCTTACACTTGCAGGAGCTGGGTTTATATAAACCTTAACCTGCCAATAAAAAACCGAAGCCTTCAACCGCTTCGGTTTTTTTATCTCTGGAAGATGGCTACATATTGCTATGTATTAAAGTGTGGCAGGAGGCAAACCGGCATAAGCCTGCAGCAACAGCTGCTTTAATTCATCATCGTCATATTCACGCGGATTATAATACGGCGAATCACAAATCATCCGGGCAATGTCCGCCGGGGCATGTTCCGGTAACCCTAAGTCTTTTAAGGCCAAAGGAATTTGCAGGCGCTGGTTTAATTGATAGATAAAACGGCCCAGCTCCTCCCGACTGTCAACACCCAGTGCAGCGGCCAGTTGATCCATCGCCTGTACATCGGCATGGCGGTTATAATGCACCGAATAGGCCAGTATAATCGCGTGGGTTTGTGCATGAGGCAGGTTAAAGGTACCCCCCAGGCTATGACAGATTTTATGGTGAATCGCCATACCCACCGAACCCAGACAAATCCCAGCCAGCCACGCGCCATAGCTGACCTGTTCACGCAGCTGGATATCTTTCGGATGCTGTACCAGTTCCGGTAAAGCGGTGGCCAGACAGCGAATCGCCTCCAGCGCCATCAGGCTAATCACCGGATTTTTATTTTCTGCATACAAAGCCTCCACCGCATGCGCCATGGCATTCATGCCCGAACAGGCAGAAATCTCTGCCGGCAGATTCAGGTTAAGCGCTGGATCATAAATCACGATTTTCGGTAACACCTGTGCAGCTTTGCCGGTGGTTTTCAGCTGATTTTCCGTAATACCATATACCGGGGTCATTTCACTGCCCGCATAGGTGGTCGGAATTGCCACAATTGGCAGATGGGTGTCCAGTGCAATGGCTTTGGCTAAACCAATAGCCGAACCGCCACCCAAAGCCAGACAGCAATCCACCTGTAATTCTTGTGCTGCCTGAACCGCCTGCCGTGCCACCTCTGCCGGCACGTGCATTACCGCATGAGCATAAACCGTAACGGTCAAATCACCAAGTTGCCGGGCCAGCTGCTCAGCGGCCTTCTGCTGGCCGGGCGTGGCAATCAGCAGAATCTTGTGATAACCGGCCTGCTTGAGAATATCCTGCGTGCGCTTGGCTTCCCCCGCACCAAAATACACCTGTACTGGCAAAGCCTGATAATAGAATTTGGGCATCATGGGCTCATCTTCATGTTGTTCTTTACCCCAGTATAGAGTGCCTCTCCTGCTGCTTCGAGCGCATTGCTGCAACGCTGCTTTCCATATTTCCTGGTCTTCTCTGCTGCAATCTTCATCAGCTGTATTGCTCGCTTAATTTTCTCCGCCATAAGCTGCTCAGTTTCAGCACAGATTTTCCAGAATCGGTTTTTTCCGCCTAGCTAAATTTGTTAAGATGAAGCGCTTGTTGGGTCGTCAACAGCATCGACGTGCAGGATTTAAACACGATGTTTTATCTGCTCCAGCTGGCCCAAATGACATCCACGCGGTGAAAGCCATTCCAACACCCATGCGTTAATTGAAGGAACTGAATGTACATGAACATGCAAGAAATTGTGGCTGACTTATCTTCGCATACCCCGATGATGCAACAATATTTAAAAGTGAAGATGCAACATCCACATTCTTTAATGTTTTATCGAATGGGTGATTTCTACGAATTATTTTTTGATGATGCGCACAAGGCGGCCAAACTGTTAGGCATTACCCTGACCCATCGCGGTAAGGCCAATGGCCAGCCAATTCCGATGGCCGGCGTGCCCTATCATTCTGCCGAAGGTTATCTGGCGCGGCTGGTCAAAAAAGGCGAAACCGTGGTGATCTGCGAGCAAATTGGCGAGGTAACTGGCAAAGGCCCGGTGGAACGTGGCGTAGTACGGATTATTACCCCCGGCACACTCACCGACGATGCCCTGCTCAACAGCTATCAATCTTCCAATCTGGTCGCGCTCTGTTTACAGCAGAACCAGATCGGGATTGCACTGCTAGATTTAAGTGCCGGTATTTTCAAGGTCCAGCAGCAGGAGTATCAACCGGAACAGCTGGCGATTGAACTGTCGCGTCTCATGCCAAGCGAAATTGTGGTCGATGAAGATATTGTCGATCCGAATATCATCGAGTCTGTTAAAAAACAGCTGGATTGCCCGGTTACCAAACGTCCAAATGTCGATTTTAACCTGAATAATGCCCAGAAAACCCTGTGTGACCAGCTAGGCGTAGCTACCCTATCTGGCTTTGGGATTGATCATTTGCCTTTGGCCAAAGCCGCCGCCGCCGCCTTGATTCACTATGCCAAAGAAACCCAAAGAACGGCGTTGCCGCATATCCGCTCGATTCAGCTGGAACAAAGTAGCGATTTTATTGCGCTAGACCCGGTGACCCGGCGTAATCTGGAACTGATTGAACCTTTATTTGAACACGGCACCTCACTGTTTCAGCTGATTAATGACTGCCAGACCGCGATGGGTGGTCGTCTACTTAGCCGCACCTTAATGCAACCGCTACGTGATACCGCACTGCTGGATGCAAGGCTGGATGCGACCGAAGCGATTTTAACCGGTTATCACGATGCACCAATTCGTCTGGTACTGAAAGAAATTAGTGATATTGAACGTGTGCTGAGCCGGGTCGCTTTAGGCAGTGCTCGCCCACGTGATCTGGTGCAGCTGCGTCAGGCCTGTGCCCAGATTCCGTATTTATGTCATGCCGTGCAGCCGATTGTCAGTGCCGGCCAATCCAAATATTTACAACAGCTGAATGAAGAACTGGGCGACTTTCAGGGCCTTTACCAGCGTTTAATGGCGGCCATTGTGGAACAGCCACCGGTGTTGCTGCGTGATGGTAATGTCATTGCCGAAGGCTTTGACAGCGAGCTGGATGAGTTACGTCAAATCCGTGATCATGCCGGTCAGTTCCTGATTGATCTGGAAATTCAGGAGCGTGAACGTACTGGCATCAACACGCTTAAAATTGGCTATAACCGCGTTAGTGGCTACTATATTGAACTGTCCCGTGCGCAGGCCGAACAGGCACCGGAGCATTATATCCGTCGTCAGACCTTAAAAAATGCCGAGCGTTATATCACCCCGGAACTGAAAAGTTTTGAAGATAAGGTATTGTCGAGTGAATCACGCGCGCTGGCACGGGAAAAAATGCTGTTTGAAATGCTGCTGGATGAGCTGCGTCAGGACATTGGCAATTTGCAGATGATGAGCAGCGCCATTGCCCAGATTGATGTGCTGGCCAACTTTGCCCATCAGGCCCGCCTGAAAAACTGGACCCGTCCGGAATTTTCACCGGAAATTGGAGTCAAGATTGTCGCCGGCCGTCATCCAGTGGTGGAAGCCTTGAGCAAAACCGCATTTACCCCAAATGACACCACACTGGATTTTAACCATCGTATGGCAATTATTACCGGGCCGAATATGGGCGGTAAATCGACCTTTATGCGCCAGACCGCACTAATTGCCCTGCTTGGCTATTGTGGCAGTTATGTGCCGGCTCAAGCTGCGGTGCTAGGTCCGATTGACCGGATTTTCACCCGGATTGGTTCGGCCGATGACCTGTCTACCGGTAAATCAACCTTTATGGTGGAAATGACCGAAACCTCGCAAATTCTGCATCATGCCACCAATCAGTCACTGGTGCTGATGGATGAAGTCGGCCGTGGCACCAGTACCTATGATGGCCTGTCCCTGGCCTGGGCCTGTGTGCTGGATTTAACCAAACGGATCAAATGCTTATGCCTGTTCGCTACGCATTATTTCGAGCTGACCGAGCTGGGCAAAGAATCAGGTATTGATAATTATCATGTTACGGCCAAAGAACTCAATGGCAACCTGATTTTACTTCATAAAGTCCAGCAGGGTCCGGCCAGCCAGAGTCATGGTTTGCAGGTGGCCAAACTGGCCGGTATTCCTGCCAATGTGATTAAAGAAGCACAAAATCGCCTGAAGATTCTGGAAAAGCAGTCACATCAGTCGGTACAAAAATCGGTCCAGCATGATTTATTCAGTGAACCGGTGGTAGAAACTGAAGTGATTGAACGGATTGTCGAAGTTGAAAAACCATCACCGGCCCTCGAAGCCTTACGCCAACTGGATGTCGATAATCTCACCCCACGTCAGGCTCTAGAGCAATTGTATGCCCTGAAAGAGCAGCTAAACGCCTGATTCAAGACTTGAATTTCATATATGGAAAGGCTCTCATTTGAGAGTCTTTTTCATTTATAAGTTTTTTTGATGGTTTTATAGCACTTTTATCAAATTTAGTAGCACTGTCTATATCAAATATCAGTAAAAGCAATTGTTAGTTCACATCATTTTTGCCTAAAATACAGCTTAGTTATTAGAACCATATTTTTAGGTAGCTGTCGCCATGACATTTGTTGTCACTGAAAACTGTATTAAATGTAAATATCAAGACTGTGTAGAAGTATGCCCTGTAGATTGTTTCTATGAAGGTCCAAACTTCCTGGTGATTAACCCGGATGAATGTATTGACTGCGCACTGTGTGAACCTGAGTGTCCAGCCAATGCGATTTTCTCGGAAGATGAGCTACCAGAAGGTCAAGAAGTATTTATCGAGCTGAATGCTGAACTGGCAGAAAAATGGCCAAATATCACGCAAATTGGTGAACAACCTGCTGACCGTGAAGAATGGAATGGCAAGCCAGACAAATTACAATACTTAGAAAAGTAATTTTAAAAAGATCAGCAAAAGCTGATCTTTTTTTATACCTAAAACACACATTTGATTGCAATATTTTCAATTTTTACCGAAGCTTTTAGATTAGAATGCTTAGGATTTTAGTAAACGTTTGATTTGCATAATGACGCAATTTCTCAAGGCGATGCTCTCGCTCAGCATCGTGCCCCTGATCATGCTCGGATGTACAACCACACCGCAGAAAGGGAAAACGATTCATTCGCCTGATGGAAAACGGATTTATATCCCACAAGAAAAAATCAGCTATGAACGCAAGGTCGCACCAAAAGTGGTGCCCTATGCCTATAACAGCTGGATTGCCGTGACCGATAACCTGCGCCAGGTCCGCGAATATGAAAAATTCCTGAATGCTGAAGGCGTCGGCAATATTATTCCAAGTTTTGAATTACTGCGCACCGCACGTGACTGGCAAAAATGTGGCCGCTCGCAATACATGGTGCCCAACCGCGAATTATGGCGCAATCAGATTCCAACCTTAAAAGTCTTTAAATATCTGGTTGCCTCCAAAGTCCTGACCGATTTTGAAGTCACTTCAGTCTATCGCGATTTACCGCTGAACCAGTGCGCCGGTGGTGCCAGTTCCTCACGGCATTTATATAATTCCGCTATTGATTTCCGGATTGGGCCGGAATTTCCACAGCCGCAAGATTATGCCTTTATTGAAAATACCAAGTTCAGACTGTGCCAGTTCTGGACCCAGTATGGTCAAAGCCTGAATATGGGCTTGGGACTGTATGCTTCAGGGCAAATCCATATTGATACGCAGGGCTATCGTACCTGGGGACCGGATTTAAGCCGCTATTCGTCAATGTGCTATTACGAATAAATCCGGATCTGAATACAGAGGTGCTGCGGCGCCTCTTTTTATGTCTATTAATTCTGCAACTCTCCCGATAAAAATTGCACTCTAGGGGGAAAAGTTTAAAATGCATGCATTGCAACAAAGGTGCCCCCGACTATGAAACAAATGTGGACCGACCTCGACCACTACATCGAAACACATTTAATTCCTGAAGATCCGATTCTGACCCAAACCTTAAAACATACCGATGATCGGGGTTATCCGGATCACCTTGCTGTTGCGCCCAACCAGGGCATGTTGTTACAGATGTTAATTCAGATGAACGGCTGTAAACGTATTCTGGAACTTGGTACCTTTGCCGCCTATAGCACCATGTGGCTGGCGCGTGCCTTGCCGGAAGATGGCTATATTCTGACCATTGAAGGCCGTGATGCGCACGCCGCCGTGGCGCAGGAAAATATTGATCAGGCAAAGTTAAAACAGACTATTGATTTACGTGTTGGCCGCGCCGCTGATATTTTAAAAAGCCTGCCGGCTGATACTGCCCCGTTTGACTTTATTTTTATTGATGCCGACAAACAGAGCTATCCGGAATATCTGGAACTGAGCCTGAATCTGTCACGCTCCGGCACCTTAATTTTCCTGGACAATGTAATTCGCGCCGGTGACATCATTAATCCGGACAATCACAAGCCCAGCATTGAAGGCATTCGCGAGATGTTTAAGCTGATGCAGGAGCATCCACGTTTATTGTCTTCAACTGCCTTACAAACGGTAGGCAGCAAAGGGCATGATGGCTTTGCCTTGGCCATCGTTAAATAAGGCCCAAACAGAACAAAAAACACACAAAATAATATTTATTTTATTTTTTATAAACTTACATATACTGTCCATATAGTTATCCACAATAAATGCGGATAACCTTGGACAGTAATTCATCAGATGCGTGTAAGATATTTGGGCTTTATTTCACCACCAGTAACGGCACATTGGAATTCCGGAAAATGGTGGTGGTAATACTGCCCAGGAAAAACTGATGGATTTTGCTATGACTAAAGGCCCCAAGCAAAATTAGCTGAATACCATGTTCACGCTGATAATCCAGAATATTCTCCGCCACATCGCCATAACGATATTCCACCACCACATCTAAACCAGCGGCTTTTAAATACTGGGTCGGCTCATTTAATATTTCCGGATGATCACCCACATACAGCAAATGACATTGCAGCAGACGCAGCAAATCACTTTGGGTGATGCGCTTCATGATTTTTAAGCAGGTTGGTGAATATTCATAAGCGAAAATAAAACGGGTTGGCGGTTTAAACTGCTCGCCCACCGTCATAACGGCACAATTGGCCCCGCGGATAAAGTTTTCGACGTTACTGCCCAGGGCTTTATTGCGTTCGGCGGAACGCTCCCCAACCCGGCCGATGACCGCAATATCATCTTCTTGCAAGACATTAAAACTTTGTTCAAGAAAATCGCCTTTTTCCTGAATCTGGGTCGGCACGATATTATATTTTTGCTGCACCATCTCGGAAATATGACGCAGCAGATTATTGCTATATTCCAGCGCAATGTCGCTCTGCTTCTGTTCCAGCTCGGCCAGTTCCTTCAATAACATGGCATTGCTTTCAAAACCAATGACCCCGCTAATTTCACCTAAGTGATAACTGGCCGGATAATAGTCCAGCACCTGTAACAGCACCAGTTCCCGCTGGGTCTGCTTGGCTATCCACGCTGCGGCTTCCGCGAGTGCATTGATACAGGGTGAAGAATCAATACAGGCAATTACTCGTTTCATTGTCGCCTCTCTTGTTGCCTGTCTGCCAGGCTTTCGTTTTAATTGTTATCTAAAACTTAGCATAAGTCCTCAGCGGATGACATGACAAAATGTAAATAAAACACAGACATTTGAAGATAGAGAGCTATGTATGAGATTAATCACGATAACGAATCAAACGTGCCGGATTCCCTGCCACAATGGCCCGGCTTTCAATATCTTTGGTGACCATGCTGTGCATGCCGACAACCGCATGGGCACCAATTTTAATACCATCCTTAACGCCGACATGAGCACCCAGCCAGACATCGCGTTCAATTTCGATGCCCTGCGAACGCACCGGCTGCTGGTAAATCGGCTGAGCCAAATCCATGCCATGATCAAAGGCATATAAATGGCAATAGGCGGCAATACGCACCTGATCGTGAATCTTAATGCCGACCCGACCACCATCTAGAATACTATGATGATTAATCGCCACTTCACTGCCAATATGCAGCGGACCATGCAAGGTACAATCTGCAGCAATAAAAGTATTATCCCCGATGCTAATTTTACGTCCCGGTTCGGCAAAAATATGCGCCAGCGGTGAAATAAAGCAGTTCTCGCCAATTTCTACCGTTTCCATCTCCATCAAATAGGCCTGATAGTCTTTTTGCCAGGCTTCGGCCCAGACCCGGTTTTTCGGTTTCAGCGACCAGTACAGCCACGGCATATAATTCAGCCGATGTTTATGCTGTTCCCGATATTTCAGCAAAGGATCATGTTCAGTCATCTGCTGGCTCCTCAATAACTTTGAGCTGTTCCCGGCCGCGGGTAACGTCCTGAATTTTTAAGGCCAAAGGCTCAATCTGATGCACCTGTAATAAGGCATTGACCTGCACGCCATCTGCCCCGTACTGTTCCTGAAACTCGATATTCTGGCTATTCAGTTCATATTGAAAAATGGCCCATTCATTAAACTGGCACTGAAACTCGACTTTTTTCTTTTCAATCAGTTCAATTTTTTCTGCCAGCAGCAGGCATTGCCCGGCACAACCGCCATAGGCACGCACTAGGCCACCGGTGCCAAGTTTAATCCCGCCATACCAGCGATTGACCAGCACCAGCACATTGGTCAGCTCATTGCCCTCAATGGTAGCCAGAATAGGTCGGCCGGCAGTGCCAGAAGGTTCACCATCATCATTAAAACGCACCTGATGGCCAATTTTCCATGCCCAGCATTGATGGGTAGTGGTCAGGTCTTTGTTGGCTTCCAGAAAATCTTTAACCGCCTGTTCGTTTTCTACCGGTACGGCAATGGCCTCAAAACGGCTCTTTTTAATGTCTTCTTCAAAGCGAACAAGGGAGGCAATGGTAAATGGCATAACACAGCTAAAATGCAATAATCTCTGAAATTATAACGTGTTTTCAGGCAAGTTTTAGCAATAAAAAACCTCCCAAACTGGGAGGTCTAAGTTGAATTGACAATTAACGCTCGCGTAACGCTTCCTGGGCCTTGTTAAACGGTTTAATCAGATAATCCAGTACGGTTTTGGAACCGGTTTTAATATCAACCGTGGCCACCATTCCGGGGGTAATACTGAACTGCTGGCCAGATTTATTGGTCAGCTTATCGGTATCGGTCCGGATATAGACCCGGTAATAAAACTGGTCCTGCTTGACTTCATCACGGATGGTATCCGGTGAAATCACCGTGACCTTACCCTTTAAACCGCCATAAATCGAATAATCATAGGCGGTAATTTTGACCAGTGCTTCCTGGTCTGGGCGAATAAATGCAATATCTCGCGGCGAGATCCGCGCTTCAATTAACAGCTGTTCATCTAAAGGTACAATGGTCATTAACTTGCCATTTTGCGGTACGACCCCGCCAATGGTCATCACATCAATTTCCTTGACCACACCCCGTACCGGCGACTTGAAGACTGTGCGGTTCAAGGTGTCGGACTTGCCACGTACCACCTGTTGCTGGGTCTGTACATCGGTACTGGACTTGGACAGCTCTTCACGCGCTTTGACATAATACTGGTTACGAATATCATTCATCTGGTTACGCAGGTCATTGGCCTCGCGTTTCAGACGCAGCACTTCCACCTCACTGGCCGCACCTTTGGCCACCAAGGGTTCAGTCATACGCAATTCCTGCTCGACCAGCACCAGAGCCTGCCGTAAACCGGCCAGCGATTCTTCTAAGTTGGCCCGGCGCGAATTGTATAAAGCAGTTTCCTGCTGTACCAGTTTTGGCTCTTTCAGCACTTCTTCCGGAAAAACCAGGGGTGTGCCATTTACTTCAGCGCGTAACCGGGCCGAAGTCGCCAAGGAAGATACCAGCAAAGATTCCGATTCCCCCACATTAGAAGCAAACCGGGTCGGGTCCAGCTGGGCCAGCACCTGCCCACGGTTAACAATTTCCCCTTCGCGGACATTCAAGGTGGTGAGAATCCCGCCTTCTAAGGACTGTACCACCTGCTCTTTCGAAGATGGCACCACTTTACCAGTGCCGGTGGATACTTCTTCCAGCTTGAACAGCCAGGCCCAGAGTAGCAAAACTGCCAGTCCAATACAGATAATCCAGATAAACAGACTGGCTTTAGGTAAAGGTGGCTCCAGCTCGGTCACCTGCATTGAACGTTTGCTTAATTGTTCACTCATGACTTCGCTCCTGCCATCTGACGTGGTTGAGATGCAGACTGATTAAGAATCTGATCTCGTGGCCCGTCCATCACAATTTTTCCATCATTGACCACAATAATCCGGTCCACCAGCTCTAACACTGCACGGCGATGGGTGGCCACCACCAAAGTCCGGTGCCCAAGCCACATTTTCAAATGATCAATCAGCTGTTTCTCGGAGACATCATCAATTGCAGCCGTCGGTTCATCCAGCAATAAAATATTCGGCTGACGTAGCAGCAAACGTGCCAGCAGCAAGGCCTGTTTCTGGCCGCCAGAGAACCCCACACCACCTTCCAGAATCAGATGGTCCAGCCCTTCTTTCTTTTCCTGCACAAAGGCCAGCGCACCGGTAATTCGAAGTGCCTGTAAAATATCGTCATCATTGGCCAATGGTGCACCCAAAGTCAGGTTTTCCCGTACCGTGCCAAAAAACAGATGTGCATTCTGATTCAATAGCCCCATATCACGGCGTACATCAGCAGGATCAATCAGGCCCAACTCTACGCCATCGAGTTTAATTTTGCCCTGATTCGGGGTTTGCATGCCGGAAAAAAGCTGCAACAAGGTAGATTTCCCGGCACCATTACGACCCAGAATGGCAATTTTTTCACCAGCTTTAATTTCGAGCTTGGGCACCATCAAGGTCGGTTTAGGATCATCTTCGCCATATTTAAAGCTGACCCCGCTTAATTCATAATGACCATTTAACACCGGACGATGAATTAAGTGGCTATGTTCCGGCTGATCAACCGGTTTTTTCATTAATTCATCCAGTCCCTGTTTCGCCACTTTGGCCTGTTGCAAACGGCCCAGCACGCCGGCAATCTGTGAAATTGGTGCCAGCATCCGTGAAGATAAAATTGAACAAGCCACCAGAGCACCGGTGGTCATTTCTCCATCCATCACGGCAAAACAGCCGACCAGCACCACAATTGCAAAGGTCAGCCCCTGAATTTTCTGGGTCCAGGCCGTCATCACCCCAACAATTTTACGCTGACGCATAGCAATATCGGCGGAGACTTCATTCATATGATTCCACTGGTTCTGGAAGCGGGCTTCGGCGCGTAATAACTTGATGTCTTCAATGCCCTGTACCGATTCCACCAGCATGGCATTGCGGATTGCTCCTTCACGCATCCCCTCATTAGCCAGTTTAGCCAGAGGCTTTTGCGCCAGAATACCGGGAATAATCATGAGCGGTACCACAATCAGCATCACCCAGAACAGGTTCCCGCCAATCACCCAGAACACGCCCAGGAACAGCAGGAAGAAAGGCAAATCAGCGATTGCAGAAATGGTGGTCGACGTCACCAGTTCACGCACCCCTTCCAGTTCACGAATTTGTGAAATAAAGGTCCCGGTCGATTTAGAGCGTTCACTGTTTTTAATCCGTAGCGCATGTCCATATACCCGATCTGAAATACGCAGATCAGCGCGCTTGCCGATAATATCGGAGAGGTAAATCCGTGCGACCCTTAAACTAAACTCGAAAATGGCCGCAATCAGCACCCCACCTGCCAACACCCACAAAGTGGGAACCGATTGTGCCGGAATTACCCGGTCATAGACATTCATCGAAAACAGGATGGTGGCCAGCGCCAGAATATTGGCCATCAGGGAGGCAAACATTACATCGATATAACGTTTCCAGTCCCGCAGCACAATTGACCAGAACCAGTTGTCTTCATAGGGTTTGACATATTCATCTACCCGCGCATCGGGAACCGATTTTTCCGGACGCAGGATATAGACATGCCGCACATGCTCAGCCAAGGTGTCGCTGGCCAGCATTTGTGACAAACCCTGATCACCACTGAACTGAATACTCAGGTTACCCTCAGCATCGACCTTGTCAATTACGCCCACCTGACCATCCTGGAATTCAACCAGTACCGGCAAACGCCAGGGATTGATCACTTCGGCGCTAAAGTCGGTTTTGCGCAGCCTTAGGCCCACCTGACGGGCAATCAGATTTAAAATATCATCAATATTCTGGTTCGGATTCCAGTCCAGCTGCAAGCGGATACGTTCTGCGGATGGTTCAATCCGGTAATGCTTGGCAATGCTCAGCACTGCTTGAAGCCACGGTTGATAATTTATTTTAGTACTCATGGCTGAACTTCAAGCCCCTGAATGGATATATGGTTTAAATCATAAATATCGCGTGTCCGTCCGGTAATGGAGATATAGCGCGCAATGGCGGCATAAATATCAAAACGCGTATTTTCAATTTCCTGGGCGGCACTATGAATTGCCTGTTCGGCATTCAGTAAATCGACAGCTGAGCGCGTGCCTAATTTATATTGTTCCTGATACAGCTCTTTGGTCTGGATGGTGGTGGCCTGACGCTTGACCAGAATATTCATCTGGCGCTGCTTGTTCTGGATTTCTTCACGCAGCATGCGGGTTTCATCCAGCACCTCTAGATACACACTATTGACCCGTGCCTTGGCCGCTTCTTCTGCATAACTGGCCGCCCGGGTTTGTGACGCAATTGCGCCGCCCTGATAAAAGTTGCTATTGGCTTCCAGCATGATCGAATTATAGAGGCCATCATCTTCATTGTTATTTGGATTACGACCATTGATGGCCTGACTTATAGAACCTTTCACATTTAAAGTGGGATAAGCACTTAAACGTGATTGCTGCTTGCGTAATTTGGCCACTTCAACTTCAGCCTGAGCAGCGATTAGTCCGGGAATCTGCTGAAAAACCGGCTCTGAATATAATTGCGCCTCTTTCACCAGCCGCTCTGGAATCTGCCAGTTACGCTGATGAACCTCAAACCCGACCAAGGTGCGCAGCTTTTGCTGAAATTGGCGCAGCTGGGTTTGCTGCACAATTAAATTGGCTTCCGCAGCTTCCAGATTGGAACGGGCCTGAATCGGGTCGGCCTGGGTACTAATCCCGGCCTCGGCACGTAAATTGGTGATTTCCGCAATGCGGGCAATCCCCTGAATCTGCTCTTCAGCAATACGGGTAATTTCCTGATAGCGTTTGATATTAATCATGGCATTGGCAGTCTGGTAAGCAATATCATCAATACTGACCAGCACATTGGCCTGCTCTGCGGCCAAACGGGCCTGTTCCAAGTTGACACTGCTTTCGACCTTGCCAAAATCATAAAGCATTTGCGTGGCATTCAGGCTCAGCAGCTGACGGCCGCGCTCGCCTTTGGTCAGGTCTGCTGTGGAAATACCACCAGATAATTGCGGATAATAACCGGACTTCGCCACATCAATACTGGCATTCTGGGCTGCCAAAGTGGAAATGGCCTGGGAAATTTCAGGATGACGCTGAACAGCGGTCCGAATGGTGTCATTAAAACTTAAAGGCTGTTGCACAGAGGATCGGGCTGATGCCGCTGTTTCTGAAACAGATGATGCTGGTACTGCCCGGGGCATTTCCTGAATATTTTGTGTATCGAGCTGAAACTGGCTCAGTTCACTAATACGGACACGAGTAAAATTCTGGTCAGATTGCGGGGTAAATAAACGTGCCACGCTCTGTTGAAGTGTTTGCCGTTCTGAAGTCGTCGTTTCAGCATAAAGCGACTGGCTCAGCAGTCCACTCAGCAATAAAGCCTGCCACAGTAGCGTCTGCCTGAATAATTTATTTTTATGAACTGTTAAGCTCTTGCAACCCATCATTGTCGTCATTCAAACTAATATTTTGAAATATTTTTAAAATTGTAAATGTTTTTAAGCTAGTTTTTTATACTTTTGTTAATTATAAAACGCTTTCAGGATAAAACACATACAACAAATAACAATTATATGTGTTTTTCACCAACTACACCTTAAAATCTTCGCCCAAGTAGACCTGTTTCACAGTTTCATTTTCCAGAATTTCCTGTGGGGTTCCTTCGGCAATCACTGCACCTTCACTGACAATATAAGCACGCTCACAAATTGCCAATGTTTCGCGCACGTTATGATCGGTAATTAATACACCAATTCCGCGATCTTTAAGGGTGCTAATAATATCTTTAATATCCCCGACAGAAATCGGGTCCACCCCGGCAAAAGGTTCATCCAGCAACATAAATTTCGGATCGGCAGCCAAAGCACGGGCGATTTCTGCACGACGTCGCTCACCACCCGATACACTCATGCCCAGTGAATCTTTAATATGGGTAATTTTAAAGTCGGCCAGCAGTTCGGTTAAACGCTGCTGACGCTGCTGCTTGTTTAAGTCTTTACGGGTTTCCAGAATCGACATGATATTTTCAGCAATGGTCAGTTTTCTGAAAATTGACGCCTCTTGTGGCAGGTAACCAATGCCTTTGCGCGCACGTTCATGCATGGCCAGGTCAGATAAATCCAGTTCATCCAGATGAATTTCCCCCTTGTCCATACGCACCAGGCCAACCACCATATAGAAGCTGGTAGTTTTACCTGCACCATTTGGGCCAAGCAAGCCGACAATCTGGCCACTTTGCATACAGAAAGAAACATCTTTCACCACCCAGCGCTTACTGTAGTTTTTGGCCAGGTGTTTGATTGTCAGAGTTTGTGGCTGTACGACCTGATCCATTAATCGCGTGCTCCCGGGAATGATTTTGAACTGGATGGTGGAATCACAATCTGTACGCGACCTGAAGATGATCCGGTGTTGTTTGGCGTACCAATGGCTTCAATATCGCCTTTGTTCATACTATAACGCAAGGTATTGCCGCGAATACTGGCCCCATCCTGCTGTAAAAATGCCCCGCCCGACAAAGTAATAATACCGGTTTCCGCATTGTAGACAATTTTCTGCGCCTGACCTTTGGCCAGACCTTTATTCGGGTCAGTCTTTTGCTGGAACTGTGCCGGACTACCATTGGCGGTAATGGTGCTGATTTCTTTTTTACTGTTCAGATTGGCCACAATTGAATTGGCCTGCAAGCGCATTGTGCCCTGCTCGATAATCACATTACCGGTATAGGTGGTAATACCGGTACGCTCATTAAATGTCGCACGGTCAGCCACCAGGGTAATTGGCTGGTTCCGGTCTGAAGGCAAGGCCCAGGCTGTAGCTGAGGACAATACTGCCAAACCTACAAGCGCGGCTTTCTTCAGGAAAGTACGAGGTGTTGCAAGCTTCGGATTAACGTTCATATGTTCCTCGAATATTAAAAAATTCGTATTGACCATCATTCAAATTGGCTTTCAGTCCTTGGCTTACAAATTCAGCTTGTGGAGACTGCACCATCACCTGTTTATCGGTTTCAATTTCCCGACTGTCCGGATAGCCCGTCAATTCTGTCGTCTGCAGTTCTAATTGACCTTGCGCTAAAATTTTGGTGGCACGTACCTGGTCAGATAACACTACTTTTTCATTGTCATTATAGCCATGTGCCTGCTTGGCATAAAAAGTGGCATCAACTTTCCCGTCTTTATACATGGACGCATTCAGGTTCTGTAATTGAGAAGTCTGCTTTTGCATATCCTGCTCTAAACGGTCAACCTGAGCGCGAACATATAAATTCCCCTGTTCATCGGTTTGAGTCAGGTTAATCTGCTCCGCCGTATAGGTCATACTTCTGGAACCCTCGGTATCCAGTTTATTGCCTTTACCGCTGTAATAGTAATAACCACCACTTACAGCTGCAATTGCAATCGCAGTAATATATAAAACTCGGGTATCCATAAGTGGGGTTTTAACTCAACTCAATCAGAGGAATATCTTATTAATGAGGGATCGCGGTATACTTTTCAAGTAACTGTTCGTATACGCCTTTTGACATTAGGATCATATCGCAGATTTCACGTACCGCACCGCGGCCACCCTGCGCCTGAGTCACCAGATCAGCACGACGACGCACTTCAACATGACCATTCGGCACCGTGACTTTCATCCCGGCAATGGCAAAGGCAGATAAATCTGGCCAGTCATCGCCCATATACAGACAGTCTTCTGGTGCCAGATTCAGCTGGGCACAGGCTTCACGTAAAGCTACGCCTTTATCTTCACGGCCCTGATAAATCAGGTCCACACCCAAGGCATTCATACGTTTTTCAACAATATGGCTGGTACGCCCGGTAATGATGATGACTTTCACCCCGGCCTGCTGCACCAGTTTCATGCCCAGACCATCACGAATATCAAAGTTTTTAATTTCATCACCGCTATTGGTTAAGGTAACAAAGCCATCACTTAAAATACCATCGACATCTAAAACCAAAGCCTCAACGTGACGTGCCTGTTCCAATAAAATATACGATGCCATTTTTTAATTTACCCCGGCCTGAATCAGGTCATGCATACTGATCACACCAATCACCTGATGTGCATCATTGACCACTACAAATTGATTAATTTTTTTATCGCGTAACTGTGCCAGTGCTTCAACCGCACGGGCTTCCTGAGAAATGGTCGCAGGCTGCTTGATCATGACTTCAGCCACCGGCAGATGAATATCAAAGCCCTGCTGTTTGTCGATTAAACGGCGCAAATCACCATCAGTGAAAATTCCCAATAAGGTGTCCTGTTCATCCACCACCGTGGTCAGCCCCAAACGCTTGTCGGAAATTTCATACAGCACTTTGTTCATTGGGGTTTCTGGCGCGACTTTTGGCAGCTCGGCGCCGGTATGCATTAAGTGTTTGACATGCAACAGCAAGCGTTTACCCAAAGCACCCGCAGGATGGGAACGGGCGAAATCATCTGCGGTAAACCCACGCGCATCAAGTAAGGCCACAGCCAGTGCATCCCCTAAGGCCAATGTTGCGGTGGTGCTCGAGGTCGGTGCCAGACCCAGTGGGCAGGCTTCCTGAATGTTCCCTAAAGTTAAAGCCACATCGGCATTTTGTGGCATTGGGCCGCTGTCATCTCCGCTGATGGTAATTAACGGCACTTGCAGATGTTTGATGAGCGGCATCAGCATCATGATTTCATCACTTTTGCCAGAATTGGAGATGGCAATCAGCACATCACCCCGTACCAGCATGCCTAAATCGCCATGTCCTGCTTCGCCCGGATGCATAAAGAATGAAGGTGTACCGGTCGAGGCAAAAGTCGCCGCCATTTTACGGCCAATATGCCCGGATTTCCCCATACCGGTGATCACCACACGGCCTTTACATTGCAAAATAATTTCGCAGGCGCGGCTAAAGCGCTCGTCAATTTGTGTGGCCAGTGTTTGCAGAGCTTGTTCTTCTATACGCAAGGTACTGAGCGCCACACCTTGAAAATCAATCGGGTTTGACATGTTTTCAGAATTCAAATTTTTAACCTTCGTTCAGGGCTGAACGGTCTTCATTCAAGCAGAAATTAATTTTCGCAATTTTAGCATATCTATGCAAATGTCACGTTTTTAAATGTATAAGATTTCACACGATTTCTTCATGATTCCGCCTGTTGTTGATAAACCACAGCACAGGAAGATGGTGAACATGAGTCTCATTTTTTAGCTCAGGCAGTTAAGCTAAGTTTGAGTGTAGATAATGGATAATGTTTCATATCTGGATAAAAACGCATAAAAAAAAGCCTCAATCATTTGACTGAGGCTTTTAAAATTTTGGAGCGGGAAACGAGACTCGAACTCGCGACCCCAACCTTGGCAAGGTTGTGCTCTACCAACTGAGCTATTCCCGCAATATGGAAGTGCATTATAGAGAGTTTCATACAACTGTCAACTCTTTATGCTTCCAAGTGGTGATTTAATCAGCACGACGCCAAACGGTACCCTGACGGGTATCTTCCAGCACCACGCCCTGATCCAGCAAAGACTGACGGATTTCATCGGCACGGGCAAAGTTTTTGTCTTTTTTGGCATCTTTACGCTGTTGAATCAGATCTTCAATCTGTTCTTCAGATAAACCAAGTGCATCCTGGCCAATGTCTGACTTCAGGAATTCATCGACATTGTGCTGTACCAAACCAAGAATATTGGTCAGATGACGCAAGGTAGCATAGAAGATTGCTGCCTGTTCGGCATTTTCTTCTTTCACAGCGCGGTTCAGTTCTTTATTCACTTCAAACAGCACTGCAATCGCTTCCGCGGTATTAAAATCATCCCGCATTGCGGTATTAAAGCGTTCGACCAATGTGTCATCTAGCGTTTCTAACAGCTTGTCGCCATACACGGCCTGATAGGCTTTAAATGAATGATAGAAACGGGACAGCGCCGTCTTGGCTTCTTTTAGTGCTACATCCGAGAAGTTCACCGGACTACGATAGTGTGAAGACACGATGAAATAACGGATCACTTCCGGATGGAATTTCTCCATCACATCCCGAATGGTGAAGAAGTTGCCGAGCGATTTTGACATTTTCTCGCCATCGACATTAATAAAGCCCACATGCATCCAGTAATTAACATACTGCTCACCGGTAGAGGCTTCAGACTGGGCAATTTCATTTTCATGATGCGGGAACATCAGGTCTGAACCACCACCATGAATATCAAAATGATTGCCCAGGCAGCAGGTCGACATCGCCGAACATTCAATATGCCAGCCCGGACGACCTTTGCCCCACGGTGATGGCCAAGCCGGTTCATTTTCTTTGGCATGTTTCCAGAGCACAAAGTCAAATGGATGTTTTTTCTCTACTTCGACATCGACACGCTCTGAAGCACCAGCCTGCATATCTTCCAGTTTACGACCGGATAAACGGCCATATTTTGCAAATTTTTCAACCTGGAAATAAACATCACCATTTGAAGCCGGATAAGCGGTGCCCTTGTCAACCAGATTGCCAATCATGTTTTGCATCTGGTCGATATAGTCAGTGGCACGCGGTGCTTCATCCGGAGCCAGACAGCCGAGGTTTTCTGCATCTTCATTCATGGCCTGAATAAAGCGGTCGGTTAAAGCGGTAATACTCTCGCCATTTTCATTGGCACGTTTGATAATTTTGTCGTCAATATCGGTGATATTGCGTACATATTTGACTTTCCAGCCCTGACTCCGCAAGAAACGGATGATGTAGTCAAATGCAACCATGACACGCGCGTGACCAATATGACAGTAGTCATACACGGTCATACCGCAGACATACATGTCGATCTGTCCATCGACGCGTGGCACGAATTCTACTTTTTTGCGCTGCTCTGAGTTATAGAGAACAAATGGTTGCATAGCTGTTCAAAAGACTTCAAATAAAAGGATGGTTCATCTTAACCTAAGCATTATTTTTCATAAAGTTTTCTCGTTATTTTTATCAAAAATCACTTATGCGGGCTTAAACTCAGGCACAACCCGGCTATTATAAGGATGAGTGCCCAGTTGAACGGGCTTTTAGCTGCGCTAAGCTCTGGTAAATTTGCTGAGCGATTTCCTCTCGCAGCGTGGTCAAATCTTCAGAACCTAATCTCTGCCCGACCTCTACCGGTGGCAAAAACTGAAAATAAAAAGGTACCCGCTTGGGAATCAGGTGTTTCGGTAATGATGGAATCACATCGCCATGACGTAATAATTTATCCAGTTGAGGGACTTTGAGCAGTTTCTGAAACAGACGATGCTGCACCACGGTTCTGGCATCAAAACCAAACTCGAAAATATCATCAGGGCCAAAGGCAGCAAAAGGAATAATGTCGTACTGAAATTCCTGTGCCAACTGTAAAAAGCCGTAGCGCTGTTTCCAGATCAGTTGATACTGCTCACCCGGATGTTTCAGCACTTCACGTCCGCCACCCGGAAAGACCAGAATCGAATAGCCCTGCTGCATCAAGGCACGCACATATTCACGCTGGCCATCGACTGCGCCGAACTTTTTGACAATATCGCGCCAGATCGGCAAATAAAAGTGGCTATGGTCAGCAATACTAACCACAGCCACCTGATGTTCATTGAACAAATAATCAATAATGACGGGGGCATCAAAAATCCCGTAAAGGGAATGATTGCCCACATACATGGCAGGTCGGGATGCATCAATATATTCACTGCCTAAAAAGGTCGGCGTGAAATAGCGTTTAGATAAGGCGCTCAGCGTCTTGATCCATTTTGCATCATGCTGGACCTGCAATCTCTGCCCCTTAAACCACGTGTTTTTGTACCAGGATACAGCCCACCGAGTAGCCGGCACCAAATGAACATAACACGCCATATTCGCCATCATTCACTTCATGCGCAGTACGATGCAAGGCAATGATGACCCCGGCAGATGAAGTATTGGCAAACTCATCAAGAATAATTGGCACCAACGCCGGATCTGCTTCCGCAGCCGCTTTACCAACCACCAGTTTCAGAATCAGTTCGTTCATGCTGGCATTGGCCTGATGCAACCAGAAACGTTTTACATCGGCTGGTGCAATCGCATTTTTCTCCAGCTGCGCGGTAATCATTTTCGCAACCAGTGGACACACTTCTTTAAAGACTTTACGGCCGTCCTGACGGAAACGCTTGTCATCAATATCGGCATTTTCAGACAGATTCAGGAAACCGAAGTTGTTACGGATGTTGTTCGAGAACTGGGTAAATAACTGAGTGTCCACAATTTCAAAACCGGTTTTGCTGTCGGTGTCTTCAATAATTGACGCAGTGGCAACATCGCCAAAAATAAAGTGGCTGTCACGCGAACGGAAATCATTGTGTGCCGATGTAATTTCGACATTCACCAGCAAGACACGGCGCGCACCGCTTTTAATGGCATCATACGCCTGTTTTAAACCAAAGGTTGCTGCTGAACAGGCCACGTTCATGTCATAGGCATAGCCCTGAATCCCGAGTGCAGTCTGAATTTCAATGGCCACCGCCGGATAGGCACGCTGCATATTCGAGCAGGCCAGAATCACCACATCAATGTCTTCAGCCGTGACACCGGCATTTTCCATTGCCTGTTTGGCTGCAATTACGCCCCACTCGGCCTGAAGCGAGATTTCATCATCAGCGCGTTCTTTTAAATGTGGACGTAAACGGTTTGGATCAAGCAGACCGGTTTTCTCTGACACGTAGCGACGTTTCACGCCAGAGGCTTTTTCAATAAATTCTGCACTTGAGCCACGGCGTGCTTCTAACTCGCCCGCTGCAATTTTGTCAGCATTGGCCGAGTTATACTGTTCCACATAAGCATTTAAACTTTCAACTAACTCTTCATTGGTAATGACATCTTCAGGATGGAATAAGCCCGTACCGGTAATGCGAATGCCCATGTAAAACTCCTTTTTGAAATTCTCTCTATCTTAACCGATTCCCAGCTTTTCCCATACTTTTTGTAGCCGGTTTGGCGAAATTGGCATCTTGGTCTTCATTGGCTGCGAGAATAACGAGATGCGCAATTCTTCCACCATAAAGTACAATTCTTTCAAGCGGCTGTCATTTTTAAACTTGAACAGTTTGTCCATCCACGGGTCAATCTGCACAATGGCGGCATCATCACGTTGCAGGTTATTCGGCAAACGTTCCAGACGCAGCACCAGCGCTTTCAGATAACGTGGATATTCGCTCCAGACGTCTGCTGGCTTGCTATACACGAAATCGGCCAGGTTCATGAGGTCCAGCTGATCTTCAATATCATCCATATTTTTGGCAAAGACCGACTCATCCAGCATCAGCAGTTTACGGCGGATATCCTGCCATTGAATATAAATCTCATTAAAGCTGAGCAGCGCTTGCTGTCCATGACTGAGGAATGATTTTTTTACCTCAAGTAGCAGCGTTTGGAACTGTTCAGCGTTGACTGGCAAGTCATCAATTGACATCTGCAAGGTGGCATAGACCAGCATCTGTTCCAGCTGTGCTTTATCGCCCAACGGAGAATAAGCCAGCGCCAGCGGTTTAGAAATCTGTTTTTTCAGCTGGCGGATTAAATCGCCCAGCTGCATATGAATCAGGCGAATCACCCCGGCCCGATGCTGTTTAATTGCCTCTGCCTGATCATTAAAGGTTTGAATCACCACACCAGATTCATCTTTCTGTTCCAGCGCAGCAAAGTCTTTGGTCGGTACCAGCGCCTGATACTGCTTGACCACCACGCCAGTGACTTTTTGCGAGGCTTCAAACACAAAGTTGTCAGGGAAGGTTTTAAATTCACCTTTCAGCTGTTTCACCGGACTATGGGTTTCGGTGCGGCAGCGGGCTTTCAACTCACTCAGGTCACGGCCCTGTTCGATGACCCGGCCTTTTTCATCAATCACTTTAATAAACGGCAGCAGATACTGATCGATCCGTTCAAAGCTAAAGTCTTTTTCAGTGATCTGATCGCCGCGCAGCTGAAAAGCTAGGAAGCTGAAAATATGCTCACGCAGATGTGTCGCATCAATTCGTGCACTCAGTTTGCGCGCGGTATCCGGAATTGGCACCAGGTTACGGCGTTTATCTTTCGGCAAGGCTTTCAGTAGCGCTTCAATCAGCTCTTCACGCCAGCCCGGAATCCCCCAGGACCAGATGTTTTCATCGACCTGTGGCAGGGCCTGAACCGGAATTTTTACCGTTGCGCCATCTTCATCATGGCTCGGATCAAAACGGTAGCTGGCCGCCAGACGCAATTCGCCATTACGCAGATAATCCGGGAATTGCTGCGTGGTCGGGCGATCATTCAGCCACAAGGCATCATCATCAACAAATAAATAACGTGGCTCTTTCGGCTCGACGGTCGCGCGCCAGTCTTCAAAAGAACGGCGGCTGGCCACATCTGTCGGCACTTTTGCGGCATAGAACTGATAGATGGTTTCTTCATCTACCACCAGATCGCGGCGGCGCAGCTTGTCTTCGACCCGCTCCACTTCTTCCAGTTTGAGTAAATTATGCTTTAAGAACGGCGGCATAATTCCCAAGTTACCGGTAGTCAAGGCATCGCGCAGGAAAATCTCATGCGCCGCCGGCTGATCGACCTTTTCATAATTCACCTGACGTTTCGGTTCAATGATTAAACCAAACAGTGAAATCTGATCATAGGCATTGACCACTCCGGCTTTTTTCGACCAGTGCGGTTCAAAATAATGATGTTTTAACAGATCACGCGCCGCCAGAAGAATCCACTCCGGCTCAATTTTGGCCAGGGTCCGCAAATACACCTGCGAGGTTTCCACCATCTCAAAAGCCATCACCCATGGGGTATTGGTCTTATGCAAGGTTGAGGCCGGGAAAACCCGCGCTTTTTGCTGACGCACTGCCATAAACACATTACGTTCATCGGTTTTATTGGCAATAAACGATAACAGTCCGGTTAATAAAGCCCGATGCAGATTTTCATAACTGGCTTTCTTTTCATTGAAAGACAGTTTTAACCCCTGTGCCAGATCGACCAGCTGCTCATGGGTTTTCTTCCATTCACGTAAACGTAACCAGCTCAGGAAATGGTTACGGGCAAAGCTTCGGCGCTTGTTTTCACTCAAGTCACGATTGGCCAGCAAGGCATCCCAGAGTTTGAGATAAAACAGGAAATCGGAATCGGCTTCACGGAACAAGGCATGTTTTTGATCGGCCTGCATCTGTTTGTCGGCCGGGCGTTCCCGTGGGTCCTGCACCGCCAGTGCCGCCACAATTACCAGAATTTCATTTAAGGCACCAAAATGTGCCCCGCCCAGAATCATTCGTGCCAGACGTGGATCAATCGGCATTTTTGCCATTTGCTGGCCAATTTTGGTTAAGGAATCTCCCCCAACCCCTCTTTTAGACAGAGGGAGATTATTATTTTCGTCAGTCGCTTTAGACGGATTCGCTTTCTTCTCCGTCATTGCGCCAAGCTCAATCAAAAGCTTGCGACCATCATTGACCAGTCGATGATCTGGGGGCTCGATAAAATCAAAATCTTCCAGCGAACCGAGGCCCAGACTTTGCATCTGCAAAATCACCGAAGCTAAGTTGGTGCGTTTAATTTCCGGTTCGGTAAATTCCGGACGGCTTAAGAAATCTTCTTCCGAATACAGACGGATACAGACACCCGGTGCAATACGGCCACAACGGCCTTTACGCTGGTTGGCTGCGGCTTGCGAAACTGCTTCAATGGGCAGACGCTGTACACGTGAACGATAGTTATAACGTGAAATCCGGGCAAAACCACTGTCAATCACATAGCGGATATTCGGTACAGTTAACGCCGTTTCCGCGACGTTGGTAGCAATAATAATCCGTCGGCCACCGCCCGATGGATTAAAGATTTTCTGCTGCTCGGCCAGGGCCAGACGTGCATATAGCGGCAACACTTCCGTATGGCGCGGGCCATGCTTGATTAAGGTTTCCTGTAATTCACGAATTTCCTGCTCGGTGCTGGCAAACACCAGAATATCGGCATGTTCAGGATGACCTTTTTCCTGTGCATCGGCAAAGCATTCTTCCACCGCCTGCACCACTGCACGCGGCAGGTTTTCTTCAAAGTCATCAAACTCATCATCATCACTGCCGCCAATGCTCAGTTCGGAAATGGGACGGTAACGTACCTCAACCGGATAGCTGCGCCCTTCGACTTCAAAAATCGGCGCGCCATTAAAGTAATTGCTGAAACGGTTTACGTCCAAAGTCGCTGAGGTAATGATGACTTTGAGATCTTTACGCCGTGGCAACAACTGCTTTAAATAACCCATGATGAAGTCAATGTTCAGTGAACGTTCATGCGCTTCATCAATAATAATGGTGTCGTATTTGCTTAAGTAACGGTCATTGGCCAGTTCAGCCAGCAAGATACCGTCCGTCATCAAACGAACCAGAGAATCCTGTGAACCCTGCTCATTAAAACGGACTTTAAAGGAAATGGATTCACCAAGTTTTTCACCGACTTCTTCAGCAATCCGCTGCGAGACACTGCGTGCGGCCAGACGACGCGGCTGGGTATGGCCAATCAGACCGGTTAAACCGCGTCCGGCCAGCATGGCAATTTGCGGCAGCTGGGTGGTTTTCCCCGAACCGGTTTCCCCCGCCACAATAATCACCTGATGTTTTTGAATTGCCTCAACCAGCTTATCGGCGTACTGGGTCACCGGCAAATCCTGATTCAGCTTGATGTTTGGAATAAGGCTCAGGCGTTCCCGAACTTTCAGATTGGATTTTTCAAATAGCTCAGAATATTGTTTTTCATTTGCATCTTTTCCTTTACGCAGTCGATTTAAACGATGACGGTCACGCGCCATAACGAGTTGATCTACATTTAAATGACTCTGCACAGAACAAGATTCCTAATTTAAATAAAAAAATATCAATCGGCTATTTTACGCTGTAATGACAGCCAGCGGAAGAATCCGCCCATGAAATGAACGAACAGACCCTCCAGCCTGTCTGCTTTTACAGCGAATCCGCTGTCCGCAAACTGAGTACGGTGGCTTCTAGATTGTGACGATGACGAACATTTCCAAGCAGTCTGCCTAAAAATAAAAAATATTTTTGCTTTACCCTTGAATTTTACCGAGCTTGACATCATGTTTGATGAGGAATGAAAAAGGTGTACTTTTTAATTGTCATGTGGTCATCATATTTTTCGGCTACATAATAATACACACCGCCTGAATATGGCTTAAACAATCATCAATTCGGTTTTTCCGATGGTGGTAATGTAAAAATACCATTTCAGCAATAAAGCAAATTTCTATAATCTAATTGAAATTCAAAACAAACCTCAATCATGGAGACAATGATGAGCTTAATTAATACTGAAGTTAAACCATTTAAAGCAAATGCCTACCACAACGGTCAATTCGTTGAAGTAACTGAAGCTGATCTTAAAGGCAAATGGTCAGTTGTATTCTTCTACCCAGCTGACTTCACTTTCGTTTGCCCAACTGAGCTTGGTGACCTTGCTGACAACTACGCTGAATTCCAAAAATTAGGCGTTGAAATCTATGCAGTTTCTACTGACACTCACTTCACGCACAAAGCTTGGCACGATTCTTCAGAAGAAATCAAAAAAATCCAATACGTAATGGTTGGCGACCCAACTTGGACACTGTCTAAAAACTTCGAAGTATTAATTGAAGCTGACGGTCTTGCTGATCGTGGTACTTTCGTCATCGATCCAGAAGGCAAAATCCAGATCATCGAAATCAACGCGGGTGGTATCGGCCGTGACGCGCAAGAACTTCTTCGCAAAGTAAAAGCTGCTCAATACGTTCATGCTCACCCAGGTGAAGTTTGCCCAGCAAAATGGAAAGAAGGCGACGCAACACTTGCTCCTTCAATCGACCTAGTTGGTAAAATCTAATCTGTATTAGATTAAACTGATTGAAAAAAACCACGCTTGATCGCGTGGTTTTTTTATTGATGCGGGCTTTGTTGCATAAATATGTAAGCATCTGATTTAAATAAATTTAATTTTGGATCAAAAAATAATCAAAACCTTTAAAATCATATAGTTATGAAATCTTTGTGCAACAAAGCCATTGATGCGCTTACATTTTTACTCAATTTTAGCTGCTGTAGATTCTTTTTATTTTCATCTGCGTTGATTAAGCTACTGAAAAATGCGCTATGGATAGACCGATGAAAACCCTATTAATTGCAGCCTTATTCACCACCCTGTCCCTGCCGGCCTGGGCTGATGTGCAGTGTAGCGGCAGCTTAAAAGATCGTTCGATTTCCGACAATATTTTCGTTGGCAAGCAATGCACCTTAACTAATGTGCAGGTCGATGGCAATGTCATGCTGGCCGATGGTGCCAAAGCCATTCTCCGAAACAGCCATATTGATGGCAATCTGGAATCCAAAGGCCGTTTTGCACAGCTGGTGGCGACCAATAACCGCATTGAAGGCAATATTCAACTGGAACGCGGCAAGCTGACCCAGCTGCACAATAACCGTGTAAATGGCAATATCCAGCTCAAAAACAATCGGGGTACGCTGAATATTAGCCGTAATCAGGTCGATGGCAATCTGGAATGTGAAAATAACGCGACACCACCGGTGGGTGGACGTAACACGGTACAGGGCGATAAAACAGGACAATGCCGCCGTTTATAAGGTGAGATGATTTTATGATAGATGAGGGTTTGATGATGGATCAAGCATTAACCATCTACAGGAATTGGATTGTCCGAAACTGGCGGCAAACCATGGATCACCTGATGAATCAGTTGTAATTTTTCCATCACCTTCGGACTAATCACAAAGGGATAAAAATCTTCCTGCCCCATACTCCGATTCACACTATTCATGGCAAAAGCCACTGGCAACCAGGCCTGAAAAATCTCGTTAAAGTCGGTCAAAAAATACGGATTTTCACGTTGCTTGAAGTACATAAAATGCTGCTCTTCATGCACAATTTGCGGATGAATACTCATGCCAAAAGAAGTTGCCGTTTCCAGCACATCAACAATATGTAAATAATGCGCCCAGCTTTCCGCCCAGTCTTCCCACGGATGCATGGTGGCATAGGCACTAATATAGGCATCCATCCAGTTGCTTGGTGCGCCGTGCTGATAATAGTCCTTCACCGCCTGCTGATAACAGGCGCGCTCATCCCCAAAAAGTTGCCGAAAGCGTGCCAGATAATCACTGTTCGCCACCAGAACATCCCAATAATAATGGCCAATTTCATGCCGGAAATGCCCCAGCAAAGTCCGGTACACTTCGGCCATATTCTGCTTGGCCATCATCCGCTCGACATCATCGGCTTCGGCAATATTTAAAGTAATCACCCCGCTGGCATGACCGGTCATGACTTTGGGAGCACAATCATCATTCGGATTGGCCTTAAAATCAAATACCAGCCCACGTTCAGGACTTTCCAGCTTGCTCAGTAAAGGTAAATTCCAGCGCAGCAAGGCATAAACCAGACGATGCTTGGCCAACTCGATTTTTTGCCAGCGGTAGTAATATTGCGGCTGGTTTAAATCCGGGATAATCCGGTTTAAACGGCAGGCCGGACAAAACGGCTCTGGACTGTCAAACGGAATAATCCAGTTACAGACCTGATGCTGATGATTCTGGCAAAAACGGTAAGCCTTTTGCGTGACCGCTTCAACAAATTCCCCTGCCCGCTGACCCGGTTGCAACGCCAGCATATGCATATATTGCGCATCAAAACCTAAATGATGCTGGCACACGGTACACTGGGTATTGTCGAAATAAATCGGATGCTGACAATAACTGCACTGAAAAAGTTGCATGAGAATGGCTCAGTCGATTGTTTTTATTACAGAGATGCCGCTAAGCTTAGAAGATTCTGATTTTTCTGAGTGTAGTTTTTTGCAGTGAATGTTTAGTGTTGCTGCAACCGTGGTGCAGATTGTCCCCATACGCTGCGCTTTGACCGGGAGTGTTGGCACACAACACTCGACTTTCGCGGATAAAGTTGAAAATTCTTACAAATCAGTAATACATCCGGCTCTGCATTTGGCATATGGTCAAACTATAACGATTCCAAACACAATAAAGGAGGAATGGCTAATGGAAACTGTCCTGACTGTAACCTTCTGCAAATACAATACCTCAACGCGCTACTTAAAAATATTTTATAACAATGGGTTGGCAGAGCTTTATCATCCTGTGCCAGAATTTATCTATAACAATCTGCTACGCAGTCATGATAAAGCTGCTTTTGTGCAAAAATATCTGGAGTACGATTTACACTTTAACAAGGTCTCGTTGCGACCTTGAATTAAGGTGCAGCAATTTCACCTCTCACATCATTTCCTGAACCAGTTTAAAACGCGGTAATTCACGATCATCTTCCAGACTGATCGATTCGGTAAACATGCTCAGTGGTCGAACCCAAATGGAATAATCACCATATAAACACTGGTAGACCACCAGCTTTTCCTCGGTTTCACTGTGCGTGGCCACATGCAATACCTGATACAACTGGCCTTTATAATGCTGATAAATGCCTCGGCTTAAACTCATCTTAATACTCACTATTATGATTTAACATGCGAATGTTCAGGATAATGCCTAGTTTTAGTCACAAATAGCAAATCTTTGATTTTCTTATTGTCAATTCTTGAAAATTCCAGTGACAAGCCACATCTTAGAAGATAAAGCCATACATTTTTATGTGCAACTTCTGCATAAATACATGATTTTTATTATTTGATTTAAAAAACCGATTGTTTTGATAAAAACAAACCGTTTCACCAATTAAATATTTTCTCCTATCATGTCTTTATCAAATACATTTTACTCCTCTGGAGACGTTAGCAATGTTAGATCAAAATACCACAGCCCAATTAAAAGCCTTGTTAGAACGCCTTGAAGGTCCAATCGAATTAGTGGCCACTTTAGATAGCTCTGACAAATCAGACAAAATCAAAGAACTGGTAACTGAAATTGCCGCCCTGTCTGATCAGGTGACTGCACGCTTCGATGGCAACAACAAACGTGCACCAAGCTTTGGTGTCGCCAAAGCCGGTGAGCAACCGCGTGTATTCTTCGCAGGTTTGCCAATGGGCCATGAGTTCACCTCTTTGATTCTGGCATTGTTACAAACTTCAGGTTATGCACCAAAAGTGTCTGATGAAGTGCTGGCTTCTATTAAAGACTTGGGTATCCAATCGGATTTCGATGTATTCGTATCGTTAAGCTGTCACAACTGTCCAGATGTGGTGCAGGCATTGAACCTGATAGCCATCTATAACCCGGGTACTACTGCCACCATGATTGATGGTGCATTCTTCCAGGATGAAGTGGAAGAACGTAAGATCATGGCGGTACCGATGGTATTCCAGGACGGTAACCACATCGGTCAGGGTCGTATGACACTGGAAGAAATCATTGCCAAATTAGACACCAACTCTGCAGCCAAAGAAGCGGAAAAGCTGAATGCCAAAGCTGCCTTTGATGTCTTGGTGATTGGTGGTGGTCCTGCCGGGAATACTGCAGCGATTTATGCAGCACGTAAAGGCATTAACACCGGTATCGTGGCAGAACGTTTTGGTGGTCAGGTGATGGACACCATGGACATTGAAAACTTCACTTCAATCAAGAAAACCCAAGGTCCAAAATTTGCCGCTGAAATGGAAGCACACGTACGTGAATACGGTGTCGACATCATGAACCTACAACGTGTATCTGACATTAAAGGTGCAGATGAAACAGCCAACGGTTTAGTTGAAGTGACCTTAGAAAACGGTGCTAAACTGGAATCGAAAACTGTGGTGCTTTCAACCGGTGCACGCTGGAGAGAGATGAACGTTCCGGGTGAAGCAGAATACCGTACCCGTGGTGTGGCGTATTGCCCACACTGTGATGGTCCTTTATTCAAAGGCAAACGTGTTGCAGTCATTGGTGGGGGTAACTCGGGTGTAGAAGCGGCGATTGACTTGGCGGGTATTGTTGAGCATGTGACCTTAGTAGAATTTGATACCAAATTACGTGCCGACCAGGTATTGCAAGACAAGCTAAACAGCTTGCCAAATACCACAGTGATTAAAAATGCGCTTTCAACAGAAGTGGTCGGTGATGGTTCACAAGTGACAGCGCTGAAATACAAAGACCGTGCAACGGATGAAGAGCATACGGTTGAACTGGCAGGGATCTTTGTACAGATCGGTTTATTACCAAATACCGATTTCTTGAAAGACACCCAAGTTGAACTGAGCAACCGTGGCGAGATTGTGATTAACGACCGTAATGAAACCAATGTCAAAGGTGTATTTGCTGCCGGTGACTGTACTACAGTCCCATATAAGCAGATTATTATTGCCACAGGTGAAGGCGCAAAAGCATCCTTATCTGCCTTTGACTACATCATCCGTTCAGGGCAATAATTCTGCTGAATTAACTCTAGAACGCCACAAGCCTATAGCGTGCACTACCCTATAGGCTTTTTTTGTATTTCATTTTCTTACATTTAATCAACAATTTGTTATCTATTGCCAGATCAGAACTGGTTTATATTTTTGAATATTCACTGCTGTTGTGGATATTTGCCTTGAGAATAGAATTAAAAGGAATATGACAATGAATAAATTACTTGTTGCTTTAGGTCTTGCTGCTACCGTTGCTTTAGTGGGCTGTAACCGTGATCAGGCGCCTGAAACAGGTGCAACCACTGGCGAGCATCTGGAAAATGCTGCTGAACAGGCAGGTCATGATATTTCCGGTGCTGCTGAAGAAGCTTCAGCTGAAATGGATGCTGCAACGGATGAAGCTGCTGCAGAGTTAGATCAGGCCGCGGATAATGCCGCTGCGGCAACCAGTCAGGCTTGGGATGAAACCAAGGAAGCCACCAAAGATGCAACTGCAACCGCAGCCGGTGCTGTTGAACAAGGTGCTGCGAACGTGCGTGAAGAAGCCCAGCAATAAAATTCACTTCCTCGCTAAAAGCTCCCTTCCGGGAGCTTTTTTTATTATTCATTTTACTAATATTTTAAATTAGAAATTTCAAATTAAAAATAGCTTAAATGACTGTTTCTATCAGGTTAAAAGTTTAAATTTCCACTAAAATACTCAGGATTCTGATTTCTCTCCCTGTTATTGTCTATGTCTATTATTGCTGCAAAAGCCGACCGGTCGAATCGCTCGATCTGGGTCGCGCTGGTGTTATTGTTTATTGGCTGTATTGGCGCCTATCAGGTGGTGGGCATTAACCAGGCACTATTATTCCTGATTGGTGGTGCACTGGGGATGACCCTGTACCATGCTTCTTTTGGTTTTACCTCAAGCTGGCGGGTGTTTATCAAGCAAGGTCGTGGTCGCGGTCTGCGTGCACAAATGATCATGCTTGGTCTGGCAGTACTGCTGTTTTTCCCAGCCTTAGGTGCAGGTGAACTGTTTGGCAATCCGGTCAATGGTTTTGTTAGCCCAGTGTCAATGTCGGTGATGATTGGTGCCTTTATTTTTGGTATTGGCATGCAGCTCGGCGGCGGCTGTGCTTCTGGTACGCTGTATACCGTGGGTGGTGGTAGCGCACGCATGCTGGTAACACTGGTATTCTTCTGCTTAGGCTCACTGATTGCCACCACGCATTTAGACTGGTGGTTTAACCTGCCGCATCTGGCACCTATTTCACTGGTCACCAGCTTAGGTGTGATGCCGGCGTTATTGCTGAACTTTGTGCTGTTTGCCCTGATTGCCTTGGTTACCGTATGGTATGAAAAGAAACGTCATGGCAGTCTGGAGGTTGAACCGGCTGCACAGTATCAGGGCTGGAAACGCTTCTTACGTGGCCCGTGGCCGTTGGTGTGGGGCGGTATCATCCTGACCCTGCTGAACTTCGCTACTCTTGCGTTGGCTGGACGTCCTTGGGGCGTAACCTCTGCGCTGGCCGTCTGGGCCGCCAAATCGGCCAGTTTTGTGGGTGTTGATGTAGCCTCCTGGAGCTACTGGCAGCAACCAGCCAATGCCAAAGCACTGACAGAGTCGTTATGGTTTGATATTACCTCGATGATGAACTTCGGGATTATGCTCGGCGCCCTGCTGGCAGCCAGTCTGGCCGGTAAATTCGCACCGAACTTTAATATTCCAAAACGCTCGCTGATGGCAGCGATTGTTGGCGGTTTGCTGTTAGGTTATGGCGCACGCCTGGCTTATGGCTGTAATATTGGCGCCTATTTCAGTGGTATTGCCTCTGGCAGTTTACATGGCTGGCTGTGGCTGGTATTTGCCTTTATTGGCAATGGCATTGGGGTTAAATTGCGTCCATTCTTCTTCCTGGAAGAACGCCCACAACCGGAAAAGCTGACCGGCTGTTAATTCCTGAATTGCTGTTAAAAAGGCCCCAAAAGTTGGGGCTTTTTGCATCTCTGGGTTAAGATAGCCGCATACAATAAGAAATCAGGCGGGCTATGAGTTATTCACATCATCATGAAAAACATTATATTTTAAGAACGGGCTGGTTACGTGCTGCGGTGTTGGGGGCCAATGATGGGATTATCTCAGTGACCAGTCTGGTGATCGGGATGGCGGCCAGTGGTGCTTCCAGCCAGACCCTGCTGATTACCTGTATTGCCGGCCTGATTTCAGGCGCTAGTTCCATGGCTGCCGGCGAATATATTTCGGTCAAATCCCAGGAAGATATCGAGCAGGCTGATCTGCACATGGAATCCAGAGAACTGCGTAAAAACCCCGATCTGGAACTAAAAGAACTGACCCATATTTATACCTTGCGCGGCCTGACGCCTGAGCTAGCGCATGAAGTGGCGGTACAGCTGACCGCCAAAGATGCCCTAGCCGCCCACGCCCGCGATGAAATCGGCATTCATGAAAATACTGCCGCCAATGCGGTACAGGCGGCGGCATCCTCGGCGATTGCATTTTCTTTAGGGGCGCTGTTGCCTTTACTGACCATTGTCTTTAGTCCGGTGGAATATCTGGACCGAAGCATTGTGATTGTAGGTGTCTTATCGCTGGCCTTACTCGGTGCCCTGTCCAGCTATTTTTCCGGCACCTCCATGCTCAGAGGCAGCTTGCGGGTCACGGTCTGGGGCGTGGTGGCCATGCTATTCGCACACTGGATTGGCTCGTTGTTCCATGTCACACCTTTATAAAAAAACCGCCCAGCAAATCGGGCGGTTTTTTTACCTTAGGGCTGTGTTTACTGTAAAGCCGCTTTCAGGTTACAGCCATAATTCATGGTTTGCTGCACCTGACGATAACTGGTATAGCGGTTTAAAATAAAATCATAAAAATTGTCGGCATTGGCAAAATTCTGCTTTAAATTTTCCTGTTGAGCCTGGGGCAGCTGGATCTGATCAAGCAGTTCCAGATTATAATGTCCGAGACGATACATCTCGGCAAAATAGCCATTCATCATATCGCAATAGCCGGCTTTGGTCGGCTTTAAGGCGGTACTGCTGACCAGATGCTGGTTCAAGGTCATCAGATTATCGGCATCTAAAGGAAACTGCTGGGCAAAGGCAATACTTTCCAGCTGCTTAAACTGCTGAAAATCGGCTTCCAGTTGACGGTTTAAGGCACTAAAGCGCTGCTGTAGCTGCTCTGCACTGGCCACCTGGTACTGTTCAGGCTGGACCTGTACCTGCTCTGCCTCATGTGGTCCACATGCTGTCAAACCTGTTATTGTGAGCAAAACAGCCCCTACATACCCCTTCATGCTTTTACCTTTTCCACGATACAACCCGGGCATTATACTGATGAAACCGGCCGGGATGAAAGTTAGAGCGACTTTTCATTCATATAGCGCCAGTAACGTTTCGGTACATACTGAATATGCAGCTTCATGTTCTGCCGTGCCTGAATATTGACGCTGTGAAAATAATCTTTCCACAGCTGGTCATATAAAAATTCTTCAGCATCCAGCTCGATACTAAAGGCCTGACTGTGGCCACTGTCCAGCTGGAGATCCAGCTGCCGGGCATTCATCTGAACCTGATGCACATCATCCAGATCATAATAAATGCCGTAATCACGCTGTTCGTCATAAATCAGCCAGCGCTGATCTTGGTAACGCGCCTTAAAATGCCGCTCGATCAGCGGTAATACATTAAAATCTGGCCGCACCAGACTTAAGAACAGACCATCCTGACATTTTTTAAAGCGTACAAAAGCTTCCATGCGATGTTTTTCCCGGCCCACCTGTTTGGCCCACTGTGCCATGCCCAACACCGCCGGATGGCCATAATTACCATCCACCGCATGGCCGTGTTGAAAAACATAAATGCAAAAATCAAACAGATGCTGAAAGGCCTGTTCCTGCTCCGACAAAAAGCACAGATAAAACTGACGCAAGCTGCCGGGCTGGATTTTCTGTTTCAAGCCCTGCCAGACCCGCTGCCCCTGCACATCCTGTGAAGACACGACAATAAACTCATCAAACAGGCCATGCTGGGACTGCGGATTGGCGGTAATGTGTACATCAAACTCTTGAAAGCGAAATGCCCGAAACACACAGCAAAGCAAGCCGGTGAACGTGCCATCAAAGCAGTAGGTGGCCATTAAAAAGCAAAGCCCAGTTGTGGCGAGAGCTGCTGCTGATATTTGGATTGCCCCGACTGTAAAATCTGCTGGCGAATCTGCTGCGCTGGCGGCTCTTTTTTAAATTTCGGGCTGTCGGCACAGCGAATAAAATGCTGGGCACGGTTATAGGCCACGCCCATGCGTTTTAGCTGATCTATATGAATGTGCCCAAACCGGCGCGCCTGCACAATTTTCTGCGCCGAACGCACGCCTATACCCGGCACCCGTAAAATCAACTGGTAGTCGGCACGGTTGATATCTACCGGAAAAGCCTCTGGATGACGCAGTGCCCAGCCCAATTTCGGGTCGACATCCAGGTCTAAATTGGGATGTTGATCATCCACCAGTTCATGCGCAGCAAAACCATAAAAACGCATTAACCAGTCACTTTGATAGAGCCGGTTTTCACGCAGCAACGGCGGCGCTGAACCGACAGCGGGCAAGGCCTTTTCCTGTGTATTAATTGGAATATAACCAGAAAAATAAACCCGTTTTAGCTTGAATTCTTTGTAGTGCCGATCGGCCATCATAATAATGTCTTGGTCGGTTTCATTATGTGCACCCACTACCATCTGCGTGGTTTGTCCGGCCGGAACAAACTTCGGTACCGATTTGATGATTTTCGATTCATCTTTCAGTTGAATCAGGCGATCGCGGACAATACCCAAATCCTTCTGCACTTCGGCATGACTTTTTTCCGGGGCAAACTGCTGTAGTCCGGCTTCGGTCGGCATTTCTAGATTAATACTCATCCGGTCAACATATAAACCGGCTTCGGTAATAATTTCCTGAGATGCGCCCGGGATGGTTTTTAAATGAATATATCCATTAAAGTTTTCTTCCAGCCGCAGCTTTTTCACCACCTGTAGCATTCGTTCCATGGTGTAATCGGCCGATTTAAAAATACCGGAACTTAAAAACAGCCCTTCAATATAATTGCGCCGGTAAAAATTTATGGTCAGATCGACCACTTCCTGTACGGTAAAGGCTGCGCGTTTCACATCATTGGAACGCCGCGACACGCAATAGGCACAGTCATAAATGCAAACATTGGAGAACAGGATTTTAAGCAGCGAAACACAGCGCCCATCTTCGGTATAGCTGTGACAGATGCCATTACCGGTATTGCCCAGCCCTTGGTCTTTATTTTGGCGCCGACTGCCACTCGATGAGCAGGACACATCATATTTGGCAGCATCGGCTAAAATTTGCAGTTTTTCACGGATACGTTCAGACATGCGTTTCAGCAGAAATCAGGAAATAAGCTGATTATAAAAAAGCGAAAATGTTGCGCCTAGCAAGCCGATGCGTTAGCACGACCCAGCTTGTCGCAACGAATGTAACTGCTGTGTAAAAACCGGCAGATTATTTAAAAAATAAATAATGATTATGATTTGCTAATTTTGTTCAGCTTGGGCAAAGTGTAGGAAGAATAAGGAGAAATCGCATGTCTATATTGGAACAGCTCGGCATTAAACATCCTATTTTTTTAGCGCCGATGGCCGGTGTTTCGACACCTGAACTGGCTGCCGAAGTTTCCAACCAGGGCGGCTTGGGTTCACTGGGTTTAGGGGCCAGTTCAGTGGCGTCTGCCCGAGAACAGATTTTAAAAAACCAGGACCTGACCGACTGCCCTTTTCAGGTCAATTTCTTCTGTCATCAACCCGAGCCGCTGGATGAAGCTGCTGCTCAGGTCTGGCTGGATTATTTAAGTCCGCATTTTGTCCATTATGGCGTAGCGCTGCCGACCCAGCTCAAAAATCTGTATCCTAGTTTTTTAAGCAATGATGATTATCTGAATCTGGTGCTGGAAACCCGTCCTCAGGCGGTGAGTTTTCATTTTGGTATTCCGCACGCGCATCAGATTCAGGCGCTAAAACAGGCCGGGATTATCACCATGGTCTCTGCCACCAATCTGGCCGAAGCACAAGCCATTGAAGCGGCGGGTATTGATATTATTATTGCCCAAGGCGTAGAGGCTGGCGGTCATCGTGGCCTGTTTAATGCCGCTATTGATGGCGGTATCCGCACGGTAGATTTAGTGACTTTACTGACCCAGCACTGTCAGATTCCGGTGGTTGCGGCTGGTGGAATTATGAATGGTCAACATGCACAACGTGTCATGAACCTTGGCGCAGTCGCGGTACAGCTCGGGACCGCCTTTGTGCAATGTAAATCTTCCAATGCCAATGAGGCGTATCGCAAGGCTTTATTTAGCCAGAGCTGTACCCAAATTACCGATTCAATTTCCGGCCGTCCGGCACGTGGTCTGGTCAATCAGTGGCACCGTCTGGTGGATACGCCAAACCGTCCGCCGGTACCGACCTATCCCTATACCTATGATATTGGCAAGCAGTTACATGCCGCAGCTAGCCAGCAAGGCGAACAGGGATTTGGTGCATTCTGGGCCGGTGCCAATGTCGGTCTGATTCGTGACATGGAAGCCGGTGATTTAATTAATCAACTGGTGCTGGAAATGACCAGTCACTAAGCGCGAACAATAAACAAAAAACATCTCCGCGGAGATGTTTTTTTTATTGGCCTGATAGTGTCTTGAATACTTTAACGGGTCACACGTTGCCAGGCATCTTTAGCTGCAAATTTAGCTTCTTCCCAGTTTAGACGGGAATCGCCTTTCATCTGTTCCCATTTGGTACGCAGTTCTGGCTCGGCCCGGTCAAAATCGACATTTTGTTCATATAAAGGACGGTTTTCATAGCCCAGTCGATAGGCGCCGCGATAATCACGATCATAGTCGACATCGGCATAGACACTGCGGGTTTCATTATAATATGGACGGTTCTGGTACTGATCACGCCAGTATACATCTTCTGCAGTCGGATCAATCGCATCGGCAATTTCATTACCGGCCAATCCACCCACTACACCACCGGCAATACCGCCTACTACGGCACCGACCGGTCCAGCTGCAGCACCGACGGCCGCACCGGTTGCCGCACCCCCTAATACACCGACACTAGTACCCACAGGATGATCGCCTGCTTCATTCATATCCGGGACACGATTGGTGTCCAAATCTGGACGTGCATTGACGTCGGTCGGGTCGACATTTAAACCCTGGCTTCGTTCTTGTGGTAATTCTGTTGAGGTCTTATGGCTAAATTCAGTCACAGGACGATTAGTATTGGTCATGTTGAAACTCCCTGGATCATTGTTATTAACAAGACTGGAATATCATCTTGCCAAGTGAAGACTTACCTAGCATAGAGCAAGCCAAGCCCTGCAATGTCCAAGTCCTGTCCGTGTTCAGTGAGCGTATGTTGCCCTGTGTTCAGGTCTGTAGAGATTGTAAACGGATAAAATCGGGGATAAAAAATGGCGCTCTGAAGCGCCATAATTATGATAGATATTTAATCATTTGGTTTCTAACAGATTCACCTGCTCAACCTGCACATCACTCATGATGTTGCCATGTTCTAACAGTTGATTAAAATAGTTTTCCACCACCTGATACTGCTCGGCCGTGCTTTCCACACGGTACATATTCTGGCGGAATTCATTGCTAGAACGCAGTCCTTTGGTGTACCAGGCAATATGTTTACGTGAAATACGGCAGCCTGAATATTCTCCATAAAAGCTATAAAGTTCAGATAAATGCCCAAGCAATACCTGTTTGACTTCTTCAATACTCGGTGCAGCCAAATGTTCACCGGTCGTCAGATAATGGGCAATTTCACGGAAAATCCAGGGACGGCCTTGTGCCGCACGGCCAATCATAATCGCATCTGCACCGGTATAATCCAGCACCATTTTAGCTTTTTCCGGACTGTCGATGTCGCCATTGGCAATGAGGGGAATATTCAGCTCGGCCTTAACCTGCTTGATTAACTCATAACGCGCCGTGTTCAGGTACATATCTTCGCGGGTACGACCATGCAGGGCCAGCGCTGCAATACCGGCCTGCTCCGCACGCTTGGCCACACGCAGAATATTTTCCTGACCGTTTAAAAAACCGAGTCGGGTTTTTAAGGTCACCGGCACATCGACTGCTTCTACGACTGCATCTAAAATCCGGGCGACCAGATCTTCATCTTGCAACAACGCCGAACCAGCCAGCTTGTTACATACTTTTTTGGCAGGACAGCCCATATTGATATCAACAATCTGTGCGCCATTCGCCACCTGATAGCGCGCGGCTTCGGCTAGGTCAGCCGGATCGGAGCCGGCAATTTGTGCAGAAATCGGGGCGATTTCGCCATCAAAATTGGCCCGATACAGACTTTTTTTGCTCATGCGCAAAGTCTTGTCCGAGGTCATCATTTCACTGACTGCATGGCCTGCGCCAAAATATTTGCACAGCGTTCTAAACGGCCGATCCGTGACGCCTGCCATTGGTGCCACCCACAGCTTTCGCTCAATAGGACGATCAAACAGTTCTTGAATGACAGGATGTGAACTCAATGTAGGAACCTCGGGAAACAGAAAATGCGCAGCTTATCCTGACCTGGGAGAAAACTGGATACGGCGCTGAAAACCGGGCTAGTTTAAAGCCTTCTGACTAAAATTTCTATGCATCTGTACCGGCCGCAGCACATCTGTTTTTAGCAGATGCTAAAAAACAAAAGCCCATCAGAAGATGAGCTTTTTGCAGCGAAACCGGCAATTAGATTGCAGTAATACCGCTGGCCTGGTCGCCTTTTTTACCCGCTACGATGGTAAATTCAACGCGCTGGCCTTCATGTAAAGTTTTGAAGCCCTGGTTGGTAATTTCGCTGTAATGAGCAAAAACGTCCTGACCTGAATCTGCCTGAATAAAACCAAAACCTTTAGTTTCATTAAACCATTTCACAGTACCAGTAACTGTATTTGACATAAGATAATCCTGTATTAAAAAACTTTTAAATTGGTCATAGATAAACCAATAATTAACTGGAAAATGACTTTGAAACTAAAAATCTGATACTACGAAGGATATTAAAAAACGACGGAGGGAAAAGATTTGCTGAAACAATAGTAATTCTTCTAGTTAACGACCACTATACAGACTTCTGTTCTGAATGCAATAAAAATAAATTAATTCAATTTATATAACTGATTTAAAGCAATATAAAAACTTTTACCATCCAGGTTAAATTCTACCTGCTGTCCGGACTGAAGCTCAATCATTTTACCGACTTCCACCCAGATAAAACCCTGGCTCGAGCGCTGCTTCTTTTTCAGCGGCATTACTTTTACAAAAATTTCCTGACCATTGACTGCAGTGGCCAACTGCCAATTTTCTACATTATTCAACATAACTGACTCATTATATGAGCTTAGGTGATCATTTAAGAAAGCTGTTCCATTTTATTAAAATTTCATCTTTCAAAAATCGGATAAAAACACAATCAAATTTGATTATTTTAAACTTTTCACTGTCCCAATTCTCACAATTATGGACAAATATTCAATCACTATAAGCATTAAAAGTTGGATGCGGGAGCCGGATTTGAACCAACGACCTTCGGGTTATGAGCCCGACGAGCTACCAGACTGCTCCACCCCGCAAAGGAGAGTTAGCTTTATACGCCCTATATTTGCTAAACACAAGGTTTATTTAAAATATACACTAAAATAACCACGGTTCTACGCTAAAATAATTCCCTTTATTTTGAGTAGAAAATTTTGGAATTATTAAAAAACAACAGATAATAGATTTCTTTCATAAGACATTTTTTACTCAGTTCCAAATTATAGATTCCAGCAATTAAATTGAATCTTAAGCCTAGTCTTTTTCCACGGTTACGATATCGCTCAGCAAGAATTTCGAAGGTTTTCAAACTGCCGAATACATGCTCAATCCCTATTCTTCTTTTATTGATTTCCTGATTATAGATTTTGAGTTCAGGATCCAGTTTGCAGCGCCTCTTTGCTTTTAATGGCAACAAGCTATTTGGATACACTGTATAAATTCCCTGATAACCCTTATCTGCATGAATAAAGGCACCTGCAGGAATCTGATTCAAGTTACGTTTGAAGAGTTCAAAATCATGTACGGCACCGTGACTGCTACATAAACTCAGGATTTTTTGAGTTTGATAATGAATGATGGCCTGTACTTTGAAGGTGTGGGTCTTTTTCTTGCCGCTATAGCTTTTCTTCTGTTTTTTTAGGCCTTTGGATTGGAATTTCTGTGG
>NZ_VOYR01000010.1:0-129433 GCF_013420185.1 Acinetobacter sp. YH01025 | reverse complement strand
GTTCAAATGGCGATTCAGCGTTTAATTGGTTTTGGGAAAAAAGAAGAGTTTAAGGAAATTTTGGCAATTTTAAGAAAGCAGAATCCTGATAGGATAAGGGTTCTGTGAAATTTGTCGTGTACAGAGACTAATTTTAATATATCTTCTGCTAATTTTTTAAATATTGAATCAAAATTATCACGACTTTCTTCCATCGTTTGAAGAATGACACCACTTTGTTCAATTTGTTCTTCTGTTAAGCAAAAAATAGGTATGTTATGCTTTTGGGATTGTGCAATTAATGAGTTAAAATCAGGAATATTACTGAGGTTATATAAATTCAAATTGTTTATTTGTTCGTTTAGTTCATCTTGAAACAGATCGTGATTAGATTGGATGGATGTATTTTCTACCTTGATACTATGTAATTTTTTTTGGTCTACAATCATATTGTATTTAGTTAAAACAGGAACTAATTTCTCATTAACAGTATGATTAATATTATCAATCCAATCTTGAAATGATCGGCTTGGGGTTTGATTTTTAGGTCTATATTTTTGTGACAGAATTCCTAAGAATTTAGGAGGATCTGATGGAATCGGGTAGTCTAAAGTCTCATCTCTAAAATAATCCATTTGCTTATTCCATTCAGGAATAACTTTAGATAGCGATTCAATCGCTTGAACGCAGAAAAAATCCGGTGAGGTTGGGACGATAAAGTAGTCACTAGACATTAGGAGACATTGATTTAATGCTCCGACACTTGGACTCATATCAATTAGGATAAAATCAAAGCCCAATTCCTTACCAGTTTTTCTTAATAGATAATTTAAGCTACCAGGTATATTTTTGATTGCAGGTATTGCTGTACTGGTTGTTAATGCTACACTAATTTGTGTTTCAATATTGGATAATCCTAAGTTACCACAATATAAAAATAAATTTGAATTAGCTGTTGCTGTTGGCTTACCACTAGAGATTCCAGATAAACTACCTGTCATAACAGGCGAAAGACCGCTAACAATATCGCATCCTAAATTTTGGCGATAGAATTCGCCTATATCTTCAATTGAATCATAGTCTAGGACTAAAGAGGTAAGATTACATTGCGGATCAGCATCAACAATTAATGTTTTGTAACCTAGTTCTGCTAATTTCCAACCTAAATTAAAGGTTGTTGTTGTTTTACTAACACCACCTTTGTGATTAAATAATGAGATTATTTTCAAAATATATTTCTCTTAGTATAAAGTTAAAATTATTAACTTAATTTAAAGGCTTGTTCAAGTGTGGAGTTGGAAAATTTATATATATAATTTTTTAGGTTTTATTTCTTGGAGTGATAAATTATTGACTGAGTAATAAGATCTCTTTCATAAATCAAAAAACGATCTATTTTTTTGATTATTTGTATCGAAGAATTTTCAATATTCATGCATAATCTGCGGATGAAATACATCGATTCAAAGAAGCTTTCTGGAACACAGTTCAAGCGGTATACCGGCATCTCATGGTCAACCTTTGATTTAATGGTTGAAGAATTGCAGAAGCATATTCCCGCTAAAGGTAGACCATCCAAATTGAGCATAGAGGACCAGATTCTTCTATGTTTAAGTTATTGGCGTGAATATCGAACCCTGTTCCATGTCGCAACAAGTTATGGTGTGTCAGAGCCTACTGCTTCAAGAATCGTCCGTCATGTAGAAGACTGTCTGATCAAGTCCAATCTATTTAATTTACCGAAGCATTTGCCTGAAGGCCAAGGCATCGACTGGAATGTGGTGATTGTTGATGCCACAGAAATTCCAATCCAAAGGCCTAAAAAACAGAAGAAAAGCTATAGTGGTAAGAAAAAGGCTCATACATTCAAAGTACAGGTCATGATTCATTATCAAACTCAAAAAACTCCTGAGTTTATGTACTAGTTACGGTGCCGTACATGATTTCGAGCTTTTCAAACGTAACTTGAATCAGATTCCTGCGGGTGCCTTTATCCTTGCAGATAAGGGTTATCAGGGAATTTATACAGTGTATCCAAATAGCTTGTTGCCATTAAAAGCAAAGAAGCGCTGCAAACTGGATCCTGAACTCAAAATTTATAATCAGGAAATCAATAAAAGAAGAATAGGGATTGAGCATGTATTTGGTAGTTTGAAAACCTTCAAAATCCTTGCAGAGCGATATCGTAACCGTCGCAAAAGATTAGGCTTACGATTCAATTTAATTGCTGGAATCTACAATTTGGAACTGAGTACAAAATGACTTATGAAAGAACTCTAATATAAATATAAAACATTTGATTTATGGTCTCCTATTCAGTTAATAGTATAATTTTTCTGGTATAAAATGCCCAAACAATCCCGCTTCCTCTGTATCGGTGGCTTCCTTAACGGAACCCAAGTCAAAGACCAAGGCGGCAGCTTTGTCTGCATCGAAAATGGCAAACAGATTGTCTACCGCAAACAGGTCATTTTTCATCAGGAAGCTTGGGATCATGATTATTATGTTTGTGAAAGTACGACAGACCAGCAAGCACACAATTGGGTTTATGATATTCCATCGTATTAATTGAATCTATTTAGGACATAAATTAAACAATTACTAGAAACAATAACTTGCATAACATTTCTAAAATTGATTTTTCATACTGTTTTCCTAAAACTGTATGAAAATAAAGCTAATAGGGAATGTTATGAATTATGAAATCGATGCCTTTGGCACCTTGGTGATTGCAGTATTTTTTCTTTTTATTGGGCGGTATCTTGTTAGTAAAATTGGCTTCTTTAGAAACTATAACTTACCTGAACCTGTAATCGGCGGTCTAATCGCAGCGATTACAGCTTTTATTCTCTATAAATTTTTTAATATCAGTGCCACATTTGACTCAGAAATTCAAACCATTCTGATGCTGATGTTCTTTACCTCTGTTGGTTTAAGTGCAGACTTTACCAAGCTCAAAGAAGGTGGGAAATCACTGCTGATCTTTCTGGTCTGTGTCATTCTATTTGTAGTTGTACAAAATGCGGTTGGCATGAGTTTAGCCACAGCACTTGGGCTTGATCCATTGATTGGTCTGATTGTCGGTTCTGTTACCTTAACGGGTGGACATGGTACTGCCGGTGCTTGGGGTGAAGTGCTTGAAACTCAATATGGAATACAGGGGGCAATTGTCCTCGGAATGGCAAGTGCTACTTTTGGTTTGATTATTGGTGGGCTTGTGGGTGGTCCGGTTGCCAAATTCTTGATTAAACGAAATCAGTTGGCAGAGACAGTAGCGCAAGAGACCAATGAACAACAACTCGATACTAGCATCAACACCGCACCCTTCGAATATCCAAAGAAAACCCGGTTGATTACAGCCAGTAATGCAGTGTCGACTTTGGGGATGTTTGCGCTATGTATTTTTGTTGCGAATGAAATGACAGAGATCAGTCAGGGAAGATGGTTTGAACTGCCGACCTTTGTCTGGGCTTTAGGTACAGGAGTAATTGTACGTAACTTTCTGGAGCATGTACTGAAAGTCGATATTTTCGACCGTGCCATTGATGTATTTGGCAACGCGTCATTGTCCCTGTATTTATCTATGGCTTTACTGTCACTGCAACTCTGGTTGCTGGCCGATTTGGCAGGCCCGCTCATTACCATTTTGTTTGCGCAGACAGCGGTACTGATTTTATTTACCGCAATTGTGACCTTTAGAATCATGGGAAAAAATTACGATGCAGCCGTATTGGTAGCAGGGCATTGTGGTTTTGGTATGGGAGCAACCCCGACTGCGATTGCCAATATTCAGGCGGTCACCAATAGCTATGGTCCATCACATAAAGCCTTTTTAATCGTACCGCTGTGTGGTGCATTTTTTATTGATATTGTGAATGCTGTGGTGATTCAGAGTATCATTGCATTTTTCGGTTAAATTTTAATACGACTTCAAAATCATATAGACATTAAAAAGCCCCATGGTTAGGGGCTAGTCGTATGCACATCTGAGGCACATACTGTAAGAGGCTCATCTCATACTGAGCGTATTAAAGCACACTCTTTTACTTCAACCTACGAAAGTTTTTCTGATCTGCTGGTTATAAATGAAAGGTCATAGCCAAAAGTGGGAGGAGGAGAAAGTTTTATTGCTCAAAAATAAGCATTTTTTATCTGGAACTTGGATGTTTTGAATTTCTCATTTCATCGTTAAATGGTTACAAAAATTTTCCAATAAGACGGAAAATATTACACGGGAATAAAAGAATTTAATCATTTACTAAGTTAATTAAAGTAAAAGTTATATAACTATTCATCTTTTTAGTCATGCAAAATAGCTTGAAATTAAATCAAATATTTAAACGCTTAATTGTGTTTTTATCCCTGATTTTGGTGATTTTTTAAAACAGCCCATAAAACAATAAATAACAATAATGACAATGGTTGTTGTCAAATTATCTTTATGCTCATGAATGAAGTTATACAGATAAAAACTTCAGAAAAATAATAATTTATGGATGAGCATATGAAAGGAAAACTGGTATTCAATAGCCTCAATATTGCGGTGTGTGGTGTCATATTGTATGGCTGTGGTGGCGGAGGTGGAGATTCTTCCGGTTCAGGAACATCTACGAAAGTAGAGCGGGAAATGGTGGAGGTATTATCCACCCGGCCAGATTTAATTACAGACTCGGATGTATTGCTGAAACTGGATCTGCCCGATGATATTCAAACTACGGCGTTGAAAGTGTCACTGAATGGACAAAATATTAGTGATGTATTTGCCAATGAGCAGCGTCAAGCTTTGGTTGAGGGACTTAAACTGGGCGATAATCAACTCAAGGTTGAAGCAGGGCGTTATTATCAGAATTTAAGCCTGATCAATCATCCTTCGAGTGGACCATTACTGTCTGGCCCGCAGTTAAAGCCCTGGACCTGTACCAATGCGTCGACCGATCAGTTCTGTCAAAAGGCTGTGCAATATAACTATTACTATAAAGATCGCTTGGGACTCATTAAAAGTTATGACCCGGCACAACCGCCGGCCAGTCAGAATATTGCCACCACCACTACCGATGAAGGACTAACGGTGCCATTTATTGTGCGTGAGGAAGTGGGCTATCAGAACCGCGATGAATACCGTTTTGCGGTGTTGTATGATCCGAACCAGCCGTGGACCGCCTTAAAGCCACAAGCGCAATTTAACCATAAACTGGTGGTCACGCATGGCCAAAGCTGTGGTAATGATTACCAGTCTGCCTCTGCGCCAACGGTCATTGCCACTTCAAGTTCCATTTTGCCTGATGTCACCATTTTGGCTTTAGGCCGCGGCTTTGGGGTGATGTCGACTGCACTGTCTCATAGCGGTCATAACTGTAATCTGGCGATTCAGGCAGAATCGCTGATTATGGCCAAAGAGCGTTTTATTGAGCAGTATGGCACCTTGCGCTATACCATCGGGCAGGGCTGTTCAGGTGGTGCGTTGGCAGCACAATGGGTGGCCAATGCCTATCCGGGAATTTATCAGGGGATTTTACCCACTTGCTCATTCCCTGATGCTTGGAGTACCGCTTCACAGTTCGCCGATTATCACCTGATGATTAATTATTTCCAGACTCCAGAAGGCCGTTTAAGCTTCTTGCCGCATCAGATTGCGCATGTTCAGGGACATATTTCTGAAATTAATGGCTATGTCAGTGAGCTGGCCCAGTTTGATGTGGCGCGGCCAAATACCATCTGCAAGGGAATTTCATCGGCACAGTTATATCATGCCACCAACAATCCTCAAGGCATTCGTTGCTCGATTCAGGATGCGGCAATTAATTTGCTGGCCCCACGTCCAACGGAGCTGTGGACCGAAACTGAAAAACGGATTGGTCGCGGTTTTGCCGGCCTGCCGATGGATAATGTCGGGGTACAATATGGCCTAGACAGCTTGATGAAAAACATCATTACCCCAGAACAGTTTGTACAGTTAAATGAAAAAATAGGTGGTGTGGATATTGATATTCAGGCGGTGCCTGAACGTCTAGAAGCCAATTATACGGCGCTGAACAATGCCTATCGCAGTGGCTTAATTAATGTTGGGAACAACCTGAATAAAGTGGCGATTATTGACTGTCGAGGTCCGGACCCGGCGCTGTTCCATGATGCCTATCGTGCCTTTGCCATTCGGGCGCGACTGGAAAAAGCGCATGGCAATTATAATAACCATGTGATTTATGGCGGTGATCTGGTCATGATTGCCGATGCCAAATGTCTGGAAATCAGCTTTAATGATATGGACCGCTGGTTAAGCAATGTCGAAAAAGACTTAAGTGATTTGCCTATTGCCACCAAACTGACCCAAAACAAACCGGCAGATGTAAAAGATGCTTGTATTACTGCCGGCATCATTAACCGCGAGAATCTGTGCAGCACGCTCAGATTACCGGTATATGGCACACCGCGTATGGTGGCCGGGGACAGCCTGACCACCTATGCCAACAAGTGTCAGCTGAAACCTTTAAATGTGTCGGATTATGGCAATACGGTCCGCTTTAGCAATGAACAGCTCCAGCGATTGCATCGGGTTTTCCCGCAAGGCGTGTGTGACTATAGCCAAGCCCCAGTTGGCTTTGCTGACACCATTGGCTGGATGAGTTATCAGGATCGGCAGGGCAGCGTAGTTTATGGAGGACAACCTTTGCCTGCGGTCAGTTCATCGGCTGCACGCGGCTGGGCATCTAAAGCTTTCCAGTTGTTTTAATTCTTCACACATTTTTTGTTTCACAAAAACCAGTGATTTTTCACTGGTTTTTTTATGATTCATTTTGATTTTTAGTTGAAAATTCAGTAATATAACGACGGTTATTTCGCCGTTGTGTAGATGGCAGGCAGATAACCTTTGGTCGAATTAAAATGTTAACCAGATCTCATTAATTCGCTGAATTATCAGGTTTTTTAGCGAGAAAGCCCAGATAAGCGTTGTAAAATCATTAGATTAAATTTACTCACAATTATTTTGATTAATATGAATTATTTCATATAATTACAATGATTTATCACAAAATGGACAAATCCAGGAAAATAGTGATAACTGATTCCGGGTTGTGACACTAAAATGAGTCTGAAAAATTAAAACAATCATAGGGTGAAGGATTATGGATATCACTGAGACGGTGTTTGACTTCAAAGCCTTATCCACACAACAACAAGATTATTTTTTTGAAAAAATTGCCGAGTTTGATCAGCAGGTGTTTACGTTAACCTGTGAAAAGGAGCTAAAGAAATATCTGTATGACCCGCAGGCAATTTCGGTCACCATTATTCAATATCATCATCGTGGCAAACTGGTCGGGCAGACCATTATTCCACTGTTGGCCTTAACCCTGTTACATCAGCCAATTCTGGTGGTCAACTCACGTGCCAGTTTTTTAAAAAGCTATCGCCATCAATACAACCATAAAATCATCAACAGTGCGCTCAAAGCCATGCTGAACCAGCGCTTTAAATATCCTTTAACGCCCATGTGGTTTATTGCCACCATCAACCAGCCGAAGCTTTATGCACATTTTGTATCACGTGTTCGGGGCTTTTATCCACGCAGTGATATCCGGATGCCGGAGGATTATTTAAGCGTGTTGCAGGTGATGGCCAGCCGGCAACACGACATCCAGAAGCGTGATGAAGATATTTATGTGCATCAGACCTGTGTGCCGCTGCGCAGTGAAGAGGAGCTGCAACAGTTAAGAGTGCATGCCAATCCGCATTGCGATTTTTTTCTGCAACACGCACCGGACTATTTTGATGGCATCGGCCTGATGTGTATTTGCCGTTTAGACAGTAAAACCCTGACCGAAACGGCACTCAACTTTGCTTTGGACTGGAAGGTGTCTTAAGGCGCCAGAAATTTTAAATCGGCATGTTCACGGATGGTGTCCGCATCCAGACTGAAGATCGCATCCATAAACGCCACATTAAAACTGCCAACCTGTGAACTTTGCGCGTGGGCCAGTTTTCCGGCAATGGCAAAATGGACATGCGCGGCAATGGTGGCAATGGTCACCGGACTGACCGCGGCATACGCCGCAATTAAAGCGCCTAGGGCACAGCCGGTTGCGGTGACTTTGGGCTGTAATTCCGAGCCACCATTCACCTGCACCACCTGTTCAAGCTGTCTGGACAGAATAAAATCGGATTCACCGGAAATGGCAATACATTCGGCATGCGCCAATAAGCTTTTGGCCTGTGCATATACCGCGGTGCTGTCTAGGGTCGAATCAACACCTTTGGATTCTACCTGTGCGCCGGCCAAGCCGCCAATTTCCGACGCATTGCCGCGAATCACACTCGGTTGAAAGGCCAATAGCGCATCAACCATATCTGAGCGCCATTTTAAGACGGGCCCATAACCGACCGGGTCCAGCACCCACGGTTTGGCAAGACGCTGGGCCGTTTCTGCCGAAATCTGCATGGCCTGCATCTGTTCGCTGGTCGGTGTGCCCAAATTAATACTTAAGGCGCTGCAAATACTGCTAAAGCTTTCTGCTTCAAAAGGATTATCAATCATGGCCGGTGATGCACCGGCAGCCAGCAGAATATTGGCGGTGTAATTGGTGGCGACACTGTTGGTGATACATTGCACCAGTGGTTGCCGGGTTTTAAGCAGGCTCCAGGCTTCAATAATTTTTTCAATCATTGCCGCGGTTTCATCGGGCAGGCTGCTGTCAAGAGTGGAAAGCTGTTCTGGATAATTCATCAGTTACCCCTTTATTGGGTAAAGTAGTGGTCTTGCTGTTTACAGCGACGGCAGAACAAGGACACATAATGCTGGGCATCATAATCGACATCCAGTTCATCCGAGCCGCAGTGCATACAGCGTTTTAAGGCATAAAATTTTAAGCGCGGTTCAATCTTTTCCCAGATTTTCCAGATCGGTTGTACAAAGATCATTTCATCATAATTGAGAAAACGGAAAAATAGAATTTCCACCATTTTGCTCATCGGTAGTTGTGGTGGATGTGGCAGCGTGGTGGTCATCCATTTTTCTTGCAGGCCACGTTCACGGTACTGTTCTACGGTTTTTTTCAGCAGATTGGTATTAATGAATTTTTCATTGCGTGCCTGTAATAATTTCTGGCCATGCAGATAATCCAGCGCGGTTTGTACCAGATAAAAAATCTGACCCGCTGCCAGGCTGTCCAGCAGGCGAAAACACAGGCTTTTAAAACTGTTATTGCCAGAAATTTGCACCTGCCAGATGCGGCAATAAAACTGCATGAACTGCACCACTTTTTCATACATCAGTTCATAGATGGCATCTTTGACTTCATCTGAACTGTGAAAGGGCACGCCCTGACTCAAATTCTGGTAAAACCATTGTCGAAGCTGATGGGTAATACTGAACAGGCTCGGCTCTGAATAACCATCCAGCCGCACATTCACATAATACTGGCCGGCTTCATCGGCAAATTCCTTGGCCACCAGAATCTGCTGGTCAAGCAGCTGTTTGATCAGCTGTTTCTGATATAAATAGTTGGGTGAAAAAGGCTGGAATTTAATTCGCTCCCAGTAAATATATTCATCATGCTGGGTATTTTCATGTACCTGATCGTCCAGCATCGACAATAAAAACAGTTTCTGGATAAAGCTTAACTGATTCAGCTTGTGCTCAATCATGTCTTTATCTTTGCCTTTATTTTTGAGCTTGCGGTTTTCCTGTACCAGCGCTTCTTTAATCAGCTGTTTGCGTTTTTTTTCACAGGCCGGGCAATGACAACTGTGCAAATTGCCCGGATACACTTTATGTTCGCAGTAACTGCACTCGTGATAGCTCAGCTCCTGATCGTACTGTTCGGCTTCCACCCAATACATGGCAGCGCGGCACAGCGGACACGAGGTGCTTTCATCTAACTGTTTTTGCAGAATCTGGAGCATATTCAGGTGCAGTCATCATTTTAGAAATAGGATGTCTGGATTATACATGGCTGGGCCGCATTGGTTTGCTCAAAAAAACATAAAGCAGAAAACTTGGACACTATGCTGAATTTAAACGCCCTGACTTGAACAGCTCTTTTTCATAAAAAATACGGCAGGACGCCGTATTTTAAATGGAAGTTAGAGGAGAGAAGATTATACCGGACACGGTAGCGAATCATCCTCCTCACCAAGTTGCTTGGCCTGAATTAGCGCCTGTACTTTTTTGCTTGGGATTTTCTTGCTGCCCAGGGCATCATAGGTATTCAAAATAGAGGTAACTTCATTGGTCTGCATGGGAATGCCTTCACAGCTCATAAAGAGGGCAATCACTTTATGGTCGATGTTGGCCTGATCGAGGGTTTGCAGGGTTTTAATATTTTCTACACGGACGATATGCTCTTTTAAATACATCTCACACCTCTTCTCGTTTTTTCATCATTGTTATCATGCGCTCGGCGCCTTTAAATACAAGCAAGAAGCGTGCACAAAATGTAGCCGATTTGAAAATAATGTAATGACCTACGCTGAAATGGCGATCCATCCAACTGAAAGCGTCATTTAGCCGATAACTGTTTGACTCTAGAAGCGAAATTGAAAAGCTAAATTTGAATAAATCTCCCTTCGCAAATGCTGGCGAATTGTCACCGGATTTATCTTGACGAAGTCTAAATAAGCCTCTGTTTAGACTTGGGAAATTATCCGGTTTTATCTCGCAGTATATTTTTAGCTGCACAGATCACAGGTCTTTGATTACAGAATGTAGTCAAGTGGCAGCTTTATGTAGGAACTTGTATCTCAATAGCGCAGAATTTCAGGTCAGATGGGCAGAACAGCACCAGCATGGCGCAACACCAGCGCGAGAAGATTTTAGCGGGCAGATTAAGCTGTTGGATTCGCTGCATAATTCAGCATCTCTGTATTTTTAAACAGATTTAGTTGAATGATGAATTGAAAAGTTGTGGCCGGATGCCCATATTAGAACAGAAGCGCATTCAGCAGACAGACTGAAAAAGTTGGCGTATGATCAAGACATCATCCGCATAATGCCCCGGCGTATAAACAATTAGGACATGATATGAATATCGCAGCAAATCCAGTGGTTGAAGCAGACCAAACTATTTATTTAAAAGATTATCAAAAACCTGCATTTCTGGTGGATTCAATTAATCTGGATATTCAGGTGTATGCAGACCACACCATCGTCAATGCGATTTTGGAGATGCAGCGCCAGACCGAAGGTGATCTGGTGCTGTTGGGCCGTGACCTGGAGCTGAAATCTATTCATCTGAACGGTCAGCAACTGACCGAAAATGACTATCAGCTTGATGCTGAACAGCTGATAATTCAGAATGCGCCAGATCGTGCACGTATTGAAACCCAGGTGGTGATTCATCCGGAAAGCAACACCATGCTGGAAGGTCTGTATCAGGCTGGTGATCTGTTTGTGACCCAGAATGAGCCGGAAGGTTTCCGTAAAATTACCTTCTATCCGGACCGTCCGGATGTGCTGTCGGTATTTACTACCCGGGTGGAAGCCGATAAAAAATATCCGGTGCTGCTGGCCAATGGTAACCTGATTGAAAAAGGCGAGGTCGATGCCCAGCGTCATTATGCGATCTGGCAGGACCCGACCAAAAAGCCAAGTTATCTGTTTGCCTGTGTGGTCGGCGATTTAGCGGTGCTGAAAGACAGCTATGTGACTTCTGAAGGCCGTAATGTGGCACTGGAAATTTATGCGGTAGAAAAAGATATTCCTAAATGTCACATCGCCATGGAAGCGTTAAAACATTCCATGCGCTGGGATGAAGAACATTATGGTCTGCCGTATGACCTCGACAACTATATGATTGTGGCGGTTAGCCAGTTCAATATGGGCGCGATGGAAAACAAGGGCCTGAACATCTTTAACACCTCTTGCGTGCTGGCCGATGAGGAATACACCACCGATGCGGCAATTATGCGGGTTCAGTCGGTCATCGCACACGAATATTTCCATAACTGGACCGGTAACCGGATTACCTGTCGTGACTGGTTCCAGCTGTGTCTAAAAGAAGGCTTGACCGTTTTCCGTGACCAGTCGTTTTCAGAAGATTTACAATCGGCCGCAGTACAACGGATTGATGATGTCGCTGTATTAAAAGCGCATCAGTTCCCGGAAGATTCTGGCCCATTGTCGCATCCGCCACGTCCAGATCATTTTGTTGAAATTAATAACTTTTATACCGCCACGGTGTATGAAAAAGGGGCGGAAATTAACCGCATGATGTCGACCTTGCTCGGCAAGGAAAAATTCCGCGCGGGTACCGATGAGTATTTCCGCCGTCATGATGGTCAGGCGGTGACGGTCGAAGACTGGGTTGCGGCACTGACTGCGGGTTCAGGCGTTGATTTATCGGCATTTTTAACTTGGTATAACCAGCCGGGTACTCCAAAACTGCAGGCACATGGCGAGTATGATGCTTCGACTCAAACCTATCGTTTAAGCTTTAAACAGAGCCTGAAAGCGCATCCGAAATATCCAGACCTGAAAGCCGTGCCAATTCCGGTGGCTTTGGCGCTGTTTAATGCTGAAACCGGCGAGCAATATGCGCTGCAATCTGAGGCCCTGTTTGAAAATGGCGTAAAAGATGGCGTGTATCTGTTTGATCAGGATGAGGCAACCATCGAATTTAGCGGCATTAATGCCAAACCGGTGGTGTCGCTGTTACGTAATTTCTCGGCGCCGGTAAATCTGGAATTTGATGCCAGTGATGCCGAGTTGGCCTTCCTGATGCAGTATGAAACCAATGGCTTTAACCAGTGGCAGGCGACGCAGACCTTGCTGGAGCGCATTTTGCTAAATGGTCATGCGGTAGAAAGTTATCTTCAGGCCATGAAAAACACGGTGCCGGCACTGGTCAATCAGGACCCGTTACTGGCCTCACGAATTTTTGATGTACCAAGTGAAGGTTATTTGGGCAGCCGGATTGATCAGCACTATAGTCCGGTGGACATTCAGGAAAAACGTGAAGCCTTGTTAAATACGCTGGCGCGTGAATTGGGTGCTTTCTGTAAGGAAACTTACTTAAGTCTGGACCCGGACCTGCAAAAAGAGTTTTCACAGGCCATGGGCGTGCGTGCGCTGAAGAATATTATGCTCAGTCTGATGGCACGTCAGGGCGATACCGAAGCCTTTGATCTGGCGCATCAGCAGTATCAGAATACTGGCAATATGTCAGAACGTTTAGGCGCGCTACGTGTACTGGTCTGGAATGATGCACCGCAAGCCGAATCCTGCCTGCAGGATTTCTATGACCGCTTTAAAGATGAAGCGCTGTCTTTAGACCAGTGGTTTACTGTACAGGCCTCCCATCCAAATGCAACGGCTGAAACCATTCATACCTTAACCCAGCATCCGGACTATGATCTGGGTACGCCAAACCGCATTCGTTCGGTCAGTGGTGGTCTGAATATGAATCCGGTAAATACCTGGAGTTTTGGGGTGCAGCATTATATCCATCTGGCCAAATACCTCGATGAAAAGAACCCGATTTTAGGTTCACGTTTGCTGCAGGTGCTGTCACGCTGGTATACGCTGGATGAACCACAGCGCAGTCAGGTACAGGTGGCCCTGGAAACCTTGAAGCCCTTGGTGAAATCGAAAAACGTGGTCGAAACTTTAAACAGTATGCTAAATGTCTAAACCGGTGCAGCTTTCGCTCGAAAAAATAGAATAATGAAGATTTATTTTATTTTCTCGGTATTTAGCTGTAACTTTATGTGAGCTTTCCCGCATATTCGCGGGGAGTATGCTAAATTAAGGCTGAAACGTGTTTAGATAATTTAAATAAAAAAGCTCATCATTGTGGTGGGCTTTTTTATTTTTAGCCTGGAAAGGTTCAGGTGAAAAAGCCGGGTTCTGGCGTGAACAAGAGGTTGAGTGATGCTGGTTAAAATTGAAGATGGTTTTTACTTGAATTCACGACATATTATTGCGTTAAGAGTGAACAGAATATTGAATGAAGAGCGTTTTATGGTGTCTATTGAATATACACCACACTCGATGCAGGACAAGGGGCTGTATCAGCGCATCTTTCCGAATAAAATTGAAGCAGAACTGTTTTTACAGGCATTGCATCAGGAAATTTCCAAACCCTGACCGCTGTTCAGCAGATTTAAAAAAAACTCCTCACGTTGAGGAGTTTTTTTATGGCAGCTTTAGATTTACTTTAGACTTTTACAATTAGCACCGGAATAGGCGATTGGGTCAGCACGTTTTGCGCTACGCTACCCAGCATCATTTTCTTGAAACCGGTCCGGCCATGTGAGCCCATAATAATCAGATCGGCACCGACTTCATCGGCAATCTGCATAATGCCATCTGAGGGTGAAACGCCGTGCGCCAGTTTCTGATCGACCTGCACGCCTTCACGCTGGAAAGAATCAAGAATTTCCTGCAAGCGCAGTTTGGCATTTTTTTCGGCCTGCATGAAATAGTCGGTAATGGCCGGAGCAACTTTATAAAAATCGACGCCGACAAATGGGTCAACCGCAATCACGCTCATTACCGTGACCTGGCAGCCTAAATCTTTGGCCAGACTTAAAGCCTGTTCTACAGCAGCATAAGAAATCGGGGATTCATCCACTGGAACAAGAATATGTTTATAGCTGGTCATGACAGTTTTCCTTATTTTTACATATGAATATCGCGGGCTTTATTGAAACTGACAGTGAATGAAAGTACATCAAAAGCATTCAGGATTCTGAACTGTAGTAGGGCAATTAGGCCTTAATGACCAGCACCGGCAATTCAGAACTGCGCAGTACATCCTGAGCAAAACTACCGAGCAGGAATTTCTGGAAGCCTTTACGACCGTGTGAACCCATCACAATCAGGTCAACGCCCATTTCTTGTGCAGCTTCAACCACATGCTTGGCCGATACTTCACCTTCCACAATTTTAGTACTTACAGTAACGCCTGCAGCTTCGGCAATTTGCTGGCCTTCTTTCAGGGCTTTTTGTGCATTACCGTGTGCCTGCACAAAGTATTCTTTCATGATGGCAGATGAATAATAGAAATCGGCATCAGTGAACGGGTCTTCCGCCACCAGACTCACCAGACTCAGCTGACTGTTAAAGGCACGGGCAATTTCAGCTGCATGTTGCACCGCAGAATAGGAAATTTGAGAACCATCGACCGGAACGAGAATATGCTGATACGCCATGGAGAAACTCCTTATTGATATAATGAACTTAATGTTTAGCTATACTCTATAGATAGCACATCACCGGGGGGCATTCAATTTATTCCGGTGTTCTGCCTGCAAAAAAGATACAGATTTTCAATCACAATACCACTTAAGTAGGTCTTTGATTTAACAAATAATTCTGACTGGAATACTCTACATTGTCAGATCGCATTGTCGTGAAAAACCGGGTTCCATCTGCGCGGCGGCTGCTTTATAGTGAAGAAAAATAAAACAGCTGTATAAACAGGAAGATGGGTGAAATGAAGTATCTGATGTTAAGTCTGTGCATGAGCTTGCTGCTGGTGCTGAGTGGCTGCCAAAGCACAGCCGGTAATAGCCGTATTATTGCCGGCGCATTTAATCTGACCACCCAATTGCAACAGAAACTGATGGATCGGGATGCACCGCAGCAGGTGCGGGTGCTGGAAAATATCCAGTATCAGCAAGATCCGGATTTAAGCCTGGATGTCTATTTGCCAGCACAGACACCTGATGATACCGGATTACGCCCGGCCGTGGTCTGGATTCATGGCGGTGGCTGGATTTCCGGTTCCAAAGCCCATGCGCGCGGTTATTTTAAACGGCTGGCAGATGCCGGTTATCCGGTGTTTTCACTGCAATATCAACTGGCGCCAGCGGCGACTTATCCCACCCAGTTACACCAGATTAATCAGGCACTGGCCTATATTCAGGAACATGGCGCGCTGTTTGGTGTTGATGCCGAGCAACTATTTCTGGCTGGAGATTCTGCCGGTGCCAATCTGGCCAGCCATTATGCAGCCTTGTTGAGTAATCCGGAATTTGCCGCGCATTCGGAATTTGTGCCGGTTCTGGCCTTAACACAGCTGAAAGGGGTGATTTTGCACTGCGGGATTTATGATTTACCGTATTTTATTAAAACCGCGCCGGATGAAATCAAAATTGTCGAGTGGGGCATTTATAACATGGTGCAGGCCTATACCGGCGACCGCAAACAGGATGCGGAATTTCTGCAGCAGATTTCACCGATTCAGCATATTACTCCCGCGTTTCCACCGGTATTTTTAAGTGGCGGCAATAAGGATTTTCTGACTGATACTCAATCTTTACCGCTGTTAGAGGTGTTAAAGCAGCAGCAGGTGCCAGTAAAAGCAGTATTTTATCCCGACTCTAAACGCTGGCTGATTCATGAATATCAGTTCTTAACGCATCTGCCCGAAAGCCAGCAGACTTTTGAGCAGACCCTGTCATTTCTGGCCGATTATAGTAAAGCGGATCAGACAGATAGATCCGCGCCCTAAAATCTGCTGGTCATCATGTTAGTCTTTAGGATTTGGCTTTCCAGGGAAATTTCATCACCAGTAACACCACCACACCGCAAACCAGTCCCCAGAAGGCCGAGCCAATGCCCCAGAACTGGATGCCTGAAGCGCTTAGTAAAAAGGTCATTAATGCGGCTTCCCGGTCATCGGCCTCTTTAAAGGCAATAAAGGCGTTATGGCCAATGGTGCCAAACAGGGCGATACCGGCCAATGCAGTAATCAGCACTGCCGGAAAAGACATCAGCAGGCTGGTTAAGGTGGCGGCAAACAAGCCCATCAGGATATAAAACAGGCCACAGCTCATGCCGGCAATATAGCGTTTTGATGGGTCCGGATGCACCTGATGATCCAGACTAACGGCGGCACTAATCGCTGCAATATTCACGCTATAACAGCCAAAAGGCGATAACACGGCCTGCGCGGTACCGGTCCAGCCGAGCAACTGATTAACATGCGGCTGATAGCCATAGCTTTTAATAATGGCGATGCCGGGTAAATATTGCGAGGCCAGATTAATTACCAGCAACGGTAAAGCCAGACCTAAAATAGCGGGCAGGCTAAATTCCGGACTGATCCACACCGGTTGCGCCAATGACCAGCTCACCACAGGAAAATGGAAATCCAGTACCAGCGGGCACAGCAGCATCGCGGCAATTACGGTCAGCACAATGCTATAGCGTGGCCAGAAGCGTTTTGACAGTACATAGGCTGCTAGTAAAGACAGGATAAATGCCCATTCATGCTGAATGCTGGCGAACAAGGCAATGCCGAATTTTAGCAGTACGCCGGCCAGCATGGCGCTGGTCAGGCTTTGTGGAATATAGCGAAACAGACGTTCAAAAATCCCGAAAAAACCCAACAGTGCGGTCAGCACGCCGCACACCAGAAAAGCCCCAATGGCCTGATTCAGGCTATAACCACTGCCCGTGGCAATAATCAGGGCCAGCCCGGCGGTTGACCAGGACGTCGACACCGGATATTTGTATTTCCACGAGAGCAGCAAGCCAGACAGGCCAATGCCCAGACCCAAAGCCCAGAACCAGGAGGTAATCTGTTCGGCTGTGGCCCCTAAAGTTTGCGCCGCCTGAATCACCAGTACGGCAGAAACACTAATACCAATTAAAAAAGTGATAAATCCAGCAAAAACAGCCGGAATAGAAAAATCATGTATAAGCTTTTGCATAATCCGTTGCACAATAAAAATGGGAGAGAAAGCCGATAAATCATACGCCTTTCAATGGCCATCTAAAAGTTCAAATCTTTATCAGAAGTTAAAAAAATTGCTTGATTTTTATAGGGTCGAGCTGGCCAGTTTTAAGCCAAAACCACAAAACAGCAGGCCAACTGCGGCCACACCGCTCGCGGTAAGGCGGTAATTCCGGTTGAAATAGGTCGCCAGTTTCATTCCGGAAATAATCAGAATTGACAGATAACTCATGCTGATGATTTGCAGAATAATGGCCAGCAGGGTAAAAGTCAGCGCCGGATAAGGATAGGCCGGATCAACAAATTGCACAAAAAAAGACAGATAAAACAGAATCGCTTTCGGATTTAAAATACTAATGGTTAATGCGGTGCGAAAAGGATGAACCTGTTCTGGCGTACTGCTGCTATTCTTGGTTTGAGTCGAGCGGCTTTTTTCGGGCTGCCAGGTGCGATAGGCGGCAATCATCAGGCGTATGCCCAAATAACTTAAATACAGCGCGCCAATCATTTTCAGCGCTATAAACAGCCACGGAAAACTGTGTAGCACTGAAGCCGCACCAAAGGCAGTACACAGAATTAAAATCAGGTCACCGGTGTAAACGCCTAAAGCACCCAGATAGCCGGCTTTAATGCCAAAGCGCGAGGCAATTGACATCACATATAAAGAGTTGGGGCCGGGCAGGATCACAATTAAAATGGTTCCAATAATGAACGTCATTACGTCAGTGATACCAAACACAGGAAATCCAGAGAACTAAAAAGGCCGATGCAGCATTATATAGCAACATCGGCCTGGAATACGCGCACAGCGGCGCGGCTAAACAGGAAAATTAAGCTTTAATTTCGGCATCAATACCAAAGCTTTGGCGCAATAACTGGCTTAACTGTTCACGCGCTTTAATAAAGCCATCAATACCGCTTTGCAGTAACTGGAAGGCCATTAAGTCATGTTCCAGCTGCTGTTTAAATTTCTCTTTTGTGATCGGCTCCAGCTCGCCTTGAGCTTCAATCGTGTCACTTGAGAGTTGTGCTGTGACTTCACGCTCATCCTGTTCCAGTTCGGCCAGCAGGTTGGGTGAAACGGTTAACAGGTCACAACCGGCCAGCGCCAAGACCTGATCAATACTGCGGAAGCTGGCACCCATGATTTCAGTCTTCACCGCATGCTGTTTGTAGAACTGGTAAATCTTTTTCACGGACAGCACACCCGGATCTTTTTCAATTGGGTAGTACATGACATTTTCGGCTTTTTTGTACCAGTCCAGAATACGCCCGACAAAAGGGGAAATCAGCGTGACGTTGGCATCAGCGCAGGCATGTGCCTGATGCAGACCGAATAGCAAGGTTAAATTGGTATGAATGCCTTCTGCTTCCAGCTGTTTTGCGGCCTGAATGCCTTCCCAAGTTGAAGCAATTTTAATCAGGATGCGTTTCTGATCAATACCATATTCTTTATATAGCGCCAGCAGTTCTTTGGCTTTGGCAATAGTGGCATCTGTATCATAAGACAGCGAGGCATCTACCTCAGTCGATACACGGCCATCAATCAGTTTAAGAATTTCTACCCCGAACTTGACGGTTAAAATATCAATGGTGCGTTCAATCAGTTCGTCTTGCTGATAACCTTCTGCTTTGGCCTGATCAAAGGCTTCGGTTAAAAGCGGTTTACTGTCGGCCTGTTCAGCCGCCGCGGTAATTAAAGACGGGTTGGTTGTTGCATCTAAAGGACGAAACTTTTCAATGGCAGTTAAGTCACTGCTGTCGGCCACAATAGTTGTTAAGCGTTTTAATTGGTTTAAGGCGTTCTGTGTCATTGAATCCGCTTCTCTAGTTGTTCGGTTATTGCTTATGCAATTATTTATAACACAAACTGGATTTAACCCAAGTGAAAAGCGTTACAGATCAGTGTCTAATTTGTGCTTTTTCGTTGATTGCGCAAGTGATTAATCAAAAAACGAGCAGCCAGCCCCAGTTTGCTTTCACGGCTCCAGACCAGATCGACAAAATATTCAAACTTGGGCGAGAAATCCAGAAAGTCCAAAACCTGTAGTTGCTGCTTTAAGTTCGGGTTTTCATTCAGCATTTGCAGCGGCAACACACCCCAGCCCAGACCCTGTAAAATTAACGAGCAGGCAGTATGATGATTATCAGTGCGCCAGTACTGTTTGGAAAATAACAGTTCCGGCTGAATACGACGGTCACGGCTGGCCACCACAATTTGCCGGCTGTGCAAAATAGCTTCAAAGCTGACCGGTGCCTGTTGAGCCAAGGCAAAATCTCGGGCCGCCACCGGCACCAAGGCTTCGCGTTTCAGTTCTACAAACTGCTCGCCACTGTCGAGCTGTTCACGTTCAAACATCACTGCCAGTTGCGCCGACTGTTCGACCAGCATGTGCATGGCATCTTCCTGTGGCGCTGAAAATATATTGATCTGTAGCGTTGGAAATTCCTGCTGCAGCAGGGCAATGTACTGGGTCCAGTCGCTATGAATCAGCTCGGAAACCACCACAATATTCAGTTCTGATTCCAGCCCTTCACTTAACGCTGCGGCATGCTGTTTCCACTGGTTCATTTCAACCAGCAGTTGCTCGGTCTTTTCATACAGGGTTAATGCCTGTGCGGTCGGCACCGGTTCACGCCCGATACGTTGAAATAGATTCAAGTTCAGGTCAATTTCCAGATTGGCAATTGACATACTTACTGCAGATGGCACTTTTCCCAGTTGCCGCGCCGCTGCGGAAAAAGAACCGCATTCAATCACGGTTTTAAAGATGATCAGCTGTTCCTGGTTCACATTCATGGACAGCAACCTGTCAATAATATTGAAAGATTCTAACTCGATTTGTCGATAATTTAAAAATAAGATGGCAGCAATTGATGAAATAGATACGGTTTAACATGTTGTTGTCGAAAAGAAGATTAATTCATGCCTTGAGTTATGAACTGATTTTACTGGTGATTATTGCCCTGGCTTTAAGCCTGATTTTCAAGATGCCGCTGGAAGTGACCGGTAGCCTGGGTGTGGCCATGGCAGTAACCTCGGTCTTGTGGAATATGCTGTTTAATCATTTTTTTGAAAAATTTGAAGCACGCAGACAGCTCCAGCGTACGGTGAAAGTACGGATTTTACATGCCATTGGTTTTGAGGGTGGCTTAATGTTAGCCACCATTCCAATGGTGGCCTATGCCATGCAGATGAGTCTGCCCGAGGCCTTTTTGCTGGATTTAAGCCTGACCTTATGTATTTTGGTCTATACCTTTATCTTCCAGTGGGGTTATGACGCGATTGAGGTACGTTTGGACTATGCACCGGCCTATCGTGAGTCTGTTTAAAATACGTCTGATGAATTTAAGAGCAGACAATAAAAAGGTAATAAAACGTCCATAAAAAAAGCCACTGCACCAGGCAGTGGCTTTTTCAGTGAAGGCAGGGGAAATTACTTCTCGACAATCGCTGTTACACCTTGACCGCCTGCAGCACAGATTGAAATCAGCACACGACCTGAACCTTTTTCATTCAGCAGTTTGGCAGCAGTCGCCAGAATACGTCCGCCGGTTGCAGCAAATGGGTGACCAGCAGCCAGAGAAGAACCTTTTACGTTCAGCTTGTTACGATCAATTGAACCCAATGGTGCTTCTAGACCTAAGCGATCTTTACAGAATTTTGGATCTTCCCAGGCTTTTAAGGTCGACAGCACTTGTGAAGCAAAAGCTTCGTGAATTTCATAGTAGTCAAAGTCTTGTAGAGTCAGACCGGCACGTTCCAGCATCCGTGGTACGGCATAGGCTGGCGCCATAAGCAGGCCTTCTTTCTTCTCGACAAAATCAACTGCAGCCGTTTCCTGGAAGGTTAAGTAAGCCAGTACGTCATGACCATTGGCTTTGGCCCATTCTTCAGAAGCAAGCAGAACACAAGATGCACCATCGGTCAGTGGGGTTGAGTTGCCTGCGGTCATGGTACGCGCATCACCTTTACCAAAGGCTGGTTTCAGTTTAGCCAGTTTCTCTACTGAAGAATCCGGGCGCAAGTTGTTGTCACGCTCTAAACCTAAGAATGGTGTGATCAGGTCATCAAAGAAACCTGCTTCATAGGCGGCTGCCATTTTCTGGTGTGAAGATGCAGCAAGTTCATCCTGCGCTTCACGCGAGATGCCCCATTCCAGCGCAGTAATCGCCTGATGGTCACCCATTGACAGACCGGTACGTGGTTCACCATTTTTCGGTGCATCCATCAGGTCTTTGATATTGATTTTGGTCAGCGCTTTTAAGCGGTCTTTACCGGTTTTGGCAATATTCAGCTCCAGCAGGGCTTTACGTAAACCGTCACCAAAAGCAATCGGGGCATCGGAAGTGGTATCGACACCACCAGCAATACCGACTTCAATTTGGCCCAGAGCAATTTTATTGGCCACTAAAAAAGCTGCCTGCAAACCGGTTCCACACGCTTGCTGAATATCGTAAGCAGGTGTTTCAGGAGCCAATTCAGTGTTCAGTACACACTCACGAGTCATGTTAAAATCACGGCTGTGTTTGAGTACGGCACCGGCAACGACTTCACCAAGGCGTTGGCCTTCTAAACGATAACGTTCTACCAGACCATTTAAAGCGGCGGTGAACATATCGATGTTTGAGGCAGTGAAGTAAGCGCCATTTGAACGTGCAAATGGAATGCGGTTACCACCGATAATCGCAACGCGACGGACAGTGTTTTGGCTCATGGTATTATCCTGTTGACCAGATGTTTCAGTTGTAGTTTCAGAAGGAGGGGTTGTACTTTTTTTACGGGTAGATGCCGCACGGGTGCGTGCAGGTTTAGCCGCAGGGTTTGCTGACGAATTTGCCGTGCCAGAACTTTTGGTTGTACGCGTTGTACTTTTTGATGTATTTGACACAGTTTCTGTAGCAGAATTTTCGACCGCCGGATTTTCTTGAGTTGTTTTGCTCATAAGGCTTTTCCAAGCATGTTGATGATCTTCTTAGGGGTTACATTAGCATAATCTAGAATAGCCTGAATTGACTACAATGACATTGCAGAATGCTTTCAGGTCAAGTCATCTGTATATGATCTCAAGTATTATTCATAACAAACTGATCGATCTATTGAAATACAAAGTATCTGACATCATATTGAAGCTAAAGGATAACTTTAGATTAATCACAAATTCATTTTGTCTGAGAGATAATAATCATGACTGACCAATACCAAGCTTTTGCAAAATCTCCAATTGGTAAATTTGTCATTAAAAATTTAGGCCTGCCATCCCCAACTTTCCTTGAGCGTTTTGACAGCGCGACGCCTGTGGTCAAGGGTGCAGTTTTGTTGGGCGCAGCGCCGGAAAGCACATTATCAGGTGCAATTGCCCAGGTTCTGGCCAATATCCATGCCAACAGCTATGCCGGCAATAATGCAGAATTACAGCAGGCTGCTGCACAAGCCGGTTTAAACCTGTGTGCTTTTAACGCGGGCGATAAAGAATCTAAATTTAAAGCGGTGGTCTTTGATGCCTCAGGCATTCAGAACTCTGAACAGTTAAATGCGCTCTATAACTTCTTTAATCCGGTGGCGCGCCAGATTCAGGCCTCTGGCCGTGTAGTGGTGATCGGCACCACACCGGAAACCGCCAAAACGGTAAAACATGCAATTGCACAGCGTGCGCTGGAAGGCTTTGTTAAATCGGTCGGGAAGGAGTTTAAAAAAGGCATTGCCGCCAATCTGATTTATGTTGATGACGGCGCTGAAGCGAACCTGGAATCGAGCTTACGTTTTGCCTTGTCACCGCGTTCGGCTTATGTATCGGGTCAGGTGATTCGTGTTTCTAAAGCAGACACGGTCGATGTGGATTGGGCTAAACCACTGGCAGGTAAAACCGCGGTTGTGACTGGTGCCAGCCGTGGTATTGGTGAAGCGATTGCGCATGTATTGGCACGTGATGGCGCGCATGTGATTTGTCTGGACGTACCACAGCAACAAGCTGACTTGGACCGTGTTGCCTCTGAAATTGGGGGTTCAACCTTGGCAATTGATATTACCGCCGCTGATGCGGGCGAGCAGATTAAAGCGGCAGCTGCTGCACAGGGCGGTCTGGATATTATCGTGCACAATGCCGGTATTACCCGTGACAAGACACTGGCCAATATGAAGCCTGAACTGTGGGATCTGGTGATTAACATTAACCTGGCTGCTATTGAACGCGTGAACGACTATCTGCTGGAAAATGACGGTCTGAATGCCAATGGCCGTATCATCTGCGTATCGTCTATTTCAGGGATTGCCGGTAACCTGGGCCAAACCAACTATGCAGCATCAAAAGCAGGCGTGATTGGAGTGGTGAAATATACGGCACCGGTGCTGAAAAATGGTGTGACTATTAACGCTGTGGCTCCGGGCTTTATTGAAACCCAAATGACTGCGGCCATTCCGTTTGCCATTCGTGAAGCGGGCCGCCGTATGAACTCGATGAGTCAGGGCGGTTTACCGGTTGATGTCGCAGAAACCATTGCCTTCTTTGCCTCAACTGCATCTACCGGTTTAAATGGTAACGTGGTGCGTGTTTGTGGTCAGAGTCTGTTAGGGGCTTAATATATCCCTCACTCGGAATCCCCCCTAAAATCCCTCTTTAATAAAGGGGGACTTCTTCTCCCTTTTTGAAGGGAGGTCGGGAGGGATTTGAGGGAATTAAAATAGAAAACCCAATTCTTATTAAAGAAAGGGTGATTTAAAAGATAAATATTCCAAAGGTTCAGTATGAATACTCGCCATTTTAGTCAACTTCCCAAGCCGTATTTAGCCTATCCAAAAGTGATTCAGGGCTTAATTTTTAAAAAGCCGAAGGGTGAAAAAGTTCTGCCGCAAGTTGAATATGTGGTGGATTCATTCAAGGTCGACCAGAAACATCTGAAAGCCTATAACGAAGTCTGTGGTTTTAAAAATAACGGCTATATTCCGGCCATTTATCTGGCGGTGTTATCGCAAAGCCTGCAAATGCACATGATGACTGCGGAAGCTTTCCCATTTCCGATTTTAGGTCTGGTGCATATCCGCAATCAGCTCAAGCAATACCGTAAAGTTGGCGTGAATGAGCAGCTGACTTTATCCTGCAAGTTTGTTGAATTGCAGCCACATGACAAAGGCGTACAGTTTGATTTTATCACCACTGCCAAAGTCGGCAATGAAGTGGTGATGGAAGGTTTAACCACCTATTTGTCGCGTCAGAAAAGCGGCAACAAGCCCGCGGTCAAAGCAGCAGAAACTGCCGTACCGGATTATGTGCCGGCAGGACAATGGGATGTGTCGGAAAATACCGGTCGTCGTTATGCGCTGACATCGGGAGATTTTAACCTGATCCATATTCATGCGTTAACCGCCAAAGCCTTTGGTTTTAAACAGGCCATTGCACATGGTATGTGGAGTAAAGCCAAAGCGCTGGCCAATATCCAGTTGCCAGATGCGTATGAAGCTGATGTCTGGTTTAAGTTGCCAATGTATCTGCCATCTCAGGTGGAATTCTTGACGGCGCAGCAGGCACAAAATACTGACTTCCTGATTCGCAGCAAAAAGAATCAGAAGCCGCATGTCAGCGGTAGCATTCGCTCACTTTAAGTCATAGCGCCTAAGTCCAAACCGGATTTAGGCTTTTTTCATTGTTCACCATATTGCTGGAAAGGATGCATGAACAGCGTAAAAGATTATCTGCGTGCAGATATTCAGAATTATCGTGGTTCAGTGGAAGAACCATTTAAAGATTTGGCCCATCTATTTAGCCGTTTTCAGGATGCCCGCTCAACGCAAGGCGGCGCTGCGCTGGTGGTTTATTTTCAGGGTCATAAAGTCGTTGATATTTATACCGGTCAAAAATCTGCCAATGAAGCCTGGCAGCCGGATAGTCTGTCGGTCTGTTATTCCACCGGAAAAGGCGTGCTGGCCACGCTGGCGCATATTCTGGTGAGTCAGGGGCGGCTGGATTATGATGTGCCGGTGGCTGAATATTGGCCAGAATTTGCGTCGCAGGGCAAACAGCAGCTGACCTTAAGAAATATGCTGTGTCATCGCAGTGGTTTATACGATATCCGTAACCTGATTGCCGATGCCTCGGAAATGGCCGACTGGTCGCATATGCTGGAGGTCATTGCCGCGGCCAAACCACGTTTTCTTCCGAACAGTGAGGCAGCCTATCAACCCTTGACCTTTGGCTGGCAGGTCGGAGGTGTCTTGGAAAAAGCCTGTAATGAAAGCCTGGCTGTGCTGATGCAGCGTCATTTAAGCGAACCGTTGGAATTAAACGGAGCTTATTTTGGCGTGCCGGTAGAGCAGTTGGCGCGGGTAGCACGACCGTTTGCCACATCTCAGCCCGCCCAATCTGCCCAGCCTCCCAAAAAGCAGGCTGCTGCTAAACCTGCACGTACGGCATCGCCTTTAGAAAAGCTGCTGGTCTTCAGTGGGCAACATCCGCAAGATTTTCAGGATGCCATGATTCCCAAAGGCATGAAGAAATTTTCATTCTTTAGTGATGCCGGTTTACAGGCGATTGTGCCGGCAGCCTCCGGGGTATTTACCGCGCAAAGTCTGGCCAAAATCTATGCCATGCTAGCGCAGGGTGGCCAATGGCAGGGGCAGCGACTGATTTCACCACAGGTGTTTCAGGCCTTAAGTCAGGTGCAATATACCGCCCGTGACCGGGTGATGCCGCTGCCAATGCATTGGCGTTTGGGCTATCACCGCATTCTGAGCCTGGGCAAGTCGGCATCTTCGGGCTTTGGTCATATTGGTTTTAATGGTTCAGGGGCCTGGTGTGATCCAGAGCGGAATTTAAGTTTTGCTTATACCCATAATTTTCCGACCGGTTCCATCACCGGCGATTATCGCTTGTGGGGATTAACCCAGGAAACCTTACGCTGTGCCGATGGTGTTTTAAAAGGCCGAAAGGGCTGGTTTTAAACAGTTTGAGATGATTTTTGGTCCAGCCTTGTGCTATGTTCTGGCACTAGTCAATTTGATGTTGTGCAAAGATGAAAAAAGTCATTTTGATTCCGCTGGTGGCCAGTTCAGTTGTACTCGGATGTCAGGATCAAAACTCAAGCCAGTCACAGACGGTGGTGGAATCTAAGAGCGCAATTCCTGCGTGGGTTGGTGAGTTCAAAGGCACCACGCCTTGTATGGGCTGTTTATCGCGCTGTGATGATTGTCCGGGAATGGCAGTATCTTTAGAACTTCATCAGGATGAAACCTATACCTTGGTGCGTGAAAGTATGAGCGGGCACAATGCGCCGGAAGTGATTCAAGGGCGGATTCGCTTTGCAGATGCGTCGCGTCAGCAGCTTGAACTGCTGCAAGTCAACACCCAAAATTTGTTATATGTCGATCTTGAGAAACAATTGCTCGAGATTCGTGTAGATCAAACAGGCAAACGCTATCAAATGCAAAGTGATTTTATTCTGGCCAAGTCTGTTTAAATACTGGCTAAATATACTGATTTTTAATCCCTTTTTTGCTGGCGCGAACAAGGGATTTTTCTTTGGATGCGCCCGTCATTTATTTCACTATTTACTAAAAAAACAGTATGCTTAGACCTGTAAAAAGGAGCATACATGTATCAGGTACTTGCGCGTAAATATCGTCCACGTAATTTTAATGAGCTGGTGGGACAAAATCATGTTTCTCGTGCACTGACCAGTGCCTTAGAGCGTGGCCGTTTACACCATGCCTATCTGTTTACCGGGACTCGTGGGGTCGGGAAAACCACTATTGCGCGTATTTTGGCCAAATGCCTGAACTGTGAAACGGGTGTGACCTCTACGCCGTGTGAAGTTTGTCCGACCTGTAAGGCGGTGAATGAAGGCCGTTTTATTGATTTAATCGAGATTGATGCGGCATCACGTACCAAAGTGGAAGATACCCGCGAACTGCTTGATAATGTGCCGTATGCACCAACGCAAGGCCGCTTTAAAGTCTACCTGATTGACGAAGTGCATATGCTCTCGACGCACTCTTTCAATGCCTTGCTAAAAACGCTGGAAGAACCGCCAGAGCATGTTAAATTCCTGTTTGCCACCACCGATCCTCAAAAGCTCCCGATTACGGTCATTTCACGTTGTCTGCAATTTACCTTGCGTCCTTTGGCAGTAGATGAAATTACCGAGCACTTATCTTCAATTCTCAGCAAAGAGCAGATTCAGGCCGAGCAGGATGCAATCTGGCAAATTGCTGAATCGGCGCAAGGTTCATTACGTGATGCCTTGTCCTTAACCGATCAGGCCATTGCCTATGGTCAGGGTGAAATTCATCATCAGGATGTCAAAGACATGCTGGGGCTGATTGACCGTACCATTATTTATGACCTGATTCTGGCGATTCATCAGAACCAGACTGCGCGCGTGAGCGCACTGTTAATGCAGTTTCGTCAGCAGGCACTGGATGTATCACTGGTGCTGGATCAGCTGATTTCGACTTTGCATGAGCTGGCCTTATTGCAATATCTGCCGGATTTAAGCCTGAAATATAGCGCCGAAATTAACCAGAAAATTACCCAGCTGTCGCAGCGCATTTCGGCTCAGGATTTACAGCTGTATTACCAGATTGCCAGCAAAGGTCGCGCAGATTTACAGCTGGCGGTTACCCAGGAGCAGGGCTTTGAGATGTGCGTGCTGCGTCTGCTGGCTTTCCGTCCCTTACAGCCAAATGAAGTGCCCTTGACGCAGGTCAGCGCACAAAGCAACGCAGTTGCTGCAGCACCGGTAGTCGAGTCAGCTACCGCGCAGCCTGAACCGGTGCATCCCGTTGTTTCAGCTGAGGATGAATTAGAAGCTGAAACTGCTGCTATAAACCCACCCGTTGCTGAACCATCATCAGATGATTTTCTGCAGGATGAAGCGTTAGAGGTTGCTGAAGTTGCATCTCCATCCGAACCAGACCATCCGGTGACTACACCGGCAGAAGCGGCATCTGCGCAGATGATTTTTGATCCGGCGGCAGATGAAGTGCTGTTTGATTTAGATGAAGATGATCGTGCTGATCAGCCGGAAACGCAGGATGAGGCCAGCAGTGATGATTTCCTGTTTGATGAAATTGCCCCTTTACCAGAAACCACTCCTGCGCAGCCGATTCAACAGCCTGCTGAACTTGCAGCACCGGTTTCGTCTGTCGCACAACAGCCTGAGCTGACACATCCACAGGATTCCAGCCCGCAAGACAGTTTATTTGCGCAGCCAGCACCGACGTCATCCGTCAACCAGCCTGTCGTTGCTGCTGTAGACAATACCGCTATTCCACGTGCTGATCAGCGCCTGATGCCGCAAGATATTCTGCAACTGCCGGTGCAGTCCTTAGAGGGCGAATGGAGTGTGGAAAAATGGGAATACTGGTTCCGTAATAGTGATTTATCACCGGCAGTTCAGGAACTGGCCCAACACGGCCTGATGACCGGCCAGATTGAAGCTGAGTCGGTTTTCCATATTCCGGAGCAGTATCAGCAATTGTTAAATTCGCAGTTACAGCATTTAGAAGCAGCGCTGAAACAGCAGTGGCCGAACAGCTTCCTGAAAGTGCAGTATGGACAGGTCACAGAGGTGACACCGTATAGCTTGCAGCAGGAACGTAAAGTACGTGCTTATCAACGCGCCAGTGAGCTGCTGCATCAGGAGCCGCAGGTTAAATCGCTGCTCGAAAGTTTTGATGGCGAATTGCAGAATATCCAGTTGAAATAACCACCGTCAGACCATTTCAACCGTTTATTGAGAACGCAGATAAGGCAACAGGGCATTCCGCATTTCGCTTGGAATCGGGGTGCTTTTACGTTGCTGCGCATCGACAAAAACATGCACCATATGTCCTTGAGCTGAAGCCTGCTGCTGATGCTGCTTGAAAATTGCCAGATCATATTTCAGCGAGCTGTTGCCCAGCGCTGCAATCGCCACACCGACCTCAATCACTTCTGGATAACTCAGCTCGGCTAAAAAGCTGCAGCCAGAGTCTACCACCAGCCCCATAATCTCGGCCTGATGAATATTCAGTCCGGCTTTCTCAATCAGCAGTGCATTGGCGGCGGTATCGAAGTAGCTGTAATACATGACATTATTGACATGACCATACATGTCGTTGTCTGACCAGCGGGTTTGAATCGGTAAAAAGAAGGTATATTGATCGCGGGTTTTGGCTACCGGTTTCATAAAAAGACGTCATCCCTGAATAGATCGAAAATTTATATTTTTTGATTTACCACAACTTTAAATAGCTTCAGCCTTATTGATAAATCGCCTGATAGATGGCCAGCGCATCCTGTTTTTCCATGTCGCGTGGATTATTTTGCAGCAGGCGGGTTTGTAACATGGCATCCTCGGCCAGCTGTTCCAGCATGTTTTCAGGTACATTCAGGGCATTCAGTTTTAAGGTCAGACCACTGCGGTCCAGATAGTTTTGCATGTGGTCAATAAACAGATCACACAAGCCATCTACACAGCCTTTGCTGGATGGGTCGAGCAAGGTCATCAATTCGGCATACTGCTGCTTGGCGGCTGGTGCATTAAATTTCAGCACTTCGGTTAAGACCAGCGCATTGCTGTGCCCATGCGACAAATGAAAATGTCCACCCAGCGGATAGGCCAGTGCATGGACTGCTGCCACCGGTGCATTGGCAAAGGCCTGTCCGGCCAGCATCGAGCCGACCAGCATATTCTGACGGGCTTCCATGTTGTTACCATCTTTTAGCACCAGATGCAGATTCTGGTTCAGCAGTTTAAGTGCCTGAATCGCCAGCATATCGGCATAAAAGTTCTTTTTGTGTTTGGAGGTATAGGCTTCAATGGCATGTACCATTGCATCAATACCGGTGGCGGCCGTAATGTGCGCCGGCAGGTTTTGGGTAAAGTTGGCATCTAAAATGGTGACATCGGCATATAGGGCAGCAGATACAATGCCGGTTTTGGTGGTTTCGCCGGTGGTGACAATGGAAATGGGCGTGACTTCCGAGCCGGTGCCGGCCGTGGTTGGAATCAGAATAAGAGGCAAACGCGGTTTTTGCGCCTGATTGACGCCATACATGTCATGCAGTTGCTGTTTTTGTTCAGGATGGGCCAGCAGGGCAATAATTTTGGCCACATCCAGCGAGCTGCCACCCCCAAAACCAATGACTGTATCTATCTGGTTTTGCCGGGCGAATTCGGCGGCTTCCAGCACAATATGTTCCGGTGGATCGGCCTGTACGCTGGCATAAATGCGGTAATCACATTCGGCAGCTTCGAGAGTTTCCAAAACAGGTGCATGCAATTGTAATTGCACCATTCCCGGATCGGTCACCAGCAGCACACGTTGATTGTTCTGTTCAGTCAGGAGGGCTTTGAGCTGTTGGATGCTGCCCAGTCCGGCAATAATGTTGGGCACAGTCTGGAATTGAAATGGGCTCATACGCTTTATCCTTAATTTTTATACTTAAATCAACATTTATCTATAGTGACAATATAGGATTCATCCTGCAAATAACTTAACATAAGACACTTTAAAAGAAAGCAGTTTTGAGGTTGTTATGTCATCCAGAACGCCATACAAGGTGTTATGTGTCTGTTTGGGCAATATCTGCCGTTCACCTACCGCGGAAGTGGTGTTCAGACATTATTGTGATGCACAGCAACTGAATATCTGGGTCGATTCTGCCGGCACCAGTAATTATCATCCGGGCAAAGCGCCCGATGCGCGCAGCCAGCAACATGCCTTGCAGCGTGGCTATGATTTATCTGCCTTGCGTGCCCGTCAGTTAACTACGCGCGATTTTCTGGATTTTGATCTGATTCTGGCGATGGATCAGGAAAACCTGCAAAATATTCAGCATTTAAAGCGTCATGCGGCCGAAGAATATGGTGCAGAACTGCTACGTGCAAAAGTGGCGCTAATGAGCGAACATGATCCACAATATCCACGTCATGAAGTGCCTGATCCTTATTATGGCGAAGCCGATGGCTTTGAACGCGTGCTGGATCAGTGTGAGTCCAGCGCACAGGCCTGGATCAATATTTTAAAAACAGAATTGGCTTAAATCAGGTTTAAGAATATGAACATTCAACATCAGGTCCAGCTTAAGCCTTTTAATACCTTAAATCTGGCTGCAAATGCGTCTCATTATATTAAGGTACATTCTACCGATGATTTAATTGCGGCCTTAAACTATGCCAAGTTACAGCAGCTGAATGTGCTGATTTTATCGGGCGGCAGTAATATGCTGCTGCCAGAGCAGATTCAGGCGCTGGTGTTACATATGGATATTCAGGGCATTGAATTCCTGAATGAAGATGACAATTTCAGCACCATTCGCGTCGGTGCGGGTCAGGTCTGGCATGATTTTGTGCTCTGGACCACCACGCAGCAGTTATTTGGCCTGCAAAATCTGGCCTTAATTCCCGGTCTGGTCGGTGCATCGCCGGTACAGAATATTGGCGCTTATGGGGTTGAGGTTGGTGAATTTATTGAATCGGTACAGGTTTATGACCGTTATAACGGCCAGTTTAATTCGATTCTGGCCAGTGACTGCCATTTTACCTACCGTCACAGTATTTTCAAAGAAAATCCAAACCGCTATATCATCACCCATGTCACGTTCAAGCTGCGGAAACAGCCGGACTTGAAACTGAATTATGGCGATTTAAAAACCGCTGTGGGTGATGAGCAAACCGCGGAAAACCTGCAACGCCAGGTGATCCAGATCCGTCAAAGTAAACTGCCAGATCCACAGCAATTTCCAAATGTTGGCAGTTTCTTTAAAAATCCGGTGGTGACTGCCGCGGTCTATGAACAGCTGGCGACTCAATTCCCGAACATGCCGCATTATCCGCAACCCGAAGGCCTGGTCAAAGTTGCGGCTGGCTGGCTTATTGATCAGGCCGGCTGGAAAGGGAAACAGCTGGGTATGGTTGGTATGTTTCACAAGCAGGCGCTGGTGCTTGTCAATTATGCCAATGCGACCTTGGCCGATGTTCAGGCAACATATCAGGCAGTACAGCAGGACGTGTACCAAAAATTTGGGATACACTTGGAACCAGAACCGGTGCTGTTTAATGACGCCGGGCTGATTATTCCCCACAATACCTTTTAATCAGGTTAGGCATTTATGAATAGAACTCACTGGATGGTGCGTATCGTACAAATGGCGGCTGTGCTATTTGTGCTGATGGGCTGTCTGGTGGTTTTTATCTATTCGCCGTTTTATTCCAAATTTGTGATTAAAGTGCTGAATACCATTGTGCCGGTGGAGGTCAATGAAGTGGCCGCACAAAGCCAGCAGATGGGTGCACTGACCGATCAGGAAAATCTGGAACCTGGCTCGAATTTGTGGATTGCCCGGCAAGCTTATTTAAAAGTGATGGAAGAAGAGATTCAGGCCAAAAATTCACAGAATCTCACCACCATTCAGGCACGCTATAAAGCCTTGCAGGCTTTAATTCAGGATGAGCAGCGCAGTCAGCAGGAACAAGAGCAGGACAGCACACCGCAAATTCCATTGCTGGCCGATGTTTCCGCATCTGAGGCGCAACTTGCACAGCCTTCACAGCAGTTACAGGATTTATTGGAGTTAGACAGCTCTGAAAATCAGGCCCTGATGGAACAGTATCTGAAATTTTTAAGAACCCATGAAGTGGCAGCGGTTGAAACCGTACCGGTTGATGAAGAAATTTTTCAGGATATCGCACTGATTCAACAACAAAATAGCCAGAAGCCGCAAATAACTTCCCAGCCGTATGCAATTGTGGTTTTGGGCGGCGGTCTAACCTTACATGAAAATCAAAAAGATATTATTGTGAATAACTACACACGACTACGTTTAGAAAAAACCTTAGAAATTGAAAAACAGTATAAATTACCCATTGTGCTGAGCGGTGTTGAAGCACCTTATATGCAGAAATGGCTGGCGGAACGCGGGGTTGAAGCCAACTTGCTGGAAGATCGCAGTATGAACACCTGTGAAAACTCGCGTTTTAGTTCCTTGCTGCTACAGAAAAAAGGCGGCGCACCAACGGTGATTTTAATCACCGATCAATATCACATGCCGCGCACACGCCGTTTGTTTGCCTTAAACGGCATTGAAACCGTGCCGGTGGTCGCGCCAATTCCAACCGAGTTGACCCAATGGCAGCCTAGTGAGCAGAACTATGATCATAGCCGCCGTGCCAATTATGAAATGCTGGCCACCATCCGCGATATGCTGTTTGGTTCGAGCGACTGCCGGGAGGTGCCATAATGCCGAATATCCCGTTTTTAAATCCGAGTGTGCTGAAACAGCTGGATTTACCGGTTCCTAGCCGCGATACCACGCCGCAGGTGCTGGAGCCTTTAAACCTGAACCGGCCTTATGCGCCCACGGTGGATATTCAGGCCTATCGCCAGCTTTACGGTTTTGACAGCTTAGAGTGCGAGCATTGGCAGGGTTATGTGCAAATGCCGCTGTTTAAACTGCATGTGCAGGTATTTCAGCCTAAACTTGAAGTGGGTAAACTGGAAAAAAGCAAAGGCACGGTATTTTTACTGCATGGCTATCTGGAGCACAGCGGTATTTACCAGCCAATTGTCAAAGAAATTCTGGAGCAGGGCTTTAGTGTCTTGACTTATGATTTGCCCGGCCATGGTTTAAGTAATGGCTCACCGGCCAGTATCCAGAATTTTGATCATTACCAGCAGGTATTACATGCCATTTACCAATATGTGCGCAATGCCGATCAATTGCCTAAGCCTTGGCTAGGGGTAGGGCAAAGTACTGGTGGTGCGATCTGGATGCATCATTTACTGGAATTTGCTGAGCGCCGGGAAAATCCGTTTGTCGAGCGGGTGTTGTTATTATCACCTCTCATCCGTCCGGCCAAAAGTGCCTGGTGGCATAATTCGGTGGGCCTCGGAATTATCCGCCGGATTAAACGCGAAGTGCCGCGCCATTTTAGACGCAATAACCATAACCCGGAATTTTTACGTTTTGTGCGCTTAAAAGATCCGTTACAACCACGGATGATGGGCATGGACTGGATTCTGGCCATGTCCAAATGGATGCTGGAAATGGAACAGCGGCCAGCGTGTCGAATTCCGGTGTGGCTGGCCCAAGGCGCGCAGGATCAGACTGTGGACTGGCGTTATAACATCGAGTTTATCCGGCGTAAATTCCGCCTGCAAACCTTGCTGATGCTGGAAGAAGGGTCACATCAACTGATTAATGAGCGCCCGGATATTCGTGCGGCCTTAACCGGTTTGATTCCAGCCTTTTTGCATGCTTCGAATTCCAAGACTTATTATTAAGCTTTCCTCCATTTCATAAAAAAGAGGCGGGTGCCTCTTTTTTAAAATTCTTCCGCTTTGGCCAAATTCCACATGCGAAAATAAAAGTTTTCTTCATCTTTATTTTCACAGCTCAGTAATTCGCCTTCTTTGAGCCAGAAATGCAGCTGGGCATAGTTTTTAATTTCCCGGTCGTTAATTCGCTGCGCCAGATGATGGGCACGAATATCGGCCGGGTGTTTTAAACCGGCTGCCGCAATCATTTCCGACAGGGCATGCATGGTATTTTTATGGAAGTTATAGACCCGTTCTGCTTTGGATGGCACATGCAGCGCTTTTTGACGGTCTTTATCTTGGGTGGCGACACCGACCGGACATTGGTTGGTATGACAGCTTTGCGCCTGAATACAGCCAACGGCAAACATAAAACCACGGGCTGAATTGACCCAGTCTGCGCCTAAGGCAAAGGTACTGGCAATATCAAAGGCACTGATAATTTTACCACTGGCCCCGAGCTTGATTTTGCTGCGCAGGCCGGCACCGACCAGGGTGTTATGCACAAATAGTAAGCCTTCACGCAGCGGCGTACCAATATAGTCACTAAACTCAATCGGGGAGGCACCGGTACCGCCTTCTGAGCCATCCACCACAATAAAGTCAGGCACAATTTTGGTCACCAGCATGGCTTTGACGATACTCATAAATTGCCAGGGCTGACCAATACATAGTTTAAAACCCACCGGTTTACCGCCCGATAAATCGCGTAACTGCTGTAAAAACTGCAGCATTTCAATTGGGGTGCTAAAGCTTGGATGGCGCGAGGGCGATACACAATCGCGGTCACGTGGCACACCACGAATCTGCGAGATTTCTTCTGAAATTTTATGTTTCGGCAAAATACCGCCATGGCCCGGCTTGGCACCTTGAGAGAGTTTGAGTTCAATCATCTTGATATTCGGATTACCGGCCTGACGGGCAAACTTTTCCGGATCAAATAAACCTTCTGCGGTGCGGCAACCAAAGTAGCCACTGGCAATTTGCCAGACAATATCGCCGCCATATTCCAGATGATACGGGCTAAGGCTGCCTTCACCGGTGTCATGATAAAAGCCACCGAGTTTGGCACCTTTATTTAAGGCACGGATGGCATTGGCACTCAGGCTGCCAAAACTCATGGCAGAAATATTTAAAATCGACGCGCTATAAGGCTGGCTGCATTGTTCATTGCCAATATGAATCCGGAAGGTTTTTGGATCAGCCGGTGGACAGGGGCGCAAGGAATGCACAATAAAACGGTAGTCGGCTTCGTACACATCCAAAATCGAGCCAAAGGGTTTATCGGCATTTTCATTTTTGGCACGTTGATAGACCAAACTGCGCTGCATGCGGGAAAAAGGCTGGGCATCCTGATCGGCTTCAATAAAATACTGGCGAATTTCGGGGCGGAAATCTTCAAAAATAAACCGGAAATGACCCATAATCGGGTAGTTTTTCAGAATGGAATGCTTGGTCTGAATGACATCATACAGACCGACCAGACTCAGCAGCGTGGTGATCAGCCAGAGCGAGTTAATTACGCCATCGGACAGAAAATAATAAATATAATGTGGCTCATAAAATAGCCTAAGCCATGTAATGCCCAGCGCAATTAAAATACAGGCAAACCAGACCGAGTGACGGGAGAAAAAAGTATTTAAAAGTTTATGGCGAATGGCTTGGGCTGGACTTGGCATTGTTATGATTTTTCCATTGCGAATTCAATCTTGTATTACTGTGCAGATTCTGAATAGGGCATACAAGTAATGATTTGTGAAATTTGGCAAGGGCTTTAGCACAGCTTAAAAGTGAGCAATAAAATCTATAAAAATTAAAAAATAGCTGCTATGCTGAAATCATAAAAATAACAGTGCTAACACTCTGAAATTCCTTAATTCTAGGGATAGAGAACCGTTTAATAATATCGCTATATTGAAAGTTAAAAGATCGGGGAAGACAGTGGACATTACAGAATCAATATTACCGGCCCCTGTGCTGATTGTGGAAGATGAACCCATGATTCAGTCACGCCTCAGACATATCCTCCTTGAAATGGGCTACAGCAATGACATGCTGATTTTTGTTAGCCATTTAAAAGCAGCATTACAGAAAATTGAAGAACAACCGGTGTCTTTGGCGCTGGTCGATTTGGGGTTGCCAGATGGCAATGGGATTGAACTGATTGAACAGCTTCGGGCCAAAGACAGCAGTGTACTGATTCTGGTGATTTCGGCCTGGAGTACACAAAACAGTCTGTTTTCGGCTATTCAGGCGGGCGCCACCGGTTATGTATTAAAAGAACGCGATGATACTGAAGTGATCATGGCCATCCGCAGTATTTTAAGAGGCGGCGCACCGATTGATCCCTTTATTGCCCGGGAAATACTGTCACAGATTTCAGTACAGAAGCCGCAGGAAATTGCCAAGCCGTTTAAACAGCCCGATGAAGATATTGAACAGCTGACCAACCGTGAACATGAAATTCTAAATCTGGTCGCGCAGGGCCTGAGTAATCGGGAAATTGCCGAGCAGCTGTTTGTGTCGCGGTATACCGTGGAAAGTCATATCAAGCATATTTATCGCAAGCTCTCGGTGAGTAAACGTACCAAGGCAGTCAGTACAGCGCGCTCATTAGGCATTTTATGATCTACAGATTGCTCCAGTTTTGGTGCGGCTGTTGTCTTTATCTTTGTCTATCGAGTGCGTATGCAGAGCAAAGCTATGCCATAGACCCGTATTGTCAGGTTAATATTCAGTCGGTCAGCACCGTACAGACACCGGATATTCATAGCCATCCACATACAGGATGGCAACCTGTGACGTTGCCTGATCGCTGGAGTGAACGCTGGCCGGATTATAACGGTGGGGTGTGGTACAAAATTGTCTGGAACTGGTCCTGTCAGGAACCGGCCGTGCTGGATCAGTCGATTGTATTTTCTATTAATTATTTAAACAGTGCGGGTGCGGTGTTTTTAAACCGCGATTTAATCTGGTCAAACCGGCATCTGGAAGAACCACTCTCCAAAAGCTGGAATATGCCACGCTACTGGATTTTACCGATTAGCGGCCTGCGTCCCGACCAGAATGAAATTTTAGTTTATGTGCGGGGCTATGCCTTTCAATCTGCCGGTCTTGGTGATGTTTCCTTCCATAATGTCTATAACAGTTATACGGAATATCAGCAACAGATCTGGGATCGTCGTACCTTATTTGTGATTAATGCAATTTTATCGGCGACCTTGGGTGTGTTGTGTCTGGTAATCTGGCTGTTTCGGCGTAAAGAAGTCAGTTATGGCTGGTTTGCCTTAAGCTGTTTGCTGTGGCTGTTATTCGTCTCCAATATTATTAGTACAGAAACCTATCCCTTCCCGAATACGCTGATAGCGGCACAGGCCAATATCGCCTTTTTTGTGCTGTATATTCTGTCGTTCATTGTCTATTTGCTACGTTTTGTTGATAAAAAATTTCCGATACTGGAAGAAACCGCTTTTATCTGTTCGGTGGCGGTGATTATGGGCATTTTCGTAACGCCACTCGATTATGCACAAACCGTTTTCGGGCTGGTATTTTTAGGCTATAGCCTGTTATTTTTCGGGGTTTTCCTGTATCTGCTGCGTTTAACCTTCCGCGTGCCGCGGGTGGAAAATATCCTGCTGGTGATCTGTTTAAGCCTGATTATTATCTTTGCCGCTTTAGATATTGCACTTTTGGCTGCACCGTTTGATACCGATTTAAAGCCCTTATCGCCGTATACCTCACCGGTGGTGACGCTGTTTATTGCCTTAATTCTCGGGATTCGCACCACCAAAAGCATGCAGAAAATTGAGCAGTTTAACCAGCAACTTGAATATCGCGTGTTTGAGGTTCGTGAAGACTTAAAACAGAGCATGTCGGAAAAGCATTATCTGGAATTGGAAAATGTGCGTTTGCAGGAGCGGATTCATCTTTCGCATGATTTGCATGATGGCTTGGGTGCTTCGCTGGTACGCTCGATGATTATGGTCGACCAGAGCGAGCAGCCCATGAGTAACCGCCAGTTTCTGTCGATCTTGAAATTGCTACGTGATGATTTGCGGCAAATTATTGACAGTGGTTCCTCAATTGGTGCCAAAGTGCCGGAAACGCCGGTGTTGTGGATTGCGCCGGTGCGACATCGGTTCAGCCAGCTCATGGATGAAGTTGAGATGCGGGCCACCTGGAATATTGCCAGTGAATGGGTGGTGCAACCGACACCGCTGCAATGTCTGAACCTGATGCGGGTGCTGGAAGAAAGTCTGACCAATGTGGTGAAGCACAGTCAGGCCAAGCATGTACAGGTGACGCTAGATTTTCCCGATGAACAGACTTTATGTTTAAGTATTCAGGATGATGGGATTGGTTTTGATACCCATGGGGTGCTCGATCATGGGATGAGTATTGGCGTACGCAGTATGAAGCTGCGTCTGGCGCGGATAGGTGCAGAGTTAAAGGTGAACTCTACACCCGGTTATACTTTAATCAAGGCGATTTTAGTGGTATCACCTCAGGATTAAGCCCTTATTCGGCCTCATCTTCTGTATCTTCGGCAGGCAGCAGCATCAGCACAGAATCATTGAGTAACTGGGCCACATCTTCCAGAATGTCTTCATGGTACAGGTCTTCATTCAGCTCGACGAGTTCACCATCAGCAATCTGCTTCAGTAAAGGCGCAAACTCATCCGAAATATATAAACCTTCACCATTGGCCCAGAACAGCAACTCGCCATCTTCTTCGGTATAGAGCAGGCGTGAAGCCGGTTCTAAAATCAGTTGATAGCCCTGATCTAGCGCATCTTCCAGATCGCCAGTACCAATTTCTTCTGCTTCTGGAATATTGTCCGGATATTTTGGCTCTGACATCAGGCTCATGATGGCATCTTCCAGCACGGTCGAGTTGTGCAGTTGTGCCAGCAATTCGGCTTTTAAATATTCCAGTTCCGGCTGGGTAATTTGTCCAATCGGGCTGATCTGGTCGCGGATCAGATCTTGCAACGGATTTTTTAGCAACTGGTTGTCAGAAAACTTGTCACTGACGCGATCCATCATGTCGCTGATGTTTGGCATACGGAAACCGAAAGAGAAGGTCAGACAGTCATCTTCGGCCACGCCATAGTGCGATAAACCTGGTGGCACGTAAAGCAGGTCACCCGGTGCCAGCACTTCATCAAAATTGACATCCATCTCTGGCAGTAATTTCAGCGGCTGACCTGGAACAAATTCGGTTTCGGCATCACACATCTGGCCCAGTTGCCAGCGGCGATGACCATAGCCTTGCACCAGAAATACATCATAGAAGTCGAAGTGTTTGCCGACCGAACCGCCTTTTGGCGCATATGACACCATAATGTCATCACGGCGCCACTGCGGAATAAACGGGAATTTTTTCCACAGTTCCGCCAGATCAAAAGAGTAGTGATCTACCGCTTGGACCAGCAGCGTCCACAGCTTTGGCATTTTCTGGAAATCGGCTTTTAATAGCGGTGAAGATTTTACAGACCACTGGTTCGGATCACGATCTTTCTGTTTAATTAAGCGGGCGCTGATATTTTCGTCCAGTGCCAGCTCCATGACATCACTCGGCTCAAGAATATTGGCGATTTCAGGCAGGGCATTACGCACCAGCAGCGGTTTTTTTTGCCAATATTCGGCAAGGAATTGTTCAGCGGTGATTCCGCCTAAAACGTCTAAAGGTTGAGACATGTCAAATAACTACAACATAAATTTAGCTGTTATTGTCCCTTGAGTTGTGCGGTGGTGCAAGTGATGAACTTCATCTTAAGGAAATTTAGAAAAGTGGCAGAAGGGAAAAGGTGGCGAAAAAAATGATCAGGACAGGCACCTGATCATTTTGGGTATTGCATTACCGTGTTTAGGGAATCTGCAGATTAAGCTGGCGGAGAATCTGGCACAGCTGAATCATTGGCATACCCATCAAGGTGGTCTGGTCCTGGCCAATCATCTGTTCAAATAGGCTAATCCCCAGACTTTCGCATTTAAAACTGCCGGCACAATGCAGCGGCTGTTCCAGTGCCACATAGCGCTCGATTTCATCCAGGCTCAGTTTACGGAATTTGACCTTATAGTGTTCAACCAGGGTCTGTTCAAAGCCGCTGGATTTTTGCTGTACGCTTAATGCGGTACTAAAGTAGACAATTTTGTCCGAGTTGGCCTGCAGCTGGCGAATGGCTTTTTCCGGGCTTAAGGGCTTGCCAATAAAAATATCGGGCGCACCTTCACGCCACGCCACCTGATCGGAGCCAATCACAATGGCTTCAGGATATTGCTCGGCAATACTCTGGGCTTTTTCAAAAGCCAGCCGTTTGGCCAGATCATCGGCATGGCTTTCACCTTGCGGTGATTCATCAATGTCGGGTGTCATACACTGATAGTCGAGCTTTAAACGGTCCATCAGTTCTTTACGGGTCTGGCTGCTGGACGCCAGAATAATCGGACGCTTCATTAGACAGCATATTCCATCAAAATATCTAAGGGAACGTAAGACAGTACCGCCTGATGGCAGGCCTGAATTTTTACGGGTGGTGCTTTACCGGCCTGATAGGCTTCAACCCAGCGGGTCACACAAATACACCAGAAATCACCCGGTTTTAAGCCCGGAAATTCGACTTCAGGCAACGGTGTGATCAGGTCATTGCCAATTTTCTGGGAAAAGTTCAGAAATTCCGAGGTCATTTGTGCACAAACAGTGTGCTGGCCCAGATCCGTGGGCGCCGTATGGCAAAAGCCATTACGAAAATAGCCGGTAATCGGGTCAAAACAGCAGCTGGCCAAAGGCTCGCCTAAAACATTTAAACGGTTCAGGGTTGGATCTGGATGTATAGACATAGGCATAAAAATTATCAGGTCTGTTTTTTTCCTATCATAACAAAACTTTGGCAATCGTTAGCTTTTCTGCAAAAGAAGCTAACCTTTTTCTGCATAATCATTTAGAATCTTGGCGATTTTAATATCTAAAAAGTGAGCTATACATGAATTTTCAGCGTATGACTGACCTCGACCTGGCACAAAAGCGTGTTCTGATCCGCGAAGACTTAAACGTGCCGGTGAAAAATGGTGTGATTACCAGCGATGCGCGTTTACGTGCTGCCTTACCGACAATTAAAGCGGCTTTGGAAAAAGGCGCAGCCGTAATGGTGTATTCTCACCTGGGTCGTCCTGTTGAAGGTGAACCTAAAGCTGAACAATCACTTGCGCCTGTCGCAGCTTACCTGACCGAAGCACTGGGCCAGGAAGTCAAATTATTGACTGACTACCTGGATGGTGTAGAGGTAGAAGCAGGTCAAGTGGTGCTACTTGAAAACTGCCGCTTTAACGTGGGTGAAAAGAAAAACAATCCTGAGCTGGCAGCAAAATATGCAGCGCTGTGTGATGTATTCGTAATGGATGCCTTTGGTACTGCGCACCGTGCAGAAGCATCAACCGAAGGTGTGGCGCGTCTTGCTAAAGTGGCAGCAGCAGGTCCTTTACTGGCTGCTGAACTGGATGCACTTGGCCGTGCACTGCAAACACCAGAAAAACCAATGGTGGCCATTGTTGCCGGCTCTAAAGTATCCACCAAGCTGGATGTATTGACATCACTGTCTGACATTTGCGACCAGTTGATTGTGGGTGGTGGTATTGCCAATACTTTCCTGGCTGCTGCGGGTTACAACGTGGGTAAATCACTGTGTGAAAATGATTTGATCGACACAGCCAAAGCCATTGCTGCCAAAGTATCTGTACCACTTCCAACGGATGTGGTAGTTGCTGATGCGTCTGAAATCAACTTTGATGACTTCTTGGGTTCACTGGCAGCTGCCAAAGCAACCGTGAAAAAAGTAGAAGATGTGGCAGACAACGACATGATTCTGGATGTCGGTCCAGAAACAGCAAAAGTATTTGCTGAGATCTTGAAAACTTCTAAAACCATTCTCTGGAATGGCCCAGTTGGCGTATTCGAAGTGGATCAGTTCGGTGAAGGGACTAAAGCCCTGTCTTTAGCGATTGCTGAATCAGAAGGCTTCTCAATTGCAGGTGGTGGTGACACCTTGGCTGCCATCGACAAATATGAAGTTACAGACAAAATTGGTTATATCTCTACAGGTGGCGGTGCTTTCCTTGAGTTTGTAGAAGGTAAGACCTTACCAGCAGTTGCCGTATTGCTAGAACGTGCTTAATTCGCACACGCTTGCAAGATGACAAAAGGTTGACCTCGGTCAGCCTTTTTTATGCACTTCATTTTTTAGTCATAAAACTGTCATGTTTCTGAAATATTATGATCAAAAATCACCGGGTTGTAGGATATTCTGATGAACCAAAAATTAACTCTTGCCGCGTTACTTGCTGCATCTTTAGCTTTCACTGCATGTGCTAAAAAAGACGACAATGCAACAGCGACCACTGCAGATGCATCAGCAGCTGTAGCGTCAGAGCAAATTTCTGCAGAACAGCAAGCGGCGATTGATGCAATTGATCAGCCAGTACTTGATGAAAACAATACCGATGTGCCTGAAGAAGTGGCCAATGCACCAGCAGATGCCGCAACCCCAGACAGCGCAGCAGCGCCAGCATCTGAAGCGCAATAATCCTAAAAGCTCCACAAATTGTAGTAATTTGTATAAAAGTCCCTGCATTGGCAGGGATTTTTTTTAAATACGACGTTTTGTTGCTGAATTGAAACAAATCCCCATGTAGAATATGCAGCATTACCTGGGAGGATATTATGGCTCTTATTTCAATGCGCCAGCTATTGGATCACGCCGGTGAACACGGATACGGCGTACCAGCGTTTAACGTAAACAACTTAGAACAAATGCGCGCAATCATGTTGGCCGCAGATGCGACGAATTCACCTGTAATCGTACAGGCATCTGCAGGTGCCCGTAAGTACGCAGGCGCACCATTCTTACGTCATCTTATTTTGGCTGCAATTGAAGAATGGCCACACATTCCGGTGGTGATGCACCAAGATCACGGTACCAGTCCTGACGTATGTCAACGTTCTATCCAGCTTGGCTTCTCATCAGTCATGATGGATGGTTCACTGGGTGAAGATGGTAAAACTCCGACCTCATATGAATACAACGTAGATGTGACCCGTCGTGTGGTACAAATGGCGCACGCATGTGGCGTTTCTGTTGAAGGTGAAATCGGTTGTCTAGGCAGCCTTGAAACAGGTATGGCCGGCGAAGAAGATGGTGTCGGTGCAGAAGGTGTACTGGATCACTCTCAATTGCTGACTTCAGTTGAAGAAGCACGTTCTTTCGTAGCAGACACCAATGTAGACGCACTGGCAATTGCAGTGGGTACTTCACACGGTGCGTACAAATTCACCCGTCCACCTACAGGCGATATTCTGGCGATTGACCGTATTAAAGAAATTCATGCGGCACTGCCAAATACGCATCTGGTGATGCACGGTTCAAGTTCTGTGCCACAAGAATGGCTGGCAGTCATTAACCAGTACGGCGGTGACATCAAGGAAACTTATGGTGTACCTGTTGAGCAGCTGGTTGAAGCGATCAAGCACGGTGTGCGTAAAATTAACATCGACACCGACTTGCGTCTGGCCTCTACCGGTGCAATGCGTCGCTTCATGGCTGAAAAACCAAGCGAGTTTGACCCACGTAAATTCTTCGCTAAAACGGTCGATGCAATGAAAGATATTTGTGTTGCACGTTACGAAGCGTTTGGTACTGCGGGCAATGCCGACAAGATCCGTCCAATTTCTTTAGAGAAAATGGTAGATCGTTATAAATAATTCCTGGTGAAGTATTTATAAAAAAAAGCCCACATTGCGTGGGCTTTTCTGTATCTGAACCGCTATAGTGCAGCAGAGCAGATCACATAATGCATATAAATAAGAGTAGATCATGGAACTGATTTTAGCAGCGGCCATTTGTAGTGTGGTGGTGTCGATTCTCTTGAAAGTCGCAAAGAACCGCGGCTATTCACCTTTGCAGATGATCAGCTGGAATTATGCCTCGGCCAGTGTGCTGTGTTTTTGGTGGTTTCAGCCTAATGTACAACAGCTGTCCCTCACCGACACGCCGTGGCTGCTGATTCTGGCTTTAGGGGTATTATTGCCAAGCGTATTCCTGTTTTTAGCCAAAGCATTACAAACTGCCGGAATTTTAAAAACCGAAATTGCCCAGCGGCTGTCGGTGGTGCTGTCTTTAACTGCGGCCTATTTTATTTTCCAGGAACAGTTTAATAGCCTGAAAATTGTCGGGATTGCGTTGGGGATTGCAGCGGTACTGTGTATTTTATATTCGCATCGTGGCGGTGCATCGTCCGCCCAGGCGGGTATGCTGTATTTGGCTTTGGTCTGGGTCGGTTATGCGCTGATTGATGTGTTGCTGAAATACACCACCGGTTTAGGCCTGCAGTTTGCGCTGGTACTGAACCTGATGTTCATCTGCGCTTTTATTTTATCGTTGGGGTATATTCTGATTCAGCACAAAAGCTGGGGCAGTGGCAAAAATATAGCGGCAGGCTTAATTTTGGGGATGCTGAATTTTGCCAATATCGCGTTTTATGTCAAAGCACATATGGCTTTAAAAGATTCACCGGCGGTTGTATTTGCCGGCATGAATATTCTGGTGGTGATTTTAGGGGTAATCAGCGGTTTGCTGTTCTTTAAAGAAAAATTAAAACCCAGCACCGCCATCGGGCTGGGTCTGGGTATCATCAGTGTGATGTGTTTAGCTTATGCGATGACGGCTTGAATTTGATGAAGCTGGCAGCAAAAATCAGCGGATGTTTGATCAGGTCCTGAAGTTCGGCAATGCCCAGTAACAGACCGGCTTTCTGGCAGCTCGGACAATGAGGATAATGGCGTTTTTCCTGCTGATATTGATGCAAATACAGTTTATTGCATTGACGACATTCAAACTTCATTGGGAGCTGGGCAAGGATAGACATCTTTCTTCTCCGGTCTATTATTATTGTGTTGTGAAAGGGAAAGCAAAAATCAAGCCGAAATCAGGGACTTTCGTCCCTGTATTATGTAATGTAGTTCTTACAATTTGGTGAAAATTTCATCTTTATTCAGGCGTGACTTGGGTAGTTTAGCATTAAAGTCCTGCTCACTGCGATAGCCCAAGGTCAGCAGCACCGATGGAATTAAACCCTTGTCCTGTAATTCTAGTTCTTCCGTCAGAATCTGTTCATTAAAGCCGCCAATCGGGGTGGCATCTACACCTTCAATACCGGCAGCCAGTAACATCTGACCCAAGGCAATAAAGGTCTGGTTTTCGGCCCAGCGCTGAATATCACCTTTTTCATTGCGGTAATAATCCACATATCCGCTACGGCTGTCTTTCTGGCCCTGCTTGGCGCTGGCATCTTTAAAGCGGCCGCTGACATCATCTTGCTGCAACAAATTGTCCAGATGTTCATCGCTAATATCGGCTTTGGTACAGAACAAAATGGTGTGAGAAGAATCTAAGACTTTAGGCGCATTGTAGGCATATTTCCCGACCAGGGCTTTGGCAATGCGCTGCTTGGCTGCATCATGCTCGGCAATAAAAAAATGCCAGGGCTGGATATTAATAGAAGAGGGGGTAAAACGGAGAATTTCGAGAAAGCGTTCAAACTGCTCTTGAGGAATTTTTTTTGCAGGATCATAGGCTTTGGTGGTATAGCGGCTGCGTACGACGTCGAGCAAATCCATAAAGATACTCCAGCAATAAGGATAAATTGAGAAAGGCTGAACCTTCAGCATCATACGCCATTTTGATGGCTTTGATGGCATATTCGCTGCAATTTTATTGTCAAAATTAACCTTAAAATGTGCTCATCGTATTTTCAGTTATTGCCCGATTAAGTGTTAAATCAAATCACAACAGCGGTTTTGAATATTGGCAATTTTTAAAAATCGGCATTTAATGGAAGTAGGTGTGGACTATAGCGAGCCTGTCGATGGACTATCGTAATCACTTTAAACATAAATTAAAAACCCAGCAGCAGATTGGTTTATGGGTCGGTCTGGCCGATGCCTATGGCACTGAAATTGCGGCCAATGCCGGTTATGACTGGTTGCTGATTGATGGGGAACATGCGCCCAGTGATTTAAGAACCACACTGGCCCAGCTGCAAAGTATTGCGGCCTATCCGTCACAGGCGGTGGTCCGTCCGCCAATTGGCAGTGTGCAGCTTATTAAACAGTTGCTGGATATTGGCGCACAAACCTTATTGATTCCGATGGTGGAAACCGTGGAGCAGGCCGAACTGATGGTTAAAGCAGTGCGTTATCCACCGGAAGGGATTCGCGGTGTAGGTGCGGCTTTGGCACGTGCCACACGCTGGAACAGTATTCCGGATTATTATGCCACTGCACATGAAAATATCTGTTTGCTGATTCAGATTGAGTCAGTTACAGGGCTGGAAAATCTGGATAACATCTTAAAAGTCGAGGGCATTGATGGGGTATTTATTGGCGCAGTAGATTTATCTGCCACTATGGGTTATGAAGGCAATCCGAACCATCCTGACGTGCAAAACGCAGTGGTTGATGCAATTCAACGAATTCGCGCATCGGGTAAAGCGGCCGGGATTTTATCGACTCAACATGACGTGACGCAAAAATATATTGAACTGGGTACCGAATTTGTCGCTGTCGGTGTCGATACCAGCGTATTAATGAATTCCTTGCGTGAGCTGCTGGCCAAATATAAAACCGGAGCGAGCTGGGTAAAACCTGAAGGGGGGTATTAAGCGGTCATTATTAACCTGACAGATGATGCAGGAGGTGGGGATTTATAGTCATCCACCTGCTGCTTAATAGGTCCAGCGTTTCAGTTGCAGGTGAGTGGCGGGCTGTTCGGGATCAATTTCCAGAATCAGTGCCTCATGCGCACGCCAGTCCCCCAGCACAATCCGCTTTTTGCCATTCAGCTCATGGATGGCTGGTCGATGGGTATGACCATGAATCAGTACATCCACCTCGGCCAAAGCCTGCGTTACCGCAGCCGGATTCACATCCATCACTTCATACGATTTAACTTCTTTAGAAGCGCGGCTTTGTTTGCGAAAACCGTTGGCCAGTTTGCTGCGAAAGGACAGCGGAGTTTTTCTTAACAGACGCAGCACGAGCGGATGACGGATAACTTTTTTAAAGCGCTGATAGGATACATCATCGGTGCACAAGGCATCGCCATGTTCCAGACGATAGCGGGTCTGGCCAATAGTGAGGGTGTCAATTTCAGGTAATAATTGCCCGTTAAACTGCTGTAAAAAAACCTCATGCAGTGCGAAATCGCGGTTGCCGACCTGAAAATACAGCTGATTGCCTGCGGCATTAAACTGTTTTAAAGTGCTGACAATTTCATCCAGCCAAGGGGCGGTGTAGTCATCGCCAATCCAGGCATTGAACCAGTCGCCTAAAATATACAGCTGGGTGTTTTGATCCTGATAAGCACGTAATAAATCTAAAAACCCCCGAACGAGTCGAGGGTGATCAGGTGACAAATGTAAATCTGAAATAAACAGATAGGTCACAATCTTTTCCTTGGAATCTCCCAACGCCCTTAAATAACGGGAGGTTGAGAGGGATTCTTATTCAGAAATGATCTTGGCAGATTCGATGACCACATTTTCTAGTGGAACATCAGCGTGGTAACCACGGTTGCCTGTACGTACGCCTTTGATTTCAGCAACTACATCCATACCTTCAACTACTTTACCAAATACGGCATAACCCCAACCTTGTGCAGTTTTGCCCGTGTGGTTCAGGAAGGAGTTGTTTTTCACGTTAATGAAGAATTGAGCAGATGCAGAGTGCGGAGCCTGGGTACGCGCCATTGCAATGGTCCCTTCGTCATTGCTCAGACCGTTGTCTGCTTCGTTTTCGATTGAATCACGGGTTGCTTTTTCTTTGAAGTTTTCATCAAAGCCGCCGCCTTGAATCATGAAACCATCGATGACACGGTGGAAAATTACGCCATCATAGAAACCGTCACGAACGTATTGAAGGAAGTTCTCAGCAGTTTTAGGTGCTTTTTCAGTGTTAAGCTCAAGAACAATACGACCTTTGTTGGTGTTTAATTCGACTTGAGGAAAACTCATTGTGTTATCTCCTAATCATGGACAAAAAAGCCATGGGTTTTTTGGTTGAGAGAAGCATAAGCAAACTGTAAACTACAAGGCAAGTAAAAACGTTATTTTCTTTGTTAAAAAGTGGGAATAGCGTTTTAATTATCCTAAATTTTTATCTAGAAGTGATTTATTAACTATGAAGCCGAATGATGCTGTTTCATCTCTGCCTAACACCCCGACACCAAGTAACCATGCCTCTGTCGATGCTGCGCAGCAAGAACAACAGCCGGGCTTAGATTTTGTGCGTCAGGTCATTACCGATGATCTGGCAGCAGGCCGTACTGAAAAAGTGATCACACGTTTTCCACCAGAACCGAACGGTTACTTACATATTGGTCACGTGAAAGCAATTTGCCTGAATTTCGGGATTGCCGAAGAATTTAACGGTTTATGTAACTTACGTTTTGACGATACCAACCCGGATGCCGAAGAACAAGAATATGTAGATGGTATTGCCAACGACGTGAAATGGTTGGGCTTTAACTGGAATGGCGAGCCACGCTATGCGTCGAGCTATTTTGACCAGTTGTATAGCTGGGCGGTGCAGTTAATTGAACAGGGTGATGCCTATGTCGATTTGCAAACTCCTGAAGAAATCAAGCTGAATCGTGGTTCATTTGTCGAGCCGGGTAAAAACTCACCATACCGTGATGCGTCTGTAGAAGACAACCTGGCGCGTTTTGAACAGATGCGTAATGGTGAGCTGGGCGAAGGCCAAGCGGTATTGCGTGCCAAAATTGATATGGCATCGCCAAACGTACATATGCGTGACCCAATTTTGTACCGTGTGCTGCATTCCGAGCATCACCAGACCGGTGACAAATGGAAAATGTACCCAATGTACGACTATGCGCATCCATTATCCGATGCGATTGAAGGCATTACTCATTCACTGTGTACGCTTGAATTCCAGGATCACCGTCCGTTCTATGACTGGGTGGTGGAAAAGGTAAAATCAGCGGCGGTACCACGTCAGTATGAATCCAGCCGTTTAAACGTCGATTACACCATTACCTCAAAGCGTAAGCTGCGCCGTCTGGTGGAAGGTGGTTTTGTTAAGGGTTGGGACGACCCGCGTATGCCAACTGTAGTGGGTATGCGTCGTCGTGGCTTTACTCCGGAAGGCTTGCGTGATTTCTGTAAGCGCGTTGGTGTGTCGAAGTCTGACGGGATTGTCGATGTGGCAATGCTGGAATACTGCATCCGTCAGTCGCTAGAAAATACCGCAGCGCGTGGTATGGCCGTGCTGAATCCATTAAAAGTGACGTTAACCAATCTGCCAGCAGAAATGGATCTGACTCATTCGCGTCATCCAAACGTAGATATGGGCGAGCGTATCATTCCGCTAACCTCTGAAATCTATATTGACCGTAAAGATTTCGAAGAAGAGCCACCGAAAGGCTTTAAACGTCTGATTCCGGGCGGTGAAGTGCGTTTACGTCATGCCTATGTGATCAAGTGCGACGAAATCATTAAAGATGACAACGGTGAAATTATTGAGCTGAAATGTTCAATCGACCCTGAAACTTTAGGTAAGAATCCGGAAGGCCGTAAAGTGAAAGGTGTGATTCACTGGGTATCTGCCACTAAAGGCGTGAAAGCTGAAGTGCGTATTTACAACCGTCTATTCACCGAATCTGACCCAGAAGTCGGCGATGACTTCTTGGCGAATCTGAATCCGGACTCATTGAAAGTGGTACAAGCGGTTATTGAGCCGGCTTTAGCGCAAGCGCAAGCAGAAGATCGTTTCCAGTTTGAACGTGAAGGTTATTTCGTGGCAGATCAGTATGATCATTCCAGCGAAACACCAGTGTTTAACCGTATTCTGGACTTAAAAGACAGCTTCAAACCGGGCAAATAAAAGCGTATTTCGCTAGATGATTGAAAAAGCCTGCTGGACTCAGCGGGCTTTTTTATGCGGTGTTGAAAATGGAAAGTAAACGTTGAAAGGAAGTAGCACGTTAAATTAAAAAAAAATTTGATTTACAGATGATCCGGTGTGTTATTTCTTTTCATCGTGTTTATAAAACAGATGGGTCGGCATCTGCATTTTGGCTTTGTCGCGCAATTTCTTTTTAATATACAGCACCAGGGCAAAACAGGTGGTGGTCAGGGTCAGCATCATGCTGTTCATATAGCTCATTAAGGAGCTGACATAACCAATGGTGGTTAAGCGGTTCATCATCCGGAAGACTTGCGGACTGCTTTCCACGCCGGTAATGGCCCAAGTGCATAAATGTTCGCAGTTATTGATAATCAGGTGATAATTGTTTTCATGCATCCGTGAACGCATCCGGCGCACCACTTTACGGCCTTTATATTTGGGTTGATCATAATGCTGCACATGCACCGGTTTGCCATGACTGAACTTGTCTAGGCTGGTGATTTCAATCGGATGTTTTTTAAATAAATGTGCAAAACCGGAATAATGAATGACACGACCACGTCCAGCATAAATCCCGTGGTGGGTATAGCCGAAATGTTTGACAATCAGATGCGCCCCTAAAGGGAACCGTGTGTTCTGCTTGAGCATTGTGACATTAGTAAAGTGACAGGTGTATTTTAAAGCTCTAGTGTACTGCTTCTTGGCACAAGAATCGACAGGGTGGCGACAAGAATGGCTGAATTATACAACGATGAACAGGGAACAGATGCAATGAAAAAGTTAGGACAGTACTTTGCGCAAGTCACGGCCAAACCGCTGTTAAAACTGCTGATTCTGCTGGGTGCTTGCAGTGCAAACTGGGCACAGGCACAGCCGCAAATCTACAGCTGGCAGCTGAAACATACGCTGGGTGATTTTGATGTCACGGAAATCCGATCAATGGCGCAGCTGAAGCTGGTATTAAAGAATACAGCACAGCAGCCCTATCGTTATTTCACTGCGCTCCAGGATGATCTGCAACCGTGCCAGCAGCTGGAATTTGCCATGAATGCCGGGATGTTCCATGCCGATTATGCACCCGTCGGGCTGTATATTGAAGAGGGCAAGAGGGTAAGCCAGTTAAATACCCAGACCCAAGGCTGGGGCAATTTTCTGATTCAGCCGAATGGGGTACTGGCCTGGGACAAGCAGCCACTGTTGATGACCACCCAGCAGTATCCGCAGGCCAATGTGCAACCGAAATATGCCACCCAATCTGGCCCGATGCTGGTGATTGACGGAAAAATTAACCCAAACTTTATTCCGGATTCCGATTCCAGAAAAATCCGCAATGGCGTTGGGCTGAAAGACGCCACCCTGTATTTTGTGATCAGCCAGCAGCCAATAAATTTTTATGACTTTGCCCGGCTGTTTCAGCAGCAGCTTAAGACACCGAATGCGCTGTACTTGGATGGTTCAGTATCTTCTGTGTATATTGCGGCCTTAAAACGCCATCGCCAGTACCGCGCAGTTGGCCCGATGCTGGCGTATATTGATGATTCAGCCTGCGCGACTGAGCCAGAAAAATCTACTGGCCAATAATGCCTAAGGTCTGGGTTTGCTGGCTGCAGAGGCGTTTGGCATCTTCAGTCGACATTTCTTTGATTCCGGCCTCAAACTGTTTTTTCTGGAATTGACGTTGTTCTTCCGAAAGCCCCATTTTTGTGCTCAAGCTGTCCATCTTGTCCCAGGCTTCTTCACATTCTGCCGGCATACGGTCGCAGCCTGTGAGGGCCAGGCAGAGCAGTGGAAGGGTAAGAGCGCCGATCATTTTGTTATTCATAGCGGTATCCTTATTGTTATGTATTGAATTAAAAATACGATCAAGACTGATCTAAGCCCTTGAGCATACATGAAAAAAATTTCAAAACTAAGAAATCTGATTAAAATCAGACCAATAAAAAAGGCACCTAGATATTCTAAATGCCTTTTTCTGTGGTCAGACTCTGCTATTGCAGGGGTAAATGTTGAAGTTCATTCAACTCTTTACGGCTATAGCCGCGCGAAGCGAGAACCTTTTTAATACCGATAATCACATCTTCATCTGTCGCTTTTGCTAAAGCTTCAAGAAGCTGTTCATTTGTCTTACAAGAGCAATCATTTTCAACACAAGCAATCTGATTCTTATGCTCGTTTTGCTGTTCCTGAGCGAACAGCTTTTGCCAAAAACTCATAGAGCCTTCATTTGCAACCTAACATAGCTCGAAATATAGCCAATTTAAAAATTAATGCAAGTCGACTAAAGTGATAAAAGCAGCAAACAGACTCTAGAAATTTCGATAGCTTGTAACAGTTTAAACGTAATTATGATGGCTATAAGCCTTGATTATAACTAAGTTGCTTGTTTTTATAAGAAAAAAGGAAGATTAAAAAATCTTCCTTTTCGGACTGAATAATATAATTTGAAACAAATTGTTTTAGATCTTTTCCAGTAAGACACCAGATTCCACATGATGGGTATAAGGGAATTGGTCAAACAGGGCAAATTGGGTGATCTTGTGGGTGCTGGCCAAAGTCTGCAAATTGTCATGCAGCGTATCCGGATTACAGGAGATATAAATAATCCGCTCAAAACGCTGCAACAGTTTTAAGGTTTCGGCATCAATACCAGCGCGTGGGGGGTCTACAAACACGGTATCAAACTGATAGCTGGACATCTCAATGCCGGCTTCCTGCAAACGGCGGAATTCACGCTCGCCATTGTAGGCCTGGGTAAATTCTTCGGCAGATAAACGCGCCACCTGAATATTGTCAATCTGGTTCTGCTCAATATTCCACTGCGCCGCATAGACTGAAGATTTGGCCAGTTCTGTGGCTAAGACGCGATTAAAACGGGTCGACAGCGGCAGGGTAAAGTTACCATTGCCACAGTACAGCTCTAACAGGTCCTGATTGGCGTGTCCGGCGGCTGTACAGGCCCATTCCAGCATGTGCTGGCAAACGCGCGCATTCGGCTGGGTAAAGCTGCTTTCAATCTGTTTGTATTGATACTGGCGTTCAAAGACTTGCAGTTCTTCCACCACAAACTCATCGCTCAGTACCAGTTTCTGGCCACGGCTCCGGCCAATAATTTTAATCTGCAGTTGCTCGGCCAGCTGTTTGGCCAGCGCTTCCCACTCTGCAGTTAATGGACAGCGATAAATCAGTGAAACTAGCATTTCACCTTTTAAGGTTGCCAGAAAATGCACTTCAAACAGGCGATTGGATAACAGCGGTTCTGCTTTTAAGGCATTCAGCAGTACCGGCATTAACTGGTTGATGCTAGCATCAGCAATTGGAAATTCATCAATTCGAATGACTTTTTTGTTCTGCTGCTCATCGCGTTCAAACATGGCATAAAACAGGTCATCTTCGGTATGCCAAATCCGGAATTCTGCACGCATACGGAAATGCTGTTCAGGCGAGGCAAACACCTCCAGCGCTGGAGGGTTAAATTCGGCAAACTGTGCAGAAATACGTGCAACTTTGGCATCAAGTTGTTGCTGATAAGATGAAGTCATATGCAGTAAAAATCACAAACCCATTGAAACAGGGGATGGTAACAAAGTTTCAGGCAGATGCCTAAAGATATTCTGTGCAAACCTTAAATTGCGGTAGCGTGACGGGAGAAATCGAGCTTAGGCTCAACAGATCGGCAGATTAAAGCCGGGAAATAGATCACTTGCGAGAGCAAAGATAAAAAAAGCCAAACCAACAGAGACCAGGGAGAGTTGGTTTGGCAAAGAGGAATAACACCATGAAAAGGGGTGGCTTTAATCCAGCGTCATCAGGCTGGCGTTCCCTCCAGCTGCAGCAGTATTAATGCTGATGGCCCGTTCAATCACCAGACGTTCCAGCGGAATTTTCGGATCATTCGGTTTGAGATGGCTGATGCCGACAATCGCTCCGGCACGCTGCGCTACCGTTTGCTGTAACTCCAGCAATTGCACCGAGCTGCCATGATGCAGCACTGCATCATAATCGCCATGCAGCAAGTCTGGGATCACGCGAATCCGCTGGGCAATCTCTGGCGGCATTTTCGGCAGATATTTCAGCATGAAGCGGTTTTCTGCCAGAACCACCGGCTGACTGCCGACTGCAAAAATCGCCAGTAACTGATGAATCTGATCCAGCTCCTGTTCGGCCAGGGATAGTACGGCATGGCGGGGCAAAATCGTATACTGGTTACTTTCACCGGTTGGGCCAGTCAGGTTAAAACTCTGACCCGTGGCAATTTTTTCCGGTAGCTGAATCAGCTGCTGCGGGAACTCGGCCTGTACCCAGTCCACCAATTGGTTATACAGGGCAGGCATTGCTGCTGCATGTAGAGTCTGCGCCGCAAATGGTTGAGCCAGCTTTTTCTGCGAGCAGTATTGCATTAAGCGGTAGAGATACAGCGGTCCACCGGCCTTAGGTCCAGTCCCGGACAGGCCTTCGCCGCCAAAAGGTTGCACCCCGACCACAGCACCGACAATATTACGGTTGATATACAGGTTGCCGACTTCGGCCTGGGCAATTACGCTATGAATGGTTTCATCAATACGGGTATGCAAGCCCATGGTCAGGCCATAACCTTTGGCATTGATTTGCGCCAGCAGTTGATCAAGCTGTCCATAACGGTAGCGAATCACATGCAGTACCGGGCCAAACACTTCGCGCTCCAGATCATCCAGATGCGGCAGTTCAATCAGCGTTGGTGGTACAAAAGTGCCGTGTTGCAAGCTTGCATCGCTTTGCTTATTCCACATCAACTGATGCACCGGATAGCCCTTAATGCGCATTTTTTCAATATGACGCTCAATATTGTTCTGCGCTTCCAGGTCAATCACCGGACCAATGTCGGTTTTTAGCACATAAGGATTACCCACGCGTAACTGCTGCATGGCACCTTTGAGCATGGTCAGCACCGTGTCGGCATTATCTTCCTGCACACATAAAATTCGCAGGGCCGAGCAGCGCTGACCGGCACTGTCGTAAGCAGAGCTGACCGCATCCAGAATCACCTGTTCAGTCAGGGCTGAAGAATCGACAATCATGGCGTTTTGCCCGCCAGTTTCCGCAATGAGCGGAATGGCACCACCAGTCTGGCTTAAACGTTTGGCCACGGTCTGATTCAGGATTTTGGCGACTTCAGTCGAGCCGGTAAACATAATGCCCTGAATCCGTTCATCCTGACTCAGCTGCGCACCGACTGTTTCACCGCGTCCCGGCAGCAGTTGCAGTACATTTTGCGGAATGCCGGCATCCCATAAAATCTGCACCGCTTGCGCTGCAATCAGCGGGGTCTGCTCGGCCGGTTTGGCCAGAACGGTATTGCCAGCCACCAGTGCCGCGGCAATCTGGCCGCTAAAAATCGCCAGCGGGAAATTCCACGGGCTGATACACAGCACCGGCCCTAGCGGAATGATCTGGGTATTGATGTCCAGATCACGCATTTGCGCGGCATAGTAGCGCAGGAAATCAATTGCTTCACGCACTTCGGCAATGGCATTGGCATAGGTCTTGCCACTTTCGCGGCAGAGGAGCAGCATGAGCGGTTGCAGGCGTGCCTGCATTAAATCGGCAGCACGTTCCAGACATTGTGCGCGTTCATGTTTGGAAATATTGGCCCAGACGACTTGTGCCTGTACGGCATTTCCCAGCGCCTGATTGACTTGTGCTGCTGTGGCTTCCTGTACATGACCAACAATATCCTGATGCTGCGCCGGGTTTAAAATCGCGTGTACATCGGCACTGTCTTCGGTGGTTAAGCCTTCACCCATGGGCAGGGCAGTCCATTGATGCTGATGCAAACTCTGCGTGGTTGTATTTAATGCCGCCAAGTCCTGATCATTGGCTAAGTCCAGGCCGGCAGAGTTGTCGCGCTGCTCGCCATATAACTCATGCGGTAAGGGAATCGCCGGATGTTTCTGGCCGACTTTCTGTTCCTGTTGAGCCGTGGCTAAAATAGTCTGATGTGGATTTTCGATCAGATCTTCAATGTTCAGGGTCTTATCGGCAATACGGTTGACGAAAGAGGTATTGGCACCATTTTCCAGCAAACGACGCACCAGATAGGCCAGCAGGGTTTCATGGTTACCGACCGGCGCATAAATACGGCACGGCACACCGAGTTTCTGCTGCTGTTTCGAGCCGACCACATTTTCATACAATGGCTCGCCCATACCATGCAGACACTGGAATTCGTATTGGCCAGCGTAGTAACGCGCTGGATCGGCCAGATGATAAATCGTGGCCAGCGTCTGGGCATTGTGAGTCGCAAACTGTGGATAAATCTGTTCCGGTGCCGCCAGTAATTTTTTCGCACAGGCAATATAGGACAGATCGGTATGCACTTTACGGGTAAACACTGGATAATCCGACATGCCATCAATTTGCGCTTTCTTGATTTCGCTGTCCCAATAGGCGCCTTTCACCAGACGGATCATCAGACGTTTCTGGCTGCGTTTGGCCAGATCAACCACATAATCTACCACATAGAAGCAGCGTTTCTGGTAGGCCTGAATCACAAAGCCAATGCCTTTCCAGTTATCCAGTGCCGGTTCAAAACACAGACGCTCCAGCAACTCTAAAGACATTTCCAGTCGTTCAGATTCTTCGGCATCAATATTCAGGCCAATATTATAGTCTTTGGCCAGCACCGCCAGTTGCAGCACCTTGTCATACAGTTCGGTATGCACGCGGTCAATCTGGGCACGCTGATAACGTGGATGCAGGGCAGAGAGCTTGATCGAAATCCCCGGACCGGTATAAACATCTTTATCTTTAGAGGCCTGGCCAATGGCATGGATGGCATTTTGATAGTCATCAAAATAACGCTCTGCATCGTGTTCGGTCAGGGCCGCTTCACCGAGCATGTCATAAGAATAACGGAAACCTTTTTCTTCTAACGGTTCGGCATGTTGCAGGGCTTCGCTAATGGTTTCACCAGTCACGAACTGCTCACCCATCATCCGCATCGCCACATCTACCGCTTTACGGATAATACCACGGCCACTGCGCGCCAGCAGGCCAGTCAGAATACCGCTTAAGCTGTTCTGTTTCGGGGTTTCCATCAGCTTGCCGGTCAGCATTAAGCCCCAGGCGGCAGCATTTACAAACATCAGGTTACTTTGACCTAAATGCTCTTTCCAGTTGCCCTGGTTGATCTTGTCGCGGATCAGCAGATCACGGGTTGCGGTATCAGGAATACGTAATAGCGCTTCGGCCAGACACATCAGGGCGATGCCTTCTTGTGAAGAGAGGGAGAACTCTTGCAACAGGCCTTGCACCAGACCGGCTTTACCGCTGGAATTTTTACGTTCACGCAGGGAGTGGGCCAGCTGAAAAGCCAGCTCATAAATTTGGCTGTTCAGTGCATCAGGAATTTCACTGTGCTCGAGTAAATGGCTGACACATTCACTTTCAGGGCGACGCCATGCGGTATTGATGGCAATTTCTGCCTCATTTTTTTCTTTGAATTCAGTGATGTAATCCAAATGCGGTTTTGCGTCGTCGAAATGGGTTTCGCTATCCATCATGTTCATGCCAACATCCTGTGACGATATATTTTAGTTGAACGGTGTACCTTATATAATTTATGATCACAGAAAATATGCCGAATAACTCACTATAATTTTTGTTATTTTTAGAGATAAATACGGATTATGAATGGAATGATGAGTCTAGATCGCACTGACATTAAAATTCTGGATATTCTGCAAAAAGATGGCCGGATTTCAAATATTAAACTGGCCGAAGCCGTCAATTTATCGCCAACTGCTGCGCTGGCACGGGTACAGAAACTGAGCAAAGATGGTTTTATTCTGGGCTATGAAGCCAAGCTGAATCCGGAGTTGCTGAATAGCAGCTTTGTGGTATTTGTGGAAATTCTGCTGGATAAAACCACGCCGAATGTACTGGAAGAATTTTCAGATGCGATTTTGCAGCATCCGGAAATTGTGGAATGTCACATGATTAGTGGTGGTTTCGATTTTGTAGTAAAAATCCGCTGCGCCAATATGGAAGAATTCCGCAAGATTTCCGGGCAAATTTTATGGCAGTTGCCGGGGGTGAAAGAAACCCGCAGTTATCCGGTGATGGAAGTGATTAAGGAAAGCTCGCAATTGAAACTGAAATACCAGCACAAGGCCAAATAAACCGTCATCTTTGTCTGTATTTTCCGTTAAAACCCAAAAGGAGCCGAAGCTCCTTTTTTATGGATGATCAATCAATTCGGTAGATTGCTGTGCTAGCTGTTCATTTCCTGTATGGCTTTTTTGTACTCGGCATCTGACTGTTCAAAGCGCTCAATCACCTCTGTACTTGGTGCCCGGTCGAGCAGACTGACTATTACAATACTCAGACTGGCCAGAATAAAGCCGGGAATAATCTCATAGAGTCCGGTATCGGCCATGACATTTTTCCAGACAATCACGGTCATCGCACCGACTAGCATCCCGGCAATCGCGCCTTTCAGGGTCATGCGTTTCCAGAACAGCGACAGAATAATGAGAGGGCCAAAAGCTGCACCAAAACCGGCCCAGGCATAGGCCACCAGCCCCAGGACTTTACTCGATGGATTGCTGGCCAGCCAGATTGCCAGCATTGCAATCAACAGCACCATAAAACGGCCGACCCAGACCAGCTCTTTTTGTGAGGCATTTTTGCGTAAAAAGGCTTTGTACAAATCTTCAGTTAAGGTACTGGAGCAGACCAGTAACTGACAGCTGAGCGTACTCATCACCGCGGCTAGAATGGCGGCCAGAATAATCCCGGCAATCCACGGATTAAACAGGATTTTGGTCAGCTCCATAAACACGGTTTCCGGGTTCTGATTCACCACAGTCGCCAGTTCTGGAAATTGCTGGAAATAGGCAATGGCAATGAAACCGGCACCAACTGCGCCGCCCAGACAGAGAATCATCCAGCTCATACCAATTTTACGCGCCGCCGGAATGGTTTTGACCGAATCGGCTGCCATAAAGCGAACCAGAATATGCGGTTGTCCAAAATAGCCTAAGCCCCATGCCAAAGAAGATAAAATAGCAATAAAACTTAAACCGGACAGCATCTGCGTGGCATGTGGGCGCGCAGTTTCCAGTAACAGACCAATCTGCTGGCTATGATCACCCAGTGCCAGATAGGTCATGATGGGAGTAATCAGCAGGGCAAAAATCATCAGCCCGGCCTGGAAGGTATCGGTCCAGCTAATTGCCAGGAAGCCGCCAATACAGACATAGCTGATGGTGGCTATCGCGCCAATCCACAGCGCCGTGGTATAGGACCAGCCAAACAGGCTTTCAAATAAACGCGCACCGGCCACCATGCCGGATGCACAGTAAATCGCGAAAAATACCAGAATCACCAGTGCTGAACTGACGCGCAGGATTTTCTTGCGGTCGCCAAAACGGCTGGTGAAATAATCCGGCAGGGTCAGGGCATTGTTTTGTACTTCGGTATGAACCCGCAAACGCCCGGCGACCAGAAGCCAGTTTAACCATGCACCAATAATCAGGCCGATGGCGATCCAGGCTTCAGATAATCCGGCCAGATAGATTGCACCGGGTAAACCCATCAGCAGCCAGCCGCTCATATCCGATGCGCCGGCAGAAAGCGCAGTCACCACGCTGCCCAGACTGCGGCCCCCAAGAATATAATCCGAGAAATCTGTGGTGGCCTTGTAGGCATACAGCCCGATACCGATCATGGCCACGATATAAAATATAAAGGTAATTAATGTGGGATTCAGTTGACTCATATGCCCATCCTTTGTCTGTAAGCGTTCATCCATCCGAGATGATTTTTTGCGCATTTTTTCAAGGAGCTGATTCAAGCATGGAATTAAAATTACGTTCTGTAACATTTCGACGGGATTTATAGCGGTCTTATGTTGCAGTTTGTAGCTTTAGATACAATTGAAAAAATGGGAGCAATGAGCGGAAAATTATTAAGTCAAAATTTTGAATAAAGCGGTGAATATTTTTATTTTTGCAAATATGGAGAGAATCTGTTAAATCTTGCTTAAAAATGGAGTAAATTTACATTATGTTACATCCCGTACATTTAGAAAGAATATGTAATTAAATATTTCAAAAAGTGTATCAATCTTGTGTAGTTTCAGGATGGCACAGGTTTAAGATTTTCTTATGCACAATATTGGTGCGAAATAGTGAGTAAACAGTGTGATTACGGTTCAGACAGAGAAAACAAGAATAGAGCATGATTTGCTGGGTGCTAAAGAAGTGCCGGCAGACAGTTATTATGGTATTCATACCTTGCGTGCCTTGGAGAACTTCCAGATCTCCAATCAGCAGGTCGGTGAAAACCTGCATTTCATTCGTGCTTTGGCGCAAGTGAAAAAAGCATCTGCACAAACCAATTTACAGTTTGAAAAAATCTCCCCGCAGGTGGCTGAGGCGATTCAGTATGCCTGTGACCAGCTGATTGAACAGCCTGCTGCATGGCGTGCGCATTTCCCTTTAGATGTTTATCAGGGCGGTGCCGGAACGTCGATTAACATGAACAGCAATGAGGTGATTGCCAATATTGCCTTAGAACATCTGGGTCTGGAAAAAGGCAGTTATTTTTCTATTCATCCAAATGATCATGTTAATAAGTCGCAATCGACCAATGATGTCTATCCAACAGCCTTGCGTTTAGCGACTTATTACAGTCTGGATGATCTGTTCGTGCAGATGCGTAACCTGATTGACAGTTTCTACAAGAAAGTAGCTGAATTTCAGTATGTATTAAAAATGGGCCGGACCCAGCTGCAAGATGCCGTGCCGATGACCTTGGGGCAGGAGTTCCGTGCCTTTGCCACCTTGTTAAAAGAAGATTTAAAACTGATTGACCGGACCCGTCAGTTGTTACTGGAAATTAACCTCGGCGCTACCGCGATTGGTACGGGTGTAAATACTCCCAAAGGCTATGCCCAGGAAGCGGTGCAGGCTTTAAAAGAGATTAGCGGCTTGCCATTAATTGGCGCAGAAGATTATGTCGAAGCCACCAGCGACTGTGGGGTTTTCATCATTTTATCCAGCACACTGAAACGTCTGGCGGTGAAGTTATCGAAAATCTGTAATGACCTGCGTTTATTAAGTTCTGGCCCGCGTACCGGTCTGGGGGAAATCCGGTTACCGGAGTTGCAGGCCGGTTCTTCGATTATGCCGGCCAAGGTCAATCCGGTCATTCCGGAAGTGGTGAACCAGATTGCTTTTAAAGTGATTGGCAATGACCTGACCGTGACCATGGCGGCCGAAGCCGGGCAGTTGCAGTTAAACGTGATGGAACCGGTGATTGCCGTGTCGATTCATGAATCCATCCAGTTATTGACTCAAGCCATGAAAAGTCTGGATGAAAAATGTATTCAGGGCATTCAGGCCAATGAACAGGCTTGCCATGATGCGGTGATGCGTAGCGTCGGTATTGTCACTTTGCTTGATCCGATTCTAGGTCATGCCAAATGTGATGAAATCGGGAAACTGTGTATTGCTGAAAACAAAACCATTCAGCAGGTGGTACTGGAGCAGGAGTTGCTGACTCAGGAACAGCTGGATGAAATTTTTGCCCTGCATAATCTGGTCAGTGAGGTAACACCACCGGAAGCAGTTTTTGCCCAAGTCAGCTAAGACACTGACTGCTTCAGTAAAACAGCAAAGGCTCAAGGTCATATATTGGTTTTGAGCCTTTTGTGTTTGGCCGATGGTTTTGATTCAACTTACAGGGCAGCCAGCAGACGTGGTTTTAACTGTACCAAACCTTGGGTTGCAGTGGCGGCAATACATTCATATTGCGCCGGTAAATGCTGCTGATTGGCTTTCGGGTCAATATAATAGGCCTGACAGCTGGCCGGAATTTCATGAACCAGACCAGCCACCGGGTAGACTGCCAGACTGCTGCCAATCACAATAAAAATATCGGCATCCTGCACCCATTCAATCGCCTGTACATAGGCCGGTACCGCTTCACCAAACCAGACCACGTGTGGCCGTAGCGGATAACCCGCATCACAGACATCGCGTTCCAAATCCAGCTCGGCGCCTTCAATCGGGTAAAAGCGGGTAGTGGTTTGTGCATCGGGACCGGAGGTTTTGGCCAGCCGGATATTGCCATGCAAATGTAATACCTGCTGGCTACCGGCACGTTCATGCAGATCATCAATATTCTGGGTAATAACAGCCACATCAAAATACTGTTCCAGTTCGGCAATCAATTGATGTGCCGCGTTGGGGTGGGCATTCAGAATATTTTTGCGTCGTTCATTATAAAAACGCTGCACCAGCGCCGGATTTTTGGCCCAGGCTTCCGGTGTGGCCACATCTTCCACCCGATGCTGTTCCCACAATCCATCACTATCACGGAAGGTATTGATCCCGCTTTCGGCACTCATTCCGGCGCCGGAGAAAACAATCAGTTTAGGCATAGGCAGATTCCTGTGTGGCGATACTGTGCGTGACTTCCTGTTGCATCCATTCTACAAATTTCTGAATTAAAACTGAATTTTCCTGACTAGAATGTACCAGATAATAGGAGCGCCGGCCGCTGAGCTGCTGATCTGAGGCCAGTACCAGTTCACCGCTGGTTAATTCCTGCTGAATCAGCATTTGCGGGATGAGTGCCATGCCCATGCCATGACTGGCGGCCACAGCCAGCATCGAAAACAGTTCATGACGCTGTCCATCATACGGATGGGCATGCTCAATCTGCTGGGTCTGAAACCATTCCTGCCAGATGGTCGGTCGTGTAGTTTGCTGTAATAAGGGCAGTTGCTGCAATTGTTCAGCAGCCAGGTTATAACCATAGCGATGGCTTTTTTGTGCCGCAGGAAAATGCCGGGCAATCAGCTGCGGCGAACACACTGGCACCACATCTTCCTTCATTAAAAAATGGGTGTGGATTCCGGGCCAATGATCAATCTGCTGCTGCGTACCGGCATAAATGGCCGCATCAAAAATATTTTCATTAAATAAAAACGGCTTGGTGCTGGTTTCCAAATGGATAGTAATTTCCGGATAGCGCTGGTTAAAACGATGCAGCTTCGGCACCAGCCAGCGCGTGGCAAAGGTCGGTACCACACCCAGCTTTAAGGTGCCACCTAATCCTTTATGCGACATCACATCGAGCGTGCTTTGCTCCAGCCCCAGTAAATAGGGTTTGATACTTTTATAATAATGCTGTCCTGCAGGCGTCAGTTCGACTCCATGCCGGGTCCGGATAAACAGGCTTAAGCCAAGAAATTCTTCCAACTGCTGGATTTGCCGGGAAACCGCACTCTGGGTAATAAACAGTTCTTGCGAGGCATGGGTATAACTGCAATGCTTGGCTGCCGACTCAAAGCAGAGCAAGGCCTGTAAAGATGGAATATTACGCCGCATTTCAGATCATCCTTTATCTGCACAGGTATTTGAAAATAGCATAGATGAAGGCGCTATGATCGCCAATTTGGTTATTTTTTATTGTTTCTTCACAGGTTTTAACGCGATGCGCAGCTCCAGTATGAATATGCTTATTTAAGATATACGGAGAATGCATATCTGCATTAAAAAATCTCGTTTGAAAATATTATTTTTCACACATAGTATCAACACAAACAACGAGAACATTATTCAGGCAGAGGAAGCTATGAATCAAATGGTAAATTCACATTCAGGCCGTAAAGTACATTTTGACTGGCAAGACCCATTCCTGCTGGAGCAGCAGCTGACTGCAGAAGAACGCATGATCCGTGATACTGCTGCAGCCTATTGTCAGGACAAGCTGATGCCACGTGTATTAGAACAGTTCCGTCATGAAAAAACCGATCCGACCATTTTCCGTGAAATGGGCGAGCTAGGCTTACTAGGCCCAACCATTCCTGAACAGTATGGCGGTGCCGGTTTAAATTATGTCAGCTATGGTCTGATTGCCCGTGAAGTTGAACGTGTTGATTCAGGCTACCGTTCTATGGCCAGTGTACAAAGTTCGCTGGTGATGGTACCGATTAATGAATTTGGCTCGGAAGAACAAAAACAGAAGTATTTACCAAAATTAGCTACGGGTGAATATATTGGCTGCTTTGGTCTGACCGAACCGGATCATGGTTCTGACCCGGGCAGCATGCTTACCCGTGCCAAAAAAGTCGATGGCGGTTATCGTTTAACAGGCGCAAAAATGTGGATTACCAACAGCCCAATTGCCGATGTATTTGTGGTCTGGGCCAAAGAAGTTTCACCTGAAGGCAATGTCGGTGACATTCGCGGCTTTATTCTGGAAAAAGGCTGGGAAGGGCTGTCTGCACCTGCGATTCACGGCAAGGTCGGTTTACGTGCTTCCATCACCGGTGAAATTGTAATGGATAACGTATTTGTCCCAGAAGAAAATGCTTTCCCAGAAGTCCGTGGCTTAAAAGGTCCGTTTACCTGTCTGAACAGTGCCCGTTATGGCATTGCCTGGGGTGCGATGGGTGCGGCGGAGTTCTGCTGGCATACCGCACATCAGTACACCATGGACCGTAAACAGTTTGGTCGTCCTTTGGCAGCAAACCAGCTGATTCAGAAAAAACTGGCCGATATGCAAACTGAAATTGCCCTTGGTTTACAGGTAGCATTACGTTTTGGTCGCATGAAAGATGAAGGTATCGCGTCAGTTGAAGGGACTTCACTGATCAAGCGCAATAACTGTGGTAAGGCCCTGGATATTGCACGTCTAGCACGTGACATGATGGGCGGTAACGGCATTTCGGATGAGTTTGGTGTAGCCCGTCATCTGGTTAATCTGGAAGTCGTGAATACCTATGAAGGTACTCATGATGTACATGCCCTGATTTTAGGACGTGCACAAACCGGCATCGCTGCATTCTGTAATTAATGTAGAGGAATGGGTACGCCGGATTCATGCAGTCAAAGTGCCGGTCGGTGTAATTAACTCGATTGAAGATGCCTTGGCTGAGCCGCAAATTCAGCATCGGCAGATGCTGGTCAATTTGCCGCACAGTTTAAATGCGCAATTTAAAATGATTGCATCACCGATCAAGCTGTCAGATACACCGGTCGAATACCGGCAGGCACCACCGCAACTGGGTGAACATACGGCCTATATTCTGTCCCGCTTTAAATCTGCTGAAGAACTGCAGGCTTTAAAACAGCAGGGCATTATTGATGGGAAAATTGCCTAGTGCTTTGCCTTGATTGTTAGTCTTCACTTGCTTTTTGCCGAACCTTACACCGTTCGGCTTTTTTTATTCAGCTATAAATATTGATGTAGATATTTACTGATGCTGCAATAAAAAGCGTTTAAGTTCGCGGGTAAATTTCAGCGGCTCAGTCAGTAGCGGAGTATGCCCTGATTTTTCAAACAACACCTGCTGTGCCTGTGCCACACTTTGGGCAATCAGGGTTTGTCCCTGTACCGGATAGAGCACCGATTGCACCCCGCTAAAAAACACCGTAGGACAGTTCAGCTGGCTTAAGGCTTCACGATAATCTTCGGCATGTTCTAAATAGTTGCGGATATACCAAGTCATATAGTCCAGTCGAGATGAGGGTAACAGCAGATGTTGCAAGCGTGGCTGTTGCAGGATTTTACAAAAGATAGCTCGCTGGCGCGGGTTGTTATTTTGCAGCTCAATAAACTGCATCCATAAAGCAAACAGTTGATCTTTGGCTGTGTTATTTAAATCGTGAATCCACCGGAGATGTGCGTGTTCCGTAAATAGCGCGGACAGTTCAGATAAAATCTGTTTGAAGCGGCTGTGCTGCTGGCCAAACAGGCCATAGGCCCAGTGTTCATCCACCATGATTTTCGGGGTCTGATCAATATGCAAATAAGCTTTTAACTGCGTTGCTAGCTGTCCATATTGCATGCCATGCATGGCGGTGGTCGCGCCCATCGAATAGGCAATGATTATAAACTGTTGCAGCTGCAGTTGCTGAATTAAGGATTGCACATCCTGCCAGTGGCTGGAAATCGCATCCAGCTCCGGAATGCGGCACTGCTTCGAACCGCCAAAGCCGCGCCAGTCGGGAATAATAAAACGGAACTGTTTGCGTAGCGGCCACAAAAACGGCAACCATTGCCAGCTGTGCATGCCTAAGCCGGATAGCACCAGCACCGGTTGGCCCTGACCAAATTCACGCACAAATAAACCTTCGCCATCGGGCATGACATAATACGGCATGAGATTTCATTCCTTGAAATTTTATTGTTGTTGATCAAAAGCTTTTAGCGCCGGAATCACCGCGTCCAGCCAGCGAATCCAGCCGATTTCCTGCTCGATACCCAGCTGTAAAATCATTTTATGAATATATAAGGTACGATTTTCGTCGGTCTGCTGGGCAAAGTCTTTGGCATAAATGGCCTGATACAGCTGTAATTTTTCCTGATGCAACTGTAAATGCCGCTCTAGCTCGGGCAAGACCTCATTGCCGCCGAGTTGTGCTTCGGCCCGTAAACGCACCATCAGTTCTTCACGGAGCTGCGCCGGAGGACTTTGCTTGACCATCCAGTCGGCCAGTTCGACCCGGCCTGCGCCCTCAACCTGATAGGTTTTTTTACGGCCTTGGGCATCTTCTTCAGCCAAAGTGGAAATCCAGCCTTTGCTGAGCATGCTGTTTAATTCACGATAAATCTGCTGATGGGTGGCATTCCAGAAAAAGCCCATCGAGCGATCAAAGCGCCGGGCCAGTTCAATGCCCGTGCTGGGTTTTTCAATCAGGCTGGTGAGTAACACATGGGCTAAAGACATAGACGAGATCATGCAAGTATGAATCTAAAATATTATGCAACATGTTGCATAAAAGTCAAAATTCGCATATAAATTTATGCAACAAGTTGCATTAACATAAAAATAGCCCGCTTTTGGCCAGCCAAGGAGAGAATATGTCGAATTATCCGCATCTGTTAGCCCCGCTTGATTTAGGCTTTACCACCTTAAAAAACCGCGTACTTATGGGTTCTATGCACGTGGGTCTTGAAGAAGCACCAAATGGTTATGCACGGATGGCAGCATTCTATGCAGAGCGTGCCAAAGGCGGCGTGGGCCTGATTGTGACCGGCGGGATTTCTCCAAATGATGCCGGCTTAACCTTTGCAGGTGGCAATAAACTTGACACCTTGGCCGAAGCTGAAAAACATAAAGTGGTCACCCAAGCCGTGCATGAAGCGGGCGGTAAAATCGCCTTGCAGATTTTGCATACTGGACGTTATTCCTATCAGCCAGATATTGTGGCGCCATCCGCGATTCAGGCACCGATTAACCCGTCTAAACCGCATGCACTTACCTCGGCTGAAGTGCAGCAGACCATCGCCGATTTTGCCAACTGTGCCAAGCTGGCCAAATATGCCGGTTATGATGGCGTTGAAATTATGGGTTCGGAAGGCTATCTGATTAACGAGTTTATTGCCAAGCGTACCAATCATCGTGATGATGAATGGGGCGGCAGCTATGAAAACCGGATTCGCTTTCCAATTGAAATCGTGAAACGTACCCGTGCCGAAGTCGGTGAAAACTTCATTATTATCTATCGTCTGTCGATGCTGGATTTGGTCGAAGGCGGATCAAGTTTTGAAGAAGTGGTGCAGCTGGCCAAAGAAATTGAAAAAGCGGGTGCGACCATTATTAATACCGGTATTGGCTGGCATGAAGCACGTATTCCGACCATTGCCACCAAAGTGCCGCGTGCGGCTTTTAGCTGGGTCACAGAAAAGCTCAAAAGTGAAGTCAAAATTCCTTTAATCACCTCCAACCGGATTAACACCCCGGAAATGGCAGAGCATGTACTGGCGACTGGCCAGGCCGATATGGTGTCGATGGCGCGTCCATTTTTGGCAGATGCCGATTTTGTAGTAAAAGCCGAGCAGGGCCGTAGCGATGAAATTAATACCTGTATTGCCTGTAACCAGGCCTGTCTGGACCATATTTTCTCCATGAAAATTGCCTCCTGTCTGGTCAATCCGCGTGCCTGTCATGAAACCGAACTGATCTTTAAAGAAGCCAGCCAGCCGAAAAACATTGCGGTGATTGGAGCGGGTCCAGCCGGTTTAAGCTTTGCAATTTATGCGGCAGACCGTGGTCATGAAGTGACGATTTTTGAAGCCTCTAACCAGATTGGCGGGCAGTTTAATATTGCCAAGACCATTCCGGGCAAAGAAGAGTTTTATGAAACCTTGCGTTATTTCAAACGTCAAATTGAGTTGCAGCCACGCATTCAGCTAAAACTGAACCATACGGCCAGCTTTGATGAGCTGAGCAAAAGCAGTTTTGACGAAATTGTGGTGGCAACCGGGGTGACTCCACGTCAGCTGGAGATTGAAGGAATTGATCATCCTAAAGTTCTGAGCTATCTGGATGTGCTGAAAGAGCGTCGACCGGTGGCGAAACGGGTTGCGATTATTGGTGCCGGTGGAATTGGTTTTGATACCGCAGAATACTTAAGTCATGCTGGTGAAAGTGGCAGTCTGAATCCGGAAAAATTCTATGATGAATGGGGGATTGATACCGAATATGAGCATGTCGGTGGCCTGAAACCGGCACAGGTAGAAGCCTCCAATCATGAAATCTATTTATTGCAGCGTAAAGCATCTTCGGTGGGAGCAGGCCTGGGCAAAACCACCGGCTGGATTCATCGTACCGGCTTAAAAAACCGCGATGTTAAAATGATGGCCGGCGTAAGCTACCAGAAAATTGATGATCAGGGGCTGCATATTACGGTCAATGACCAGCCGATGCTGCTGGAAGTTGAAAACGTGGTGATCTGTGCCGGACAGGAATCATATATCGCTATGTACGATCAGCTGCAAGCTGCGGGTAAAAATGTGCATCTGATTGGCGGTGCCAAGGAAGCCGGTGAGTTAGATGCCAAACGCGCAATCCGTCAGGGCGCAGAGTTGGCGGCGAAAATTTAATGCAATTCCTTCACCCTCTCCCTATGGAAGAGCACTGGGGAGAGGGTGAATAACCGCCTCTGCCCTGTGCAGCAGGGTTGCTCATCTTCTGGACGCAGAGGGAATTCGCTGAATAGAATCAACTCCTTCCTTTGAAAAAGGGGGGGAGGGATTTTTGTAGAAAAATTCCCCTAAATCCCCCTTTCTTGCACTTCGTTGTAAAGCAATGCTTTAAAACTTGCTTAGGGGGAGTTTATATAGCAATGAAATATCAAAACAAAAAAGGACCCCAAAATGACCTTACACATCACCAAAACCGCGATTGCCCGTTGGCACCAGATGCTTGAACAGCGTGATATGGCCATCCTGAATGAACTGCTGGCCGATGAGGTGGTGTTTCGTTCTCCGGTGGCCTATCAGCCTTATGCCGGCAAGCAGGTGGTGTTTTTTATTCTGACCAATGTAATTCAGGTCTTTGAGAACTTTAGCTATCACCGTGAATTTTATGCTGCAGACGGTAACAATGTTGTGCTTGAGTTTTCTGCCCAGGTGGGAGATAAAAAACTCAAGGGTATTGATATGATCCGCTTCAATGATCAAGGTCAGATTATTGATTTTGAAGTGATGATTCGTCCTAAAAGCGGCCTCGAAGCTTTGGCTGCCGAGATGGGACAACGGATGGCACAATTTATGCCCACCTGATCTAAGCCCTGAACTCAACTGACTTCATAACATGAGAGAACTAGCATGATATAAGCCAAACCATACAAGGGGGGAACAAAACATGAAATTTGTGATCCAGAAAATGGCCCAGCTCACCCAGCGCTTGATTGATGAATGGACCGGCGCCGCAGAACCGACCTTATATTTTAATCCCGAAGGTCAAATCCGGCGCTGTATAGATGTTTTACCGCAACTGAAACAGAAATACCGGCCAACCCCGTGGCTGTCCAATACCCATGCGCATCTGCTTTATTTTGACTTAATCAAGAAAAAAACCATCCGCCTGCATTACGATGCCATTGAGCAGCTGAACATGTCCGATGGTGGCGTAACGGCTATTGCCTGGTACGGTCTGCATCTGCCACCACGCACCCCAACCATTATTGTAATGCACACCATTGTCGGAACTGCCGAGAGCATGAGCGAGCTGGTGCGGGATTTACATCAGCAGACCGGCTGGCGTATTGCCTTATGTTTACGCCGTGGTCATGCCAACTTGCCTATGCCGGTTCCAAAAATCTGCCTGTTTGGTTCCACCGAAGATTTACGGGAACAGATCCAGTTTATTCAGCAAAAATTCCCGGTTTCTGCCCTATATGGCGTAGGTTCATCGGCGGGCACCGGTTTGCTGGTGCGTTATTTAGGCGAAGAAGGCGATAAAACGCCGCTAAAAGCTGCCTTTGCACTGTGCCCGGGGTATGACACCGAAATTGGCTTTAACCATGTTCATCCGTTTTATAGCAAAGTCATGACCAAAAAGGTGATTCAGGCCTTTATTGATCCTTATCGGAGTAGCTGGCAGAAAACCAAATCGTTGGCCAAAGTCATTACCGCGCAAAACCTGGCTGAATTTGAACAGGCCTATTTTGAGATGGCTGGCTATCATGATTATGACAGTTATAGCAAAGCCATTAACCCGATTTATGTGTTCCAGAATGTCAAAATTCCCCTGATGATTTTAAACGCCGAAGATGATCCGGTCTGTCATATTAAAAATCTGGAACCATATAAAGAACGTATTCAGAAAATGCCAAATATTATGGTGGTGACCACCAAAAAGGGCAGTCATTGCGGTTTTTATGAAGGTTTAGGTGCGCCGCAGTCCTGGGCCACACGTTTAATGGCTGATTATTTAAAGAACCAGCATCAACAGGGTGAACGATCTTATTCCTGAATGGAACAGCTTCATAAAAAAGCCAATAAAAAAACCCAGTACATGGACTGGGTTTTTTTATGCAACAGTGCTTGAAGGCTGAAATCAGTTTTCAAGCGCTGGAGTAGCTGCGGCAATGGCTGCGGCAACAGCGTCATCTTGTGACTGGCTGTCTGGGTTCGGGTTGGCTGGACGAGCTTCTACCGGTTTGTCTTCAGCAGGAGCGGCCTGAGCTGGCTGAGGGGCTGGCGCAGGTTCACGCGGCGTCACTTCACGACGAATTTCAGTTGTGGTGTTTTCAGTTTCAGTACGTTCAACTTCGTATTCCACTGGCGCTTCAGTTTCAGACACTTCTGGCGTTTCTGCTTCAAGTGGCTCGAACTGGGCTGGCTCAGTGATCTGCTCAGTTTGCTGAACCTCAACTTCAACCTGTTCTTCTTCCTGAGGTGCTTCTTTTTTAACACAGGCACTCAGGAATAAACTGGTTGCAATTGCACCACAAATTAAAAATTTTTTGTTCATAATCTAAAAAAGGAGGGTTCAACGAGATGCGAGTATTATAACAGCAAAAAATCAGATGAAAATCCTATGAATAAAATCTAATTTTTTATCGGAAATGCTGATAGAATAACCAATTGTTTATTGTTCTATGAATTGATGCGGAATGACTTTGCTTTATAGGTGCAGAGTAAAGTAAAATTGCGCAACATTGCAGGCCAGTTTAGGCTCGATTGTACGAGAAACCCAATGACCCATTTTATTTTCGTGACTGGTGGTGTTGTTTCATCACTAGGTAAAGGTATTTCAGCTGCTTCAGTTGCTGCACTTTTAGAAGCCCGTGGTTTGAAAGTAACCATGGTCAAAATGGATCCATACATCAATGTCGATCCAGGGACGATGAGTCCTTTCCAACATGGTGAAGTTTTTGTCACAGAGGATGGTGCTGAAACTGACTTAGACTTGGGTTATTACGAACGTTTCTTGCGTCGTGCGAAGATGACGAAGTTAAACAACTTCACATCAGGTCGCGTGTACCAAGACGTCTTAAATAAAGAGCGTCGTGGTGATTATCTGGGCGGTACCGTTCAGGTGATTCCACACATCACAGATAATATTAAAGAGCGTGTCCTTCGCGCAGGTGAAGGTTATGACGTTGCCATCGTTGAGATTGGCGGCACGGTCGGTGACATTGAATCTCTCCCATTCATGGAATCGGTCCGTCAGCTCATGGTTGAGCTCGGTCATAAACGTACCATGCTGATGCATTTAACCCTGTTGCCATACATCAAGTCTGCAGCAGAGTTAAAAACCAAGCCAACCCAGCACTCGGTTAAAGAATTACTGTCAATCGGTATTCAGCCAGATATCTTAATCTGCCGTACTGAGCACGATGTAGACGCAGATACTACCCGCAAAATTGCACTGTTCACCAACGTTGAAGCGCGTGCAGTTGTGGTGTGCAAAGATGCCAAAACCATTTATCAAATTCCACGTACCTTCTATGAGCAGGATGTGGATGATTTGATCTGTGAACGTTTTGGTTTTGATGTGCCAGAAGCAGACCTGTCTGACTGGGATAACGTGGTTGAAGCCTTACTGAATCCGGAATACACCGTACGTGTAGCGATGGTTGGTAAATACGTTGAACTGCCAGATGCCTATAAATCGGTGAACGAAGCATTATTGCATGCCGGTATTCAAAACCGTGTCAAAGTACAAATTGACTATGTCAATGCAGAAGACCTGGAAAGCCAGGACGTTGCAGCCGTACTGAAAGATGCTGACGCAATTCTGGTCCCTGGCGGCTTTGGTGAGCGCGGTACTGAAGGTAAAATGGCGGCCATCCGCTATGCACGTGAAAACGGTGTTCCATTCCTGGGCATCTGTTTAGGTATGCAGCTTGCCGTGATCGAATACGCACGTAATGTTGCCGGTATTGCAGATGCGACTTCAACTGAATTTAACCGTTCAACCAAATCTCCATTAATTGGTCTGATTACCGAATGGTTAGATGAGCGTGGTGAAGTACAGCAGCGTTCAGTTGATTCTGACCTCGGCGGTACCATGCGTTTAGGTGCACAAAAATCAGAACTGGTTGAAGGCACCAAAACCTGTGAAGTGTACGGTTCAGCAGAAATTATTGAACGTCACCGCCACCGCTATGAAATGAATAACCGTTATATTCCTGTTCTTGAAGAAAAAGGCATGAAAATCTCAGGTTATTCACCAGTACAGCACTTGGTGGAAACAGTTGAAATCCCTCAACATCCTTGGTTTATTGCGGTACAATTCCACCCAGAATTTACCAGCTCGCCACGTGATGGACATCCGCTGTTTGCAAGCTTTATTGATGCTGCCAAAAAGCAGTACCAAAACAAGCACTAAGCGGTAAAAGGAATAAACCAGGAAGTTTAAATGTCACAATTAAAAGCACAAGAAGTTGTACGTTTAGGCGATATACAAATGGCAAACCACTTGCCATTTGTACTATTCGGCGGCATGAACGTACTTGAGTCCAAAGATTTGGCCTTTGAAATTGCAGAAACCTATATTGATATCTGCACACGTTTGAATATTCCTTACGTTTTTAAGGCCAGCTTTGATAAAGCCAACCGTTCAAGCCTGAACTCATTCCGGGGCCCAGGCCTGGAAAAAGGGATTGAGTGGCTGGCAGACATCAAAAAACACTTCAATGTTCCGATTATCACCGACGTGCATGAGCCGTATCAGGCTGCGCCGGTGGCTGAAGTTGCTGACATTATTCAGCTTCCTGCCTTTTTAAGCCGTCAGACCGATTTAGTTGAAGCTATGGCCAAAACACAGGCCATCATCAACATTAAAAAAGCCCAATTCCTTGCGCCGCATGAAATGCGTCATATCCTGCATAAATGTCTGGAAGCTGGTAATGACAAACTGATTCTTTGTGAACGGGGCTCAGCCTTTGGTTACAACAATCTGGTTGTTGACATGCTGGGCTTTGACATCATGAAAGAGATGAATGTGCCGGTATTCTTCGATGTGACCCATGCGCTGCAAACGCCGGGTGGCCGTGCCGATTCAGCAGGTGGTCGCCGTGCGCAAATCACCACACTGGCGCGTGCCGGTATGGCGACCGGGCTTGCAGGTTTATTCCTGGAAGCGCATCCAGATCCGGATGTGGCCAAATGTGATGGCCCGTGTGCGCTGCGCCTGTCACAGCTAGAGCCATTCTTGGCGCAATTAAAAGAATTGGATACTTTAGTTAAAGGATTCAAAAAGTTAGATACTCATTGATGCCCGCAACAGCATCTATTATTCAATCAACTGAGGAATTGTTCATGAGCCAAATCGTTGACATTCGTGCACGTGAAATTTTGGACTCTCGTGGTAACCCAACCATCGAAGCAGACGTAATCTTAGCATCTGGCGTAGTTGGCCGTGCATGTGCACCATCTGGTGCTTCAACTGGTTCTCGTGAAGCTTTAGAACTTCGTGATGGCGATAAAGCACGTTACTTAGGTAAAGGTGTGAAAACTGCCGTAAACAACGTTAACACGCTAATCCGTGATGCGCTGGTGGGTAAATCAGTATTTGAGCAAAAAGACACCGACAATACGATGATTGCTTTAGATGGTACTGAAAACAAAGAAAAATTAGGTGCAAACGCAACGCTAGCCGTATCTTTGGCTGCTGCACGCGCTGCTGCTGATGAAAAGAAAATTCCTCTTTTCCAATACATCGCAGATTTACGTGGTCAAACCATTTTGACTATGCCTGTGCCAATGATGAACATCCTGAACGGTGGTGCGCACGCAGACAACACTGTTGACATCCAAGAGTTCATGATTGAGCCAGTAGGCTTCACTTCATTCGCTGAAGCATTACGTTCAGGCGCTGAAGTATTCCATGCGTTAAAATCAGTATTAAAGAAAAAAGGTTTGAACACAGCTGTAGGTGATGAAGGTGGTTTCGCGCCGAACTTACGTTCAAACGAAGAAGCAATTACCGTAATTCTTGAAGCAATTGAACAGACTGGCTACAAGGCAGGTTCTGACATGATGCTTGCGCTTGACTGTGCATCTTCTGAATTCTACAAGAATGGTCAATACGTACTGGAAGGCGAAGGCAACAAAGCATTCACCAGCAACCAGTTTGCTGACTATTTAGCTGGCTTGGTAAACCAATATCCAATTATCTCAATTGAAGATGGTTTAGATGAATCTGACTGGGAAGGCTGGTCTTACCTGACGTCAATTCTTGGCGACAAGATCCAGTTGGTCGGTGATGACCTGTTCGTGACTAACCCTAAAATCCTGCAACGCGGTATCAACGAAAAAGTGGGTAACTCGATTCTGATTAAATACAACCAGATTGGTACCTTGACTGAAACTTTAGATGCCATCTACCTTGCAAAAGCCAATGGTTACTCGACTGTTATTTCTCACCGTTCAGGTGAAACTGAAGACTCGACCATTGCCGATCTTGCAGTAGGTACAGCAGCAGGTCAAATCAAGACTGGTTCTCTATGCCGTTCTGACCGTGTAGCGAAATATAACCAATTACTTCGTATTGAAGAATTGACGAATGCTGCATATCGCGGTAAAGCTGAGTTTAAAGGTTTAAACTAAGCGACAGATGTCAATGTTAAGTGTATTCGACTCGAAATCGAGTAAAGTACTGTTGGGCCTTGCGATCGTTCTGATCGCAGGGTTTCAATATTTATACTGGTTTGGTGAAGGTGGTTATCGTGAACATCAGGAACTGATCCAGAAAATACAACAACAAACCGAACTCAATAATGAATTAAAAGAACGTAACCGGGTTTTGGCCGCGGAAGTTTATGATTTAAAAAATGGTGTAGAAGCCATCGAAGAACATGCCCGTCTTGATCTGGGCTTAATTAAACCACATGAAACTTTTGTACAGATGAGTACCATCAGTACCCAATATAAGCCGATTTATATCAATCCGAATGCCCAGGTAGATTTACGTACCAATGAAGCACCACAGCCAGCTGCAACAACCCCTACACCATAAACTTTGGGCCGTTATTCCGGCAGCAGGCTCGGGCAGTCGCTTTTCCAAATCCGAACTCAAGCAATACCAGATGATCCAGGACCACACGGTGCTGGAGCATACGGTAGCGCGTTTAAATCAGTTGCCGCTGGCAGGTTATGTGCTGGCCATTGGTGCGCAGGATGATGTGGCCCAGCGTTTGCCGTTTGCACATCAGGATAAAGCTCATTTTTGTCTGGGTGGCGCAGAGCGGGTCAACTCGGTACTGAATGCCTTGCAGTATTTATCTGCTATTGCATCGGATGAAGACTGGGTGCTGGTGCATGATGCCGCGCGTCCCTGTGTGGCGGTTGAAAACTTATATGCATTGGTGAATCAGGCAGTACACAACAACCAGAGTGCTATTCTGGCCATTCCGGTCCGTGACACCCTCAAGCGTGTAGAAACGCAGCGGCAGATTCAGACCACGGTAGACCGTGCCCAGCTGTGGCAGGCGCAAACCCCGCAAATGGCGCGCTTAGGTGAACTTAAACGCGCGATTGAACAAGCATTGGCGCAAGAGGTGAATATTACCGATGAAGCCAGTGCACTGGAGCATAGTGGCTATCCGGTACAGGTGGTACAAGGCCGCTCGGACAATATTAAAATTACCTATCCCGATGATCTGGAGCTGGCGCGTTTAATTCTGCAAGCTCAGCATGCCGGAAGCACTGCATAAAAAATCTTTGCTGAAATCATGAGTCGGGTGTGTATTTCCGATTCACTCTGCGCATGGTTCATCCTATAATTGCCGATGATTTGTTATCTGGATTGAATGGGGCGCAATGATACCTTCTCAGCAGTATCGTTTTTTACGTCACTCTTTACGTGATGGAAGAAGCATTAAAAGCGATACCTCTCGCTGGACCAAACTACACCTCGATCCTTGGCTATTATGCTTCCTGATCCTGAATGCAATTTTAGGGCTGATGGTGGTGTATAGTGCCACCGCACAGGATATGGGAATGGTGATGCGTCAGGGCATCAGCTTTGGTATCGGCTTTATTGCCATGTTTATCTGTGCGCAGATTCCGCCCAAGGTCTATCAGGCCGCCAGTCCCTATTTTTATGCCCTGGCCGTGCTCATGCTGGTACTGGTGCTGCTGATTGGTGAAACCCGCATGGGGGCCAAACGCTGGATCAGTCTGCCCGGTATTGGTAGTATGCAGCCCAGTGAATTCATGAAATTTACCATGCCACTGATGATGGCCTGGTATTTTGCTCGTAAACCGTTTCCACCCAAATTCCTGCAAATCGTCGGTGCGCTGGTGCTGCTCGGTATTCCTTTTGTGCTGGTGGCACTACAGCCGGACTTGAACATTGGCCTGATTATTCCAGGCATTTTTGTATTGTTTCTGAGCGGTATGTCCTGGCGTTTAATTGGCGGGGCATTTGCGGCGATGGCCATTGTTGCGCCGCTGGCCTGGATGTTTTTATTACAGGAATATCAAAAGAAACGGATTTTAACCCTGTTTGATCCGGAATCTGATGCACTCGGCGCCGGCTGGAATATTATTCAATCCAAAATCGCCATTGGTTCGGGCGGCCTGACCGGTAAGGGTTATCTGGAAGGCACTCAGTCGCATTTGGGTTATTTGCCGGAGCATCATACTGACTTTATTATGTCGACCTATGCTGAAGAATTTGGGTTCTTTGGCGTCTTTTTACTGTTCGCGCTGTTTGCTGCAATTATTATCCGCTGCCTGATTATCAGCCTGAGCTGTTTTCATAATTTCGGTCGCCTATATGCCGGTGCAGTTGGCTTGACCTTCTTCTTCTTTGTGTTTTTAAACTCCGGTATGGTCAGCGGGATTTTACCGGTAACCGGCGATCCATTACCGTTAATGAGTTATGGCGGTACGGCTGTGGTCAGTCTGCTGGCCGGGATGGGCATTGTTATGTCAGTACATACCCATCGTTAAACACGATCCTGCTGTTATAAAAAAAGCCTCATCTGAGGCTTTTGGGTTATGAGCTTTTCACAAAGCTGGCTTCCTGGGAAGACGGGTATTTGGTCAGCAGGGTGCTACGATACTGTGCGGCCAGTGCATCATTCTTGTCGACATTTTTAGCAATGCTATACAGACGATACACCGCATTAGAGGCTTTAGACGAATTTGGATATTTGCTGGCAACAATTTCAAAATTCTTTTTGGCTTCGCTGTAATTGGTCGGTTCAATTGCCAGATTAAACTCAGCCAGCCAGAAATAGGCATTGCTGATATACACGCTATTCGGATGGTTTTTAATAAAGTTTTGCATTGGGGCAATGGCTTTTTTGGCACCGCCTTGTTTATAGGCATCCAAAGCGATGGTATAGGCCGCTTTTTCCAGTTCTTCCGTCGAGCTTTGTGTGCTAACCACGGTGGTCGCTGCTGGCGCTGGGGCAGCGGTATTATTTACGGGGTTACTGGCGGGTTGGCTGCTGCTGGTTGTACTGGGAGAACTATCCTGTTGATTATCCTCCTCTACAGTAGGTGCCGCTTCCGGATCAATTTTCTGGTTCAGCAGTTCAAGACGCTGGTCTAAATCGGTATAACGGTTGGTCAGTTCATGCTTGAGCTGGGCAATCTCGTTTTCCTGTTCTTCCATTTTGCCACGCAGGGTGCGAATATCATTTTCAAGCTGCTGGTTTTTTTGCATCAATTGCCAGTTCAGGTTGGTGGTGACCGGAGCGCCACTATTGGAGGCGCCAATGGCCGCCGGGGTGCTGGCACTGCCGCTGTTCTGGCTTAAGCCGCGTGATTCAATGGGAATATTGGCCAGTGCTGGCGCAGAGCAGAGCAGGGTGAGTGCACAGAGCGTATGCTTTTTTAGCATCATTTTCATATCCATCTTTTATCTTTACTGGGAATGTGCGGTCAGGAAAGGGCTCATTCCAAATCATCATGTGCACATTAAAAACGGCCCGAACCCGAATTGCAATAAGCTTTTACAAAGTTGTCATGAATTAGGCATCTGTCAAAATTCTCGGAATTCTGTTGCAAAATAACCAATTAAATACAAACTGTTTTTTTAATAATCAAATAGATGGCTGATTTATATAAAAGCGCAATCAGGACTTGCAAGTTCAATAAAATTGTCTATACTCTGTTTCTGCAATGGTAGCCCTGCCGGTTACTTCGCAATTTCACCCTGTGAACCCCGCCAGGACCGGAAGGTAGCAACGGTAGCAGACGTGGGATGTGCCGAAGCTTTGCTGGTAGGGTTGCCACCATTTTTATAATTCTTAGAATATCGCTTTTTTCTTTTTAATTTCCTTTCGATTTAATCCCTATATTATTTTCTTATATTTGTCGATGTTTCATCCTAGTTAGATGCTTATCTACATCTCTAGATTCAGTTTTTAATCTTCTGCTTTACGGTTAATCGCCTTCATAATCGCATCCATTTCAAAACCACGATACATTAAAAAGCGGATCTGTCTGGCTTTCAGTTTCGGGTCTTTCGTGACATCAGGACCAAACTTTTTAACTTTTAATTCGTAGGCTTGCTGCACCCAGTCGGTTTCTTTCAGTTCTTCTGAAATTAAAGCGGTATCAATTTTTTTGCTTTTCAGCTTCATTTTAATCTGATTGGGGCCTTTACCTTTGCGCTTTTGGCTGGACAGCAGGGTTTCGGCCACACGCTGGTCACTCTGGTAATTCTTGCGTGACAGTTCATCGACCAAGGCGACCACTTCTTCACGGTTTTCTGCATACAGCGCCAGTTTCTCAATCAGTTCGGCTTTGGAATATTCTTTACGGGTTAGGACTGCAAAAGCATAAGAGCGCAAACGCGAGCCGCTTAAACCCGGTTTGTGCTCCTGACTGTTATTATGTTCGAATAAGCGTTCTTCAGGATCAAATTCAGGCGGGGCAGCTGCAGATACAGATGGTGCTGGCTGATCTTCTGCATCGCCAAATTGCTGCTTTAAGGTTTCATAGTCCAACAGTTTAGTGAATTTCGCATCTGACATAAGCATCTCGCAGAAAAGGGCCACCAGCATAATAACAAAACGCCCCGTAGGGCGTATTGTGTAATGTCTAAAGTCTCAACAGTTGAGTCTTACAGATCTAATGAAAAGTCAGGTTCCTCTTCGTCTTTTTCTTCAACCACGTTGCCTGTGGTTAATAGCTGTTCACGAATCAGTTTTTCAATGGTCTGTGCCAGTTCAGGATGTTCTTCCAGATGGCGAATGGTATTGTTTTTACCTTGGCCAATCTTTTCACCTTGATATGAATACCAAGCACCAGCTTTTTGCACAATCTCTTGCTGCACAGCCAGGTCGACCAGTTCACCTAAATGGTTCACACCTTTGCCGTACAGAATCTGGAACAGCGCTTCACGGAACGGAGGTGCCATCTTGTTCTTCACCACTTTTACTTTGGTTTCAGAACCGACAATTTCATCACCTTCTTTGACCTGACCAACACGGCGAATATCTAAACGTACTGAGGCATAGAATTTCAGTGCGTTACCACCAGTGGTGGTTTCCGGGCTACCAAACATCACACCAATCTTCATACGGATCTGGTTAATGAAGATCACCATACAGTTAGAACGTTTGGCATTACCGGTAATTTTACGTAGCGCCTGGCTCATCAGACGAGCCTGCAGGCCCATATGTGAATCACCCATTTCGCCTTCAATTTCGGCACGAGGGGTCAGGGCCGCAACAGAGTCGACGACGATCAGGTCAATTGCGCCTGAACGTACCAGCATGTCGGCAATTTCCAGCGCCTGTTCACCATTGTCCGGTTGCGAGACCAGCAGGTTATCAATATCTACACCCAGTTTGCGCGCATATTGAGGATCAAGAGCATGTTCGGCATCAATAAAGGCACAGGTGCCGCCGGCTTTTTGACATTCCGCAATGGCTTGCAGGGTCATTGTGGTTTTACCTGAAGATTCAGGGCCATAAATTTCAATAATACGGCCTTTTGGTAAACCACCAATACCGAGCGCGATATCCAGCGTTAATGAACCGGTAGATACTGCTTCTACAGCTTGTACGGTATTGTCACCAAGACGCATTACTGTGTTTTTACCAAACTGTTTTTCAATCTGGCTTAGGGCAGCATTTAGCGCCTTGCTTTTATTCTCATCCATCTTACAACCTCAATACGATGTCACCAAACAATATACTCAAGTGGATGTATGTACTTCAAACTCTTTCCACCCGAGTATAGTGACAGAATTTATGTTTCTCTTCTATGAAAATCAGTGGCCTTGCGACACATTCTGACGCCCAAAATTAATCATCATGATATGACCAGGACTGGTCATAGGACTGATCATTTTCTTGTTTAAATTTACTGATTTGTCGTCGGTCTTTTTTACTTGGACGATGATCAGGCCGTGCTAGATTATGCAACTTTCTTTGTGATGCAATCAATTCCCGACGAGCAATACTGACCTCAGTTTCTTCATAAAGTTGCTGGGCCACCGGTGCCGGACCGCGGACTGCTGATAAAGACAGTACTTTGACCGTTTTGCGGTCAAAGCCCTGTTGTACGGTCAGCTCCATGCCAACCCGGATTTCCTTGGAAACTTTGACGCGCTCACCATTATGATGCACCTTGCCGCCTTCAATGGCTGCTTTGGCAATTGAACGGGTTTTAAAAAAGCGGGCCGCCCAGAGCCACTTGTCAATACGCATGCTTTCTACAGCTTCGTGTTGAGCAGATTTAGGCATATATTTTGTTTTCCTCAGCGTGTTGCAATAGGGGAATCAGGTCGGTCAGCGCATGCAGCATCGGATAACGGCTGTCTACACGGGCTGCTTTGCCTGATGAAGGCTGCTGAATGGTCAGCAGCTGTTGAATACCGAATTTTGCTGCACCATTGAGTACTTTTTCGGTATCATCAATAAAGTAACAGCGGGCAGGATCAAAAGGATGCTGCTGTGCCAGGTGTTGCCAGAACGCGACAAATTCTTTGGCATGTCCAACGGTTTCACTGCTGATCATGACATCAAAATAGTCGGCCAGACCAGTCTGCTCAAGTTTAAAGGCCAGGCCGGCGCAGTCGGCATTGGTGGCCAGCCAGATTGGATAGCCATTGGCTTTTAGGTAATCGAGCAGCTCGATACAGCCCGGTCTTAAAGCCACCTTATGTTTGTGCTCAATCTGCATGGCCAGTACATCGACCCCGACTTTACTGGTCCAGAAGCGCGATGAATACCAGTTGAGGGTATGGTTGTGTTCCTGATAAAACTGGAACAGGGTATCCCGGCTTTCCGCCAGACTGCATTGATGCAGCTCGGCATAGCGCGCCGGTAACAGCTCATTCCAGATGAAATCATCATAGGCAAGGTCAAGCAGCGTACCATCCATGTCAAAGATGATGGTGGGTTGATCAGAATAATTCGACATATAAGGCTATCTATGTTTAAAAAAACCACAGCACCACAAGATCCACTGATTTTGCAGCTGATGCCCATTGTGACACAGGCATGTGAAATCTTGCGAGAAGAATATCAGCGTTATTGTTCCGGTGCCGATTTTGATATTGAACACAAAAGCGATGAATCGCCCGTAACCCAGGCCGATTTTCGGGTGAATGCCTTCATTACAGAACAGCTGGCCCAGCAGTTTCCAGATATGCCGCTACTGTCAGAAGAAGGCGCAGTTTATGATCGGGCGCGGTGGGACACGTTCTGGCTGCTTGATCCACTCGATGGCACCAAAGAGTTTTTACATCAACGTCCGGAATTTACCATTAACCTGAGTCTGATCGAAGGCATTCATACCACCTTTGCCATTCTGGCGATTCCGGGCGAGCAAACGGTGTATATCTGCCCCAAACAGGGCCTGCCGCTACGGTTTAATATCCAGCAACAGCAATGGTACGCCTATCTATATGTAGACAGTGGTCCGCAGATTCAAGTCGGTTTAAGTCAAAGTAGCCAAAATAAACCGGTCTATGAGCAGTATCTACAGGCGCTCGCTACGATTGAACAGGACTATACGGTTTTTCGTGCTGGCAGTGCTTATAAGTTCTGCATGATGCTGGAAGATAAAGTGGATTTATATCCGCGTTTTCACCCAACCAGTGAATGGGACACCAGTGCTGGCCAATGCCTGATTGAACGGATTGGCGGTGGCCTGATTGATTTTCAGGGACGGCCATTTTTATATAACCATCGTGATACGCTGTTAAATGGCAATTTTATTGCCTATAAAAATGCCGAAATGAAAGAGATTGCCTTGCGTGCTCTAGCACTTATGGCGAATGAACATTGAGCTAATTTGCCAACATGCTATAGTGGGCTTAACACCTTTGTATTTGGCTTGATCCATGGCGTTAGAGCTGCTTCCACCGAGTATGTTAAAGGCAATTGATTTATTGCCCGATGTACATACTCCCGTGACCTTGTTTACCCGGCATTCCATTCGTGAAAATGTGGCTGGACAGGGACTGGCGGGCTATGATTTGCAGTTAACCGGTCCGGGGCGTGAACTGGCGCAAAAATGGGGGGCTTATCTCATTGACCATAGCGGACGCGCCATTCAGCATTGTATCTCTAGTCCAATCCAGCGCTGTGTCGATACTGCCGCCTTAATGATTGAAGGTGCAGATTCGGTACATATTGCGCCAAATACCCATCATATTGAAATTGTCGAGCAGGGTTTGCTGGTTGAGCCGGGCAGTTTTGTGCTGGACATCAAGCAGGCCGGGCCATATTTTCGTCAGCAGGGTGCGTTGGGCTTTATTAACAGCTTTGTCAATAATGCCTTGCCGGGCATGAAACATCCGATTCATGGCGTGGTGGATGTGCTGGAACTGATTTATAACACTCATCCTAACAGTCCGGGCGGCCTAAGTCTGGCGGTCAGTCATGACACCATTCTGGCTGCGATTATTGCGGTAATTTCAGGGCGTAATGAGGTGTCACAGGAAGACTGGCCACAAATGATGGAAGGGCTGTTTGTCTGGTTTGAAGGTGAAAATTTTCTGGAATCACAGTTGAAATGGATCTGGCGCGGCAAAGTACATACCTTGGATATCTCGCAGTTTCATCAAAAAGTTTAATATAAATTTGCGCTGGGGATGGTTTGTGAAGGTGAGCTATGGCTGGCTTTAATATATCTTGCTCACACTCAAAAAAAATTCACCTAAAATGACTATGTGCTACGCCTATTTCTATTGGGGTGTAAGAGTCTTGTCTGTCTAAAAAACGCCTAAATCAAAATTTTATTTTCTGCTGCATTTTTGTTCATCATTTAAAAAATAAAAATTAGCTTTCTCTGTATCTACTCAATAAAGTACAACACATTGCTTTGGACTCTAAACTACTTTAATATATTTAATTAAGTTATTGAAAAATATGTGTTTATTTTTTTATTTTTAGTCATAAATTGACATTGGGGTAAAGTAAATAGTGAAAAGTGTGATCAAGTTTCCGCTTAGTTTGTTAAGTGTAAGTATATTGTCGTTTATGCTGACGGCATGTGGCGGTGGTGGTAGTGATGGAGAAAGTCAACAGCCGAACAATGGGACAGCACCAGATGCTCCGCTGCATGGAAGTCATTATCCTGAGCCAACGCAAGATGTGGTAAGTCCATCTGTTTTGGGTTTTTATGATTTTAATGCCCAGTCTGAATCACGTGAAGTGCGTAATGATTTAACAGGTTCTTTGCAGGCGATGGTGCAGTTTGCCCAAGGCCATGTGGTTGACCCGAATGGTAACGAAGAGAAAAAAATGCCACGTTTAACCGCAGAACGGGAGGCATTGTTATTAATCACACCGATGCAGGAGATGGATCAGATTAATGCACTGCAGGTTGAGGTGTATCAGAATGAACGGCTGTTACGCCGTATCAACCTGGCTGATCCGACTCAAATTCCGGCCTCGGACCAGAGCAATCGTGATGGCCGTGCAGAAGTGCGCTACAGTAAACGGGCCTGGTCAGCGCGCTTAAACTGGGATGAAGTACGTCCGGGCTTAAAATTACGGATCATTGACAGCAAAAACCGCAGTGGTGATTTACTGGCAGAGCAGATTGATTTTGCTGCGCCTGGTGAACTGGTACTAAATAATATCCGGATTGGACTGCTCACTGCGCCGCCACATTCAACAGGACATGCCATGCTGCTTGAACCGGAAAATTCAGGCACAGACTATTTCCAGACCATTCCGGCAGCGCACATGACGGTGGCTAAATATGATGATATTCAGCTGGATCGGGTGATGGTGGCCAACGGCACCATCTACGACAGTCAAAGTGCAGGCGAAGGCGGTGTTTATTCGGGGGATATGCGTGAAAACACGGCGAAATCGACCTTTAGTGTGGGAATTAACTTGGCCAACTGGGGGGTGACCAGTGCTTCGATGCTCAGTCAGCAACAGCCTCAACTGACTCAAACTGTGGTAACTCACCATGCGCGGGGTAAATATAGCAATGGTGAACAGACCCATGGCTTGAGTGGCGGTAACGGCATGTTGACCCTGTATAACTCGGTGGGTAACGAATTTAGCCATGAAATTGGCCATCATTATGGTTTAGGCCATTATCCGGGCTCTTTTAAAGTAGATGATACCACCACCAATTATTTCTGGTCGGCACATCATGCCGATAGTGGCTGGGGCTATATAGGCTATCGCAACAAAATGCGCGGTAATTTGGCCTGGCAATCCTCCAATCTGGGCGATGGCAAAAACGGGGTGCCAAATTTCCTGAAACTGTATCCGTATGGTTGGGATGCCATGTCAGGCGGTGCCACCAATAGCAGTATTTCACGTTATACCCATTACACCGGTTATAGTACCTTTTTGCGTATCCAGCCGCATTTTACCAATCGTCATGTGTGGGATGAAAGCTCGCCATCCGGCTATAAACGCTGGAATCCGGACAGCCGCCAGATGGAAGTGGTCTATCCGAAAGTGCCGAATTCAAGCGAGGTCTGGTATAACAGCGCCGATGGCTATTATTTAAAACCGCGTTTATTTGGGGTGCCGGTGATTACCATTATTGGCGGCTATGATCCGGAAACCCAGCAAGGGGTGTTGTATCCGGCAGCACGCAGCAACTGGGGCAATGTCTATGATTTGCCGGCTGCACAGCGTGGCGCAGAGCAGGCGGCTTGCTGGTTAGATGTTCAATATACCAATCGCAGCCAGAACGTGGCTTTGGCACCTCATCGTATGCGTGGTAATGCCAATAAGCTGCATGTGAACCTGGCCATTGCAGATCAGCCGCAACAGGTTAATTTGTACTGCAAAAAAGCCAATGAAGCCGAGAAATTATTATCGACACTTACGATTCCTCAATACAGCACTGCCATTTCAGCTGCTGTAAAAATTGGACGCGCGGATGGTTATACGGCGCTTAGAAAAGTGGAATTGCCGGAATTCCAGCAGCAATTGGAAGCACAGGCCAATCAGGCGGTGATCGCTTTAAAGCCGGCTGCACAATTACTATATGATTCTTATGCAGAAAATCGTCATGAATTGAGTGCACTAGCTCAGCAGCAGTTGCAGCGTTATGAACAGCAGCAACAGAACATCTACCGTTTGAATCGCTGGATGAATGTCTACCGTGCCGATCTGGAGCATGCAAAACCTGAAGCGCAAACAGCGCTGGATGGCTTCGTGACGCAGTTGGGACTGGCCAATGAAGATCTTCTGGCTGAAGCAACGCTACTTAAAAACAGAAATAACTGTTTGAAAGTGGAAACTCTGGCGACAGGTCAGAAAAATGTCTATATCAGTGGTGCAAGCGCCTGTACCGGAGATGACACCGAGCAATGGATTTATGATGGTTTGGGCCGGATTCATAGTAAAGCCGAGATGGATCTGTGTTTAAGCAATAACGGCAATATGGTAACACTGGCCAGCTGTAGCACCACACAGGACAGTCAGGTGTGGACAATGCATACAGAAACCGGAACCATCCGCCAGGGTGCTCAATGTTTTGATCTGGAACATGGCTATTTAAAAGACAATCGTGCCCGTTTAATCCGCTATGGCTGTACCGGTGGGGCTAACCAGCAATGGACCCAGTTAAGCGCTAATAATAGTCTGCAACTGGCTTATTTAACCCCAGAAAACTTAAGACTGATGCTGAAATAACAATTCATATTCAACATTCTAGTCTGAATTATATAAACACCTTCTAAGTAGTTTAGGAGGTGTTTTTTTATGGGGGATGTTGTGGCAATCAAAAATATAGGGGGACAGATTTATTTTCTAGCGATGGTAGGTCGTGTGATGGTTAGATGTTTTTTAGACGGTTTAGTGTGGAATTGAGATGGAATCGATTGGGACGTAAACGTATTGAGGATAAGATCGGACCAAAATAAAATCTACAGATACAAAAAAAGCCCTGAATCAGGGCTCTTTCTGCTTTGCGATTAGTTAGAAGCTAATGCTTTAACTTGCGCGTTCAAGCGGCTCTTATGACGAGCAGCTTTATTTTTATGGATGATGCCTTTATCAGCCATGCGGTCGATTACAGGTACAGCTTTTTTGTAAGCTTCTGAAGCAACAGCATAGTCACCAGCAGCGATAGCAGCTACTGTACGTTTAAGATAGGTACGAACCATAGAACGCAAGCTTGCGTTATGTTTACGTGCTTTAACGTTTTGACGAGCACGTTTTTTAGCTTGAGCAGAGTTTGCCACTCGTGCACTCCTTGAAATAGATTGGTCTGGGCGGGCCGCAATTCAACTGAAAACCACATCAGCAGAATTTCACCAGCCCGTAAACAAGTGCCATATTTTGATTAAACAATGCGTCGAAGTCAAGTCTTGACAAGCTTTGACAACATTTAAGATGCAGAAAAAAATGAAAGGAAACGTTAGATTAGTGTGAGTGCCTGAATATTGGATAAAAAATGACTCAAATCATAAAAAAAGCCATTGTCATAGGATCGACCGGTTTGGTCGGTCGGGCACTGGTTTCTGCCTTAAATGATCATCCTGCCTGTCAGCAGGTTACAGCGGTGGTGCGTCGTCCGGATGCAGCCTTTGAACAGATGGCCAAAGTACAGCCATTGGTGCTGGAAGATTTACTGATGCTGAATGATCAGGATGTCAGCGAGCATAGTCATGGCTTTAGCTGTTTGGGTACCACCCTGAAAAAAGCCGGCTCAAAAGATAACTTTTATGCGACCGACTTTACTATCAATGCCCATTTTGCCGAGCTGTTGCAGCAAACCTCTGCCCATTATCTGCTGGTCAGTGCCTTGGGGGCCAATGCCAGATCGCCATTTTTTTATAATCGGGTCAAAGGTGAACTGGAACAGTACATTCAGAACTTATCTTTAAGCAAAGTTTCACTGCTGCGCCCATCGTTATTGCTAGGCGAGCGTCAGGATGCACGTTTTCTGGAAGATCTGTCACAGCAGCTGTTTCAGCGCTGTTCATCTTTTTTGCCTAAAAATTTTAAACATCGGCCAGTGACAGCCGGGCAGGTGGCTCATACTATGGTCGAGGCTGCCTTAACTCAAACTGAAAAGTTTGAAATTTATGATAATTTACGCATACAACATACAAAATGAGGGAAACACACGTGTCTACAGTCGCTTTCGTTACTTGTGATTTGCTGGATGATAACCCGGATAAACAGCTGCAAGTGGTCACCCCATCAATGGATGGCAAATTTTTCAAAAGCTATGGCGCGCGTAAAAGTTTTGGCGGTCAGGTGGTGACGGTAAAATGCTTTGAAGATAATTCGCGTGTAAAAGAATTACTGGCGACTGAAGGCCGGGGCAAAGTGCTGGTGGTGGATGGTGGTGCGTCAATGCGCTGTGCACTTATGGGCGACCTGATTGCCGAATCTGCAGTAAAAAACAACTGGAATGGTGTGATTATTTACGGTTGTGTACGTGATGTCGATGCCATTGCTGAACTGGATTTAGGCGTACATGCGCTGGCAGCAATTCCACAAAAAAGTAACCGTAAAGGCGTGGGTGAGGTCGATATTCCGCTCAGCTTTGGTGGTGTGAATATTCAGTCGGGTGATTATATTTATGCCGATAATAATGGTATTGTGGTGGCCAAAGAAGCATTGGTGGAGCTGTAATCAACCCGATTCGGCATTCATCTTCTAGAACACAACAAGAACAGGAAGGTCATGATGTTGCATCATCAAATTAAAGTGGTACAGGCATTGGCTTCTGCTTTGACCGAAGGCGGGCGCGGAAGCAATGGCACAGCATTTCCCAAGCAACCTGAGCAGCCGCTCAAGTTGTATGAGTTTGAAGGTTCACCATTTTGTCGACGTGTCCGCGAAGTCATGACCTTGCTGAATCTGGATTATGAAGTCTATCCCTGTCCTAAAGGCGGTAAAAAATACCGTCCGCAGGTCAAGGAATTGGGCGGTAAACTGCAATTTCCATTTCTGGTAGATGAAAATACCGGAGATCGTCTCTACGAATCGCAGCAGATTATTCATCATCTGTTTAAACACTATGGCAAAAGCGGGAAAACCCCGCGGCGCTATGCACATTATCCAAAAATTCCCTTTGTGGCCTTTGCTGGTACGCTGCTTAATGGTGCACGCGGGGTCTGGGTCAAGAAAAAGATTAAAAACCGTGCGGCACCAGAGCAACTGCTGGAGCTGTGGGGTTTTGAAGCCAGTCCGTATACGCGCATTGTGCGCAGTACCTTAACCGAGCTGGAATTGCCTTTTATTTTCCATAATGTGGCCAAAGAGCGCTGGCAGGATCAGGGGCTGGCCAAATTACGTTTAAAGCCAGGTAAATATGTACCTTTAAAGGGCGGTAAACGTGAGAAAGTCTTGGCACTGATGGGAGAGAATATTCAGGTGCCTTATCTGGTTGATCCGAATACCGGCGCTCATATGTTTGAATCGGATGATATTGTGCATTATTTGCAGCGCCAGTATGGTTAAAACTCTCAAGTTAAAAGCATCTTCGGATGCTTTTTTGTTTTTATGAAGATATCCGCGTTCAAACGCTGGATCTCCACGCTAAAGCCGATACACTAGGCACAGCGAATTTCAGGATATAACCATATGTTCAATAAAGTGGCGCAACTGTTTAAAAGCAAGCCCTCTCCAGAAGCAGAATTTCTGGCTGAACATCAGATTCAGTTTGATCCGCAACATGGCTATATCGTCGATGGTATTGTGCTGAATGATGCTTTATCGGAGCGGCTGGAGTATTTGTCTAATCGGCGTATGAACCGTTTTGATGACCTGAAAGAACTGTATTTTACCGCCATGCTGATCAATGAAAAAATTGATCTGGAAATTGCCACGCAAAGCTTTGTGACGCGTTTGGGCAACACAGAAGAAAACCTGTTGCAGTTTAAAAGTATCGTGAAACGCCTGAATGATTATTATCGTCAGTTTTTGCGTGAGAAAAAGTAAGCTTCAATCCATTTTTCAGCCAGATGCAGTCTCATTTTTTCAGATAAAGATTAAGAAAAATTAACGTAATGGATGGAAATGCTCGTGTTAGTATAAGCCGCATGTTGATTAGACCTAAAAGCTATATACATGTTCCAACACGAAAGCTCCCAACTCAATCTGAAACAATTAAAAACGGGCGAAAAACGCTGGGTGGGCAATTTGCAGGGCTCATCCGCGGCCTTGCTGATCAAGCAGCTGAGCACCCTGCATAAACAGTTATTGATTGTGGTGGCGCGTAACAGCCAGCATTTGGGGCAGTTGGAAAGCGAATTTGAGTTTTATGGTATTCAACCGACCATTTTCCCGGATTGGGAAATTTTACCTTATGACCGTTTATCGCCGCATCAGGATATTGTCTCTGAGCGTCTGGCGATTTTATCGAATATGCCACAGCAGGGCGTGCTGCTGGTGTCGGCTGCAACCCTGGCGCAGCGTGTGGCGCCAACCTCTTGGGTCTTAGGTGAGCATTTTGATATTCAGGTTGGCCAGAAATTTGAACTGGAACAGCAAAAGAAACGCCTGATTCAGGCTGGTTATCATCTGGTCGATACAGTCTATGATCATGGTGAATTTGCGGTGCGCGGCAGTATTATGGATATTTTTGCTTCAGGGCAAGAAGCACCAATCCGGATTGACCTGTTTGATGATGAAATTGAAAGCCTGAAGTTTTTTGATCCGGAAACCCAGCGGACCACCCAAACCATTCAGCAATTTTCAGTACTACCCGCCAAAGAGTTTCCTTTAAAAGAAGGCCGTTCGCTGTTCCGCGATCGTTATGCAGAATTATTCCCAAGCGCAAATCCAAAGAAAAGCCCGGTGTATCAGGATGTGCTCGATGGCATTGCCTCGCCAGGGATAGAGTTCTATTTTCCGTTATTCTTTAGCGCTCAGGCAATGGCTGCCGAAAGTACCTTAATGGCGTACTTACCTGAGAATGGCATTGTCATTACAGATAAAGGGCTGGAAGAAGGTTTAAATAGCTTCTGGCAGGAAGTAAACCGCCGTTATGAAGATCGCCGGCATAATATTGACCAGCCTATTTTACCGCCAGAGCAACTGTTTTTATCACCTCAGCAGGTGCTGGGACAGTTAAACCAGTTTGGCCGCATCATCGCCTCGGCAGATCATTTTGCTGAAAAAGCCGGTGTGGTAAATCTGGCCACTGAAGCACCGCCTAAATTGCCGGTCGATCCGAAACGGGAAAAACCGTTCAGTCTGGTCAAAGAGTATATTAACGCTGCCAATCATCCGGTGTTGCTGGTCGCAGAAAGTGCCGGTCGCCGTGAAACCTTAAAAGATGCGCTGCGTTCCAGTCTGGGAGAAATCCCAACCGTTGAGAACTTTGCCGAATTCCAGAAATCTTTATATGCCGTTGCCATTACCAACGCCCCTTTAGATCGTGGTCTGGTGATTCAGGGCCAGCTTTCGGTCATTTCGGAAAACCAGCTCTATGAACATCGTGTGGTTCAACGTCGGCGTAAACGTCAGCAGGAAGTCTCGGAAGAGTTTTTAATACGCAGTCTGACCGAGCTGAGTATTGGCGCGCCGGTGGTACATATTGATCACGGTGTGGGGCGTTATGCCGGACTGGTGACGCTGGAAATTGATCAGCAGGATCATGAATTCTTGCAGCTCGATTATGCCGATGGCGCTAAAGTCTATGTGCCGGTGACTAATTTGCATTTAATTAGCCGCTATAGTGGTGGCGATCCGGATTTGGCACCCCTACATAAACTCGGCACTGATGCCTGGAACAAGGCCAAGCGCAAGGCTTTGGAGCAGATTCACGATGTCGCAGCCGAATTGCTGCATATACAGGCACGCCGTCAGTCCAAGCCGGGCTATGCCTTTGAGCTGGATGAAAAACTGTATATGCAGTTTGCATCCGGGTTTGCCTATGAAGAAACGCTGGATCAAGCCAATGCCATTGAAGCGACCTTATATGATATGCAGCAGGCCAAACCAATGGACCGTCTGGTCTGTGGGGATGTTGGCTTTGGTAAAACCGAAGTGGCCATGCGTGCCGCCTTTGTCGCCGTGCAAAATAATAAACAGGTAGCGGTCTTGGTACCGACCACCTTGCTGGCACAGCAGCATTATGAATCCTTTAAAGACCGTTTTGCCGACTGGCCGGTGCGTATTGAAGTCCTGTCGCGTTTTGGTTCATCCAAAACCCATACTAAAATCATTGAAGATTTGGCCGAAGGCAAAGTCGATATTGTGATTGGTACCCATAAAATTTTGCAGGAAAATGTCCAGTTCAAACAGCTGGGCCTGATGATTGTGGATGAAGAACACCGTTTTGGCGTGCGCGATAAAGAGCGGATTAAAGCCTTGCGCGCCGATGTCGATATGCTGACCTTAACGGCAACCCCTATTCCACGTACCCTGAATATGGCCTTTAGTGGCATGCGCGATTTATCCATCATTGCCACACCACCAGCGCGTCGTTTAGCCGTAAAAACCTTTGTGCAGGAACAGACTGGTGATTCAGTCAAAGAAGCGATTTTGCGTGAATTGCTACGTGGCGGTCAGGTGTATTTCCTGCATAATGAAGTCGATACCATTGAACGTGCAGCAGAAAATATCCGCCAGCTGGTGCCGGAAGCGCGAGTCGCAGTCGCACATGGCCAGATGCGTGAGCGTGAACTGGAGCAGGTGATGCAGCAGTTCTATCATAAAGAATATAATGTGCTGGTCTGTTCCACCATTATTGAAACCGGGATTGATGTCCCGAATGCCAATACCATTTTAATTGAACGCGCCGACAAGCTCGGCCTGGCGCAATTACACCAGCTACGCGGCCGGGTCGGACGTTCGCACCATCAGGCTTATGCCTATTTGCTGGTGCCGTCGATTAAAGGCTTAAAAGGTGATGCTGAAAAACGTCTGGATGCGATTCAGCGTGCATCGACCTTGGGTGCCGGTTTTATGCTGGCCACCGAAGATCTGGAGATTCGTGGTGCCGGTGAACTTCTCGGGGAACAGCAAAGCGGTTCGATGCAGGCCATTGGTTATAGCCTGTATATGGAAATGCTGGAAAAAGCCACTAAAGCCATTCAAAAAGGCAAAACCCCAAATTTCGATGCGCCGTTGTCGTTAACAGCGGAAATCAACCTGCACATGCCAGCCTTGATTCCGGATGAGTATCTGGGCGATGTGCATCAGCGTTTATTATTCTATAAACGTATCAGCAATACCGATACACAGGAAAAACTCGACAACATCCGTATGGAACTGATTGACCGTTTTGGTATTCCACCACAACCGGTAAAACAGCTATTTGCCGTGCATCAGCTGCGTCTGAAAGCCGAGCAGCTTGGTATTACCAAAATTGATGTGGGTGCCAATGGTGGCAATATCGAGTTTTCACCAGATACCCCGGTGCAGGCAATCAGCATTATCCAGATGATGCAGAAACATCCGACCTATTTCCGGATGGATGGCGGACAGCGTTTAAAAGTCATGGTGCTGCTGGATGAACATCAAAAACGGATTCAGTTTATTTCCGATTTGCTGGAGCAACTGCTGCGTGAGCTGCCAGCCTGAGTTAGCGCTCAGTCCTGATGCAATTCCTGCTGTTTATTTAATCGCTGACTGCGCAAAGAAGTCTTGATTATTTAAGGAAATTTATTGAAGATAGGGGATTGCTCTGGCTGGCTGCAAATAGTGTGTTATTTGTGGTGAAACGGCCGTTATAGAATATTCACGTCCTTTGGGATGTGATAGTATTAGCCATCATTCTAATTTGCGTCATTTATAAAGATATGTTTAGTTTGCATCCACAACTTGCTCAAGATACTTTTTTTGTAGGCGACTTTCCCCTGTCAACATGTCGTTTAATGAATGATATGCAATTTCCTTGGCTCATTCTTATTCCACGTGTGCCGGGCATTACCGAACTCTATGAATTAAGCCAGGCCGACCAGGAACAGTTCCTGCGTGAATCGAGCTGGTTATCTAGCCAACTGTCACGTGTATTCCGTGCCGATAAAATGAATGTCGCTGCACTGGGCAACATGGTGCCACAATTGCATTTCCATCATGTGGTGCGTTATCAAAATGATGTGGCATGGCCAAAACCGGTCTGGGGAACACCAGCAGTACCGTATAACAATGAAGTGCTGAACCATATGCGCCAAACGCTAATGTTGGCACTACGCGGTCAGGGCGATATGCCATTTGACTGGCGAATGGACTGATATTCGTGTTTGCATCATGCAGGGATGTATGGTGTGACCAGATCCGCTAAGGAGAGTAGAGTACGGTGTCACTAGGTTATTGGATGGATCGAGATCCTACACAATTTGATTACCTGCATCGGGTTATGGGCTATGCCAGTTTATCGCTGATCCTGATTGTCTATCATTACACCTATCCAGACACCCAGTACCAAATTTATATTCCGGTTTTATTGGCATTTTTGCTGTTTATTACCCCGAAACTGTCGCGCTGGCTACAATCTAAATATAACTATCAGATTAAAAGAAATATCTTATTTATTATAGATATTATGATTGTGGCCATCTGTCTGTCGGCCGTGCATTTAAATCTGGTCCTGACCTTTGCGGCTATTTTTGCCTTGCTGTATACCGCCATTAACGTCAAAGTGTCGTTCTTTTTGGTGTCGCTGGCGGCTTTATTTGCAGCGTCGGTATTCTATCTGTGCAATATTTTCGTATTTGGCTTTGGTGAATATTTTGAATACACCACCAATGAGCTGACTATTCTGGCCTTCCTGTGCATGATCGTGTATTTCGGTATGGGCAGTGTTTATCAGACCCGCCGGATTCGTGCGTCTAACCATAAGCGTGAGCATTATTATCAGCAAATGAACCGCTATATGGAGTTTGCCAACCAGTTGAGCCGTTATGCGCCGCTTCAGCTCTGGCATTCGATCATGAAAGGCGAGTCAGAAGCCAAAATTGAATATAAACGTAAAAAACTCACCATTTTCTTTTCCGATATTCAGGGCTTTACCGAGCTGTCTGAAACCCTGATTCCAGATGATTTAGCCTACCTGCTGAATGACTATTTGAGTCATATGACTGAAATTGCCAAGCAGTATGAAGCCACCGTCGATAAGTTTATGGGGGATGCTATCCTGATTTTCTTTGGTGATCCAAGCAGTCAGGGTGTGGAAAATGATGCCAAGACCTGCGTTGAAATGGCCATTGCCATGCGCCAGCAAATGAAACTGCTGCGTGAACGCTGGATTAAAATGGGCTATCCGCCGTTACATATCCGCATGGGCATCAGTACCGGTTATTGCCACGTGGGTAACTATGGTGCGGCGCATCGGATGGCCTATACCATTGTCGGCCGCGATGCCAATCTGGCAGCGCGTTTGCAAAGCGCAGCCGAAGTTGATGAAATCCTGCTGTCAGATGATACCTATCAACTGGTGAAAAATGATTATCTGTGTGCGCCGAAAGCGCCAATTTTCCTGAAAGGTATTCAGGGTCCGGTGAAAACCTGGCAGGTGATGGAAAAATATGCGGCCAGAAAATCCGATTATCAGCGCTGGTTTGACTATGAATACAAAGGTTTTCATCTGTTGCTGAATCTGGATGAAGTGCAAAACTTTGAATATCCGGAACTGATTGGTGTGCTGGAAAAAATGATTAAACGGATTCAGACCCAGCAAAAACTGACCAACTCGCAGGGTATTGTGAAATTAAAACTGGAAGATGAAGTGATTGAAGAAGTCGAGGTTAATCGACCAGATCGGGAATTTCATTAAATTATAAAGATAGATGATCTGCTTGATCGAAGATTGTTGAGTGTTCTATCAAGTCAAAAAAACCACGCCGGAGCGTGGTTTTTTTGTTTTAAGTCTTAGTGATTTTCAGAAGCATGGTTAATGGTGTATTTTGGAATTTCAACTTCCAGATCTTCATCAACCACCTGTACCTGACAAGATAAACGTGAGTCAGGTTCTAGACCCCAAGCACGATCTAACAGATCAGCTTCGACATCATTCATTTCTTCCAGGCTGTCAAAACCGCGGCGTACCACCACGTGACAGGTGGTGCAGGCACATGACATATCACAGGCATGTTCAATTTTAATGCCGTTTTTTAACAGGCTTTCGCACAGGTTGGCATTTTGTTCAACTTCAAACTCAGCACCTTCTGGGCAGAATTGCGCATGTGGAAGTACTTTAATACGTGGCATAGTCTTTACCTTAAATTAGTTTGAGTTTGACCAGTCGTCGAGCTTGGTGCCTTTAAGAGCAGCATCAATATGCTGGTTCATGCGAAGCGCAGCAAAAGCATCACTGTGTATTTTAAGCTGTTCAACAGCCTGTTCAATAGCCTGAATATCGGTTGTTTCAAGCTGGCTGTACAAATGGGTTTTCGCACTATTCAATGCGTCCAGTTGCTCTGCGCTCAATAGCTGTGCATCAACTTTTAGTGCCTGCTCCAGAGCTTCCAGTTCACGCTGTGCTTCGACCTTGGTTTCCTGTAAATGACGCAGGTGTTTGTCTTCTTCTGCGTATTTGAAACCGTCAAGCAGTAAACGTTCGGTATCTTCGCTCGATAAACCATAAGACGGTTTAATGTCGATATGCGCGGAAACGCCAGAAGTCGTTTCTTTGGCAGAAACACTAAGCAGGCCATCGGCATCAACCTGGAAGGTGACTTCAATACGCGCCTGACCGGCAGTCATTGGTGGGATACCCTGCAGGACAAAACGGCCTAAACTACGGCAATGCTCAACCAGATCACGTTCACCTTGCACCACATGAATCAGCATGGCGGTTTGTCCATCCTGATAAGTGGTGAATTCCTGACGACGCGCAACTGGAATTGCAGTATTACGTGAAATTAAACGTTCGACCAGACCGCCCATGGTTTCCAGACCTAAAGACAGTGGGGTGACGTCTAACAGCAATGAGCCGTCTTTGGTATTGCCAATCAGCTGATTGGCTGTAATAGAGGCGCCAATCGCAACCACTTCATCCGGGTTGATGGTGCACAGCGGTTCTTGGTTAAACACTTCGCGAACAGCTTTTTGCACCGCATAGGAGCGGGTAGAACCGCCAACCAGTACCACGTTTTGAATATCGGTCAGTTCCAGTTTGGCATCGCGCAGCACGCGTTTGCAGACGCTAATGGTCTTGTCTAACGCCACCTGAATAATGCTTTCAAAAGTTGCACGATCCAGTGTCAGTGTTTGATCGAGTAGTTGCAGTTCTACTGATTTCGCATCCGATAGCGCTTCTTTGGCCTTACGCGCTGCAACGACAAAGTGGGCATATTCGGTGTCATTTAATGTGTCAATATTCAGCTGTTTTTTCGCCCATTTGACAATTAAACGATCTAGATCATCACCACCTAATGCAGTATGACCGCCGGTCGCCAGTACTTCAAATACGCCTTGCGAGAAGCGTAAAATTGATACGTCAAAGGTACCGCCGCCTAAGTCATAAATCACATAGTTGCGATCGGTACTTAAATTGCTGTCCTGATCCAGACCATAGGCTACTGCAGCAGCAGTCGGTTCATTGAGTAAACGCAGCACATTCAGACCGGCCAGTTGAGCTGCATCACGTGTGGCTTGACGCTGGGCTTCATCAAAATAAGCCGGAACGGTAATTACTGCGCCATTGACCGGATTTTTCAGGCTGTCTTCAGCACGGTCTTTCAGCTGTTTTAAAATTTCAGCCGAGATTTCTACTGGTGTTTTACGACCCTGCGCAGTTTCAAAAGCCGGCATTTCATTGGCTTCACCCACTAAATCGTAAGGGTGCTGAAACTTGATGTCTGCCTTGGAGCGACCCATAAAACGTTTCACTGAAACAATGGTATTTTTCGGATCGCTGGTGATAAACGGTTTGGCATCGTTGCCATATTGCGTGGCATTTTCGGCATAATGAACAATTGAGGGAAGTAACACACGACCTTGTTCATCATGAAGGACTTTGGCTTGCGCCGAAAGAACAGTGGCCACCAGTGAATGTGTGGTACCTAAATCAATTCCAATCGCAATGCGATGTTCATGCGGTGCGCTTGATTGTCCTGGTTCTGCAATTTGCAAGAGCGCCATTGTGTTACATCCTTTGCACGTTAATTTGAAAAAATAAAATTAAAAATCGTCATCTAAGTCAAAGCTGTCATCGTCGAGGAAACGATCTTCAGCCTTGTCAATATCGGTCATGACTTTCTGGAAGAAACGCAATTTACGTACTGTATCGCGTGCTTCGCCCCAGTCTTCATCTGCATAATCAATTTTAAATTCGCGAACCAGACCATCAATCCATTGCTGGACTTCGGTTTTCAGGGAAGCCAGTTCATCGGCAGAGCGGGCATCATCCAGCTGCTCACGAATTTCCAAGGCAGACTGTAAAAACTCGAAATCACTGATCGACTGATCCAGATGATAATCCTGTTTTTTTAAGCTCAGTAAATAACCTGCGCGGCTGTCAACCTGAGATAAAACTTTATACGCCTGGTTGATTTCGCTGGACTGAATCAGCGCCTGGTCTTTATCTTCGGCTTTATCGGGGTGATATTGTTGCTGTAACTTTAAAAATTCTGCTTTTAAAGTAGCCAAATCAATATCGAGTGCTACAGGCAGGTTAAACAGCTCAAAATGATTCATGGGAGAGATAATCCGCGATTGATTGCAAAAAAGGACTGCATAAATGCGATTAAAACAGTGTACAAGACACTGTTTTAATCTGCAAAAGAAGGGAAGGTCGGGAGTTAAACCGTGAAGGATTCACCACAACCACATTCACCTTTTTTATTCGGGTTATTGAATTCGAAGCCTTCATTCAAGCCGTTTTTGACATAGTCCATCTCTAAACCTTCAAGATAGACCAAACTTTTCGGGTCAATGAATACTTTTACACCGTGCTGTTCAAATACCTGATCGTATGCATTGACGTCATCAACAAACTCAAGCACATAGGCCAGACCCGAACAGCCGGAAGTTTTCACGCCAACGCGAATACCTTCACCCTTACCGCGATTCTTTAAGTAATTGCTGATATGAGTTGCAGCATTTTCAGTTAAATGGATCATGAAAACTCCGTTAATCTGTCTTTAAAACGAGAAACAATTAAGCTTTTTGCTGTTTGGTACGATAGTCTTCAACAGCCGCTTTAATCGCGTCTTCTGCAAGTACAGAGCAGTGTACTTTAACTGGTGGTAAAGCCAGTTCGTTTGCAATATCAATGTTTTTGATGGCTTGAGCTTCGTCCAAAGTTTTACCTTTTAACCACTCAGTCACCAGTGAGCTTGATGCAATTGCCGAACCACAGCCATAGGTTTTAAAGCGTGCTTCTTCAATTACACCGTCATTATTCACTTGAATCTGTAAACGCATCACGTCGCCACATGCTGGTGCACCGACCATGCCTGTACCTACGTTGTCTGCATTTTTGTCTAAAACACCAACGTTGCGTGGGTTTTCGTAATGATCAATTACTTTTTCGCTATATGCCATTTTGCTTCTCCAAACCTCGGGGTCAGCGTTAATATTAATATGGGGTCAATATTCGTTTTATCAATGAGATGAAGCTGAATAAAGCTTCATCTCAGTGTCGAATTAGTGTTCCGCCCACTCAACTGTAGAAAGGTCGATACCTTCCTTATACATATCCCAAAGCGGAGAAAGTTCACGTAATTTCTCAACAGCAGCTTTGGTAATTGATAACACATGATCAATATCTTCTTCAGTGGTGTATTTGCCAAAACTGAAGCGAATTGAACTGTGCGCAAGCTCGTCAGACAGACCTAGCGCACGCAGTACATAAGATGGCTCAAGCGTTGCAGACGTACATGCAGAACCTGAAGATACTGCTGCATCTTTAAGCGCCATCATTAACGATTCACCTTCAACAAAGTTGAAGCTGACGTTTAAGTAGTTGGCTACGTTTTGAGTCGGGTGACCGTTCAGGAACACTTGTTCAAGGTCTTGCAGGCCATTCCAGAGTTTGTCACGTAACACGCGTAAACGGGTTTGTTCAGCTTCCAGGTTTTTACCTGCCAGCTCAAATGCTTCGCCCATACCTACGATTTGATGGGTCGCCAGCGTACCAGAACGCATACCGCGCTCATGACCGCCACCGTGCATTTGCGCTTTCAGACGCACACGCGGGCTACGGCGTACAAATAAGGCACCAATGCCTTTAGGGCCATAGATTTTGTGTGCAGAGAAGCTCATTAAATCAACTTTTAAGGTTGAAAGATCAATCTCGACTTTACCCGCAGCCTGTGCAGCATCAACGTGGAAGAAGATTTTGTTGGCACGGGTAATTTCACCAATTGCAGCAACGTCAGTCACGGTACCAATTTCGTTGTTCACCATCATCAGGGAAACAAGAATAGTATCTGGACGAATTGCGTCTTGAACCATTTCCGGGGTAATTAAACCGGTTTGTGGTTGTGGCTCAAGATAGGTAATTTCGAAGCCTTCAGACTCAAGCTCGCGGCAGGTATCTAAAATTGCTTTGTGTTCAATTTTAGAGGTAATGATGTGCTTGCCTTTAGATGCATAGAATTGAGCCACACCTTTTAGGGCAAGGTTGTCAGATTCAGTTGCGCCTGAAGTCCAGACAATTTCACGTGGGTCAGCTTTGATCAAGTTCGCAACTTGTTCACGTGCATATTCCACTTTTTCTTCTGCTTGCCAGCCATAGGCATGTGAACGAGATGCTGCATTACCGAAGGTGCCTTCGAAAGTTAAGCATTCCATCATACGTTCTGCAACTTGAGGGTCTACAGGAGTTGTTGCTGCATAGTCAAGATAGATCGGACGTTTCATGTCAAATACCTGTAACCGATAAAAGGGCTGAATCAAAAGATGCTGAATTTTGGCGAATTGCAACGGCTTGAACGTTGTCACGAGCTACAAGGTCAGCAAGGGTGATTTTTGCAAGATAATCGGCAATATGGTGGGAGAGTTCTTGCCATAAATCATGGGTTAAGCACATTGCACCATTCTGGCAGTTGCCTTTATGGTCACAACGGGTGGCATCAACCGTTTCATTTACAGCTTCAATGATTTCTAATACGGTGATTGTATCGGCACTGCGCGCCAGGTGATAACCACCATTGGCTCCACGAATACTGGAAACCAGGCCGTGACGCTTTAATTTCGCAAATAACTGCTCAAGGTAAGCGACAGAAATAGATTGTCGAGCTGCAATTTCTGCAAGAGTGATCGTTTGTTCAGTTGGCTGCAAAGCTAGATCAAGTAGAGCAGTCACTGCGTAGCGACCGCGAGTGGTTAAGCGCATGATTCGATACACATGGTTGGACTAGATGTGTAGATTCTATGAATCCTGACTAAAATAGTCAAGTTTTTTTATTATTCGGATATTCGATTCAATCACAGGGAAATTAAGGATTTAAACGATCCATAAATTATACACTAATAACGCAATTAATAGCAGAGTAATTAGACTAAAAGCCAGATTAATTCGCTTTTGGTTGCGCTGCATGCGACGAATGCGGTTTTTATACTGTTTAACTTCTACCTGCAGGGTATTAATCGTCGAGCGTTGCAGGTCAATTTTCTCTAATAACGGGGCAATCCGGCGTTTAGAGGTTTCCAGTTCCTGCTCTTGTTCAGGATCGGCCAGCCATTGACGCCAGTCCGAAAGTACTTTAGGGATACTGAATAAGGTCAGCAGGTCGCGGAATTCATCTTTTAAGGTCGGGTCGCCTTCAATGCGCATGGCACGAATACTGCGGCGATTTCCCAAGACAAAAATTTTAATCAAATCCAGCAGGGTGGTGCGGACATCTAACTCGACGGCTTTTTCAGGTGCTTTTAGATCAAACAGGATGCCGTGTTCACTAAACTGCACATAGAAGTCAAAATACGGAATATAGCTGTTAATTTTGACCGCAATTTTCTGGTCTACAAATTTTTTGGCCTGAAGTGCAACAACACGATCATATTTCAAGATAAAGCTAAAGATTGTTTCCAGAACAATCATCACCATCGTCAGCAACAAATGTGATTCATTTTGTCTTTGTTGCGATTCATTCATACAATTTAGTCCCTAACCAGATCGAGTCGTGCATATCCAAGCAGTGCATTACCAGGAAGTAATACATAATATTCTTGCTTTGTAGAACAGTTTAACAAAACGTTCAAGTGCTTAATTTGCTATTATAAGAGCATTTTGTTGGTTTATGATATTGAATGGTATACAAAATAAGCAGGAGAAATGCGAATGGATGAAGCAGCAGTAGAATCGCCAGAACCACAAAACGAAAATGAAAAAGCGTCTAAAAACAAAGCAAGAGTACGTTCAGGGCGTAAATCGGCGCTAGATTTTCGCAAATATACCAAACAGATCTGGCTGGCCGGCTTAGGCGCATTTTCCCGTGCTGAAGAAGAAGGCAATAAATTATTTGACTCACTGGTCAAGGTGGGGGAAGAACTGGAATCCAAAACCACCGAAATTGCCGATCAGACCGTAGAAAAAGTTTCTGAAAAGGCCAAAGAATCGGTAGTCGATACAAAAGATAAGGTCGAACGGATGATTGACCATAGTGTTCATCATTCCTTGAACCGTATAGGGCTGGTAACCGTGAAAGATATCCAGCATTTAGAGCAGCTGGTGCTGCAACTGCACAGCAAAGTTGATGCTTTAATTGAAGAAAATAAGCAATTAAAAGAACAACTCCTGAAAAAGTGAAAATCTCGACAGCTTTGGCAGATTTTTGCAACTTATTTTGTATAAATGCGTCTGGGGAGTATTGCTTTTACCCTCAAAGCATTGCTATAAAGGCATTACGGTAACTTAAACGAAATCTTTGGACCTTAAATAAACGATATTAAGAGGACGTAATCTTCATGAATAAATCAGAATTAATTGATGCAATTGCAGAGAAAGGGGGATTGTCTAAGACTGACGCTGGTAAGGCTTTAGACGCTACAATTGCTTCAATCACTGAAGCGCTGAAAGCAGGCGACACAGTGACTTTAGTGGGCTTCGGTACTTTCAATGTGAAAGAACGTGCTGCTCGTACAGGCCGTAACCCACAAACTGGTGAAACACTTGAGATTAAAGCAAGCAAAGTACCTAGCTTCAAAGCGGGTAAAGGTTTAAAAGATTCTGTAGCTTGATCTTTTAAGCAGTATTAAACGCGCCTCCTGGCGCGTTTTTTATTAATAATCAGAGTTTCGGGTTTTAATACATTCATTCGCTGAGGGTTTTCGGTTAAAATCCTGCACAAGTAAAATATTGGAATACTTATGGAATCTTTTCGTAATGTTATTAAGGGCTGGTTGGGCAAGGTTTTGCTCGTTCTGTTTCTGATCCCTTTAGCACTTGTAGGTATTGAAGGATATTTTAGTGGCGGCAATTCTGCCGACTCGGCAAAATCAGTAAATGGGCAACAGGTTTCCAAACAGGAATTAGAAGCCTTAACCAACTCATTAAAACAACAATATCTCAGCTATACACAAGGCGATGAGACCTTGTTGAATCAGGCGTATATTGAAAATAAAGCACTCGATACTCTGATTGCACGTACCTTGCTGTTACAACAGACGGAACATTTGGGTATTTCCTTAAGCGATGCGCAAATTGAGCAGATGATTGCCCAGCAACCAAGCTTTCAGGAAAATGGCCAGTTTTCTGAAGCACTGTATGCCAATTACCTGCGTTCAGTGGGCATGAGCAGTCAGGCTTTAATCCAGAGCCTGCGTCAGGATCATGCCTTGAAAATGCTTAGCGCGAGCTTTATGGATCATGCCTTGGTGAGCGAGCTGGATATCCAGCAGATTGCCAATTTACAAACCGAACAGCGTACCTTGCATTTATCCAGCATTAAACTGGATGAATATAAGAAAAATATTCAGGTTTCAGCGCAAGAAATCAGTGATTATTACAATAAACATTCGACCCTGTTTAAGCAGGTCGCCAATGTTGATGTCGACTTTATTATTCTGACGCCAGCACATATTTCCGCGACTGAAGCTGCAATCACCGATGCAGAATTGCAACAGGCCTATGACAAGTTTGTTGAAGCCCAGCAAAAAAATGCAGCGCGTGAGGTTAAACATATTTTAATTACCACCGATGCACGTGATGATGCAGCTGCCAAAAAACTGGCAGATCAGGTGTATGCTGAAATCCAGCAGGGCACCAGCTTTGCCGCTGCTGCTCAGAAATACTCAGAAGACCCGGAATCTAAAGATAAGGGTGGCTTATTCGAAGCTTATGACGTGGGTGCCTTTGGCAATGCCTTTGATCAGGCAGTCACCAGTCTGAAATCAGGTCAGATTTCTCAGCCGGTGAAAACCCAATATGGTTATCATCTAATTCAGGTTGAAACCGATGCAGTTCAGGTGCCTTCTTTTGAAGCGGAAAAAGCCCGTTTAACTGCAGAACTGAAAAAGACCAAACAGCAAAATGCCTTCTCGGATACGGTAAATAGCCTGAATGAGATGGTGGTGGGTAGTGATGCGCTGGATGTGGTATCTCAGGAAGTCAAAGGCACCAAGGTTGAATCGGTAAAAGGCTTTAGTCTGGCCTCTCAGCATCCAGTATTATCTGATCCAAGTGTGAAGGTGAAACTGTTTAATGATGATGTGAAAAACGGCGATCGTAACGCTTCAAGTAACATTCAAATGGCCAATGGTAATGTCGTTTGGGTGAAAGTACGTGAGTATCATGCTGCGGGTGTGCAAACCCTGGATGAAGCAACACCACGTGTACGTGCCAAACTGATTGAAGAAAAAGCCTTTAATGCAGCCAAAGCCAAAATCCAGAAATCACTGGATGAGTTCAAGATGCAACCGGCTGCAGAAGTCTTGGCTCAGCAGCAAATCCGTTTTGAAGATGCTGGTGTATTTACCCGTGCTGAAGGTCGTTTAAAGCGTGAAATTGAGCGTGCTGCATTTAGCTTGATGCCACCGAAGCAAGGGATGTGGTCTGTGACCACGGCAGCTTTGCCAAATGAACTGGTGGTCGTGGCAGTATCGAATGTGAACCGTACCACTTCAAATGCTTTAACGCCTGAACAGTTACAGGAGCTGGCCAAGTTGTATCAACAGCTGCGCGCCCAGCAAGAACTGGATGACTATACCCAGTATCTGAAAGCTAAAGCAGATATTGAATAAGTCTGACAGTATCAAAAAAACCGGCGCAAGCGCCGGTTTTTTATTGTGCTCATATTTATGAGGCAGGGTTATTCAGTACGGATAATCAGTTCATAGCCGGTATATTTACGGATATTAATTACGCCAGTATCTAAAATTAAATATTGACCTTTAATCCCGAAAAGTTTGCCGCGAATCACTGGGGTCTTATCCAGATTATGCGATTTAATTTTTTCAGGATACTGTTCCACCGGATAAATAAACTCACGTGGACGTTCCTGCTCCATCAATTCCAGCGTTTCATTAAACTCAAGATTCTGGTTAAATTCTTCACGAATGGTGCTGATTTTTGGTGCAAATTCTTCAATCAGCTGGTCACGGGTCGCAATTAAATCGACCGGTTCAGCTTCACCTTTGAGCAGTTTGCGCCAGTCAGTTTTATCGGCAATTTGTGAACCAAACATGATTTCCAGTTGCCCAGATAAACGACGAGAGCCGACTTTCATAATCGGTAAGGCCTGAGTCGCCCCTTGATCCAGCCAGCGTGTTGGCATTTGGCCAATACGGGTAATCCCGACCTTTAAGCCACTGGAGTTGGCCAGGTAGACCACATGCGGTTGGAAGCAGACAGATCGTGCAAATTCTTCTTCGCGGCAAGTGCCTAAATGATAATGACAGGTTTCCGGTTTCATAATACACATGTCACAGGACGCTTTGGTTTTAAAGCATTTAAAGCAGTGACCTTGTGAATAGGATTTTGGGGTTTTGCTGCCGCAAGAAACACAGTAAATATTGCCGGTCCATTCAATTTCTATTTCTTGACCCAAGCGAAAAGGCAGTTCGATTTCTGAGCGATCCAGAATAAATTTATATTCAACATTTGCCCGGTGTGTCTGTTGATCAGTTACACTAAGGTCCTTTAGACCTGCATGCATTTTATGGCAAATGCCTTGTAGTTCCATAAAAAATACTCACTTTCATCATAAGGAATGCAGTCATGGCTGAGATGAATGTCATCACTTCTATGCTAGACGATTTAACCCAGGAGCAGCCAGTTTCTACTGCATTGTGTATTGGTCAACATCTTGAACAATACGATCATCATCAGACAATTCAATGGCAATATTTTAACGTAACTACGCTTTTAAATCTGCCTTTTACCCAGCGTTTTGATTTGGCTTTTGTACTACTCGATACTGAAGAAATGGCAGATTTGAGCAGCGCGCAGAAATCGCAGCTTTTGGTGAAACTGCGTGATTTGCTGGCCAAACGTATGGTGGTGGTGACTAAACGTCAAGATGAACCTTTATTACGTGCCTTGGGCTTTACCCAACTGATGGATAAAAGCCAGCCGCAGCATGACCTAATGTTGTGGCAATTTAATATTTTGACCTATAAGCATGTACCGGACTGGTTTAATTCCAAATTCTGGGCTAACCCGGAAAACTGGGATAAATATCGCTGGTAATGCTCAGCTTTTCTGCGGTTTTTGCAAAAACATAACAATTTCGGATGTTTCAAATGAATGAAGCATCGTATGCTGAGTGAATGTCATTAAAGGAAGAAATAAAAATCATGACAAACTTAAGCAATATTGTGGAAATTTTGGCGAAACAGGCCTTAGGTTCAAATTCCAATCAGCACCAATCCCAACAAAGTGCTGGGCTAGGCGGTATTCTCGGTTCAGTTCTAGGTCAACTTGGAAATAATCACCAGCAGAGTGGGCAAAGCCAGCAAGGCGGTTTGGGTGGGATTTTAGGCTCTGTGCTGGGCCAATTCGGTGGTTCCAGTCAGGGGCTAGGTGGTAGTTCTAAAACTTCTCTTCTGGTTGCGGTATTGCCTTTGGTGCTGGCCTGGATTCAAAAGCAGGGTGGTTTGCAAGGTGCACTGGACAAATTAAAAGGTCAGGGCCTAAGCAGCCAGGTGGATGACTGGGTTTCGACCGGGCCGGGCGAGAATGCCAGTGTGAATCCGCAGGAAGTCCAGAATCTGTTTGATGATGAAGAAGTGGAACAGGTAGCGCAGCAAACCCATGCCCCTAAACAGGATATTTATGGCGCAATTTCACAGGTGTTGCCACAGATTATTGACTCTTTAACTCCACAGGGTGAGCAGACCAGTAAAACTGAAGCCAATAATGATATTCAGAATGTGCTGAATATGGTGTCAGGTTTCTTGAAAAGATAAGCCTGTTTATATAATGAAGCCAACCTGAGGTTGGCTTTTTAAATCCATAAATCTGGATATAAAAAACACGCCGAAGCGTGTTTTTTTGCTTTTTAGGTAGAGGTTAGACTTAGAAGTCGTAACGGAAACCTAGAGAAAGACCGAATGCATCTTCACCACGTGTACCACCTACGCTATTTGAGCGTCCTTGAGACCATGGAGTCAGATTTGAGTTTTCATCATTCAGTACAGTAGCCAAGTTACCATATACACGTACTGCTTTGTCTAGGCGATGTTCAAGACCCACTGCAAGAAGAGTTGCATTTGCATCATCTGCATCTACATCACGGTGGAACACTTGACCACGTAAATAAGTTTTTGGTGCAAATTTATAGTCAGCAGCTACACCAAATACTTGGGCATCTGGGTTTGCAACATCGTTATCATGCGTTAAATATTGGTATAAACCACCGAAGTTTAATTCAGGTGTGATTTTATATGCAGCTGCAACACGGAAACCATCACGTTCGCCACGGCCTGCATCTTCTTCGTAGTGTTCATACGCAGCAGCAAAATCAACCGGACCTTCTTTATAAGTTAAAGCAAGATCGTAGGCTTTGTCTTTTTTGGTGTCGCCTTTTTGTGCGATGATAACATCTTGTTCTACACCATTCGCATCTTCAACAGTCTCTACAATTGTGCTTGGGTATCCTGCACTATTACCTTCATGTAAAGAAAGAGCAGCTAAAACGTTAAAGCCACCACCAAATTTTGGTGATTTATATTCAATTGTATTGGCATTACGTTCATCAAAACGTAAGTTACCTGCACGTGTTACGTTACGGATATCACCTAATTGGTCACCAAAGAAGTTGACTGGACCGCGAGCAACTTTAAACGGGCTGTCAAAGCGACCTACACGTGCCTGACCAAAATCACCTTTTAAACCAACGAAAGTATCACGTGTAGCAAACTCTAAATCATCATTTGCTGAACCGCTAGCGAAGTTAATTTCTTGTTCGATTTGACCAAAAACAGTCATGCCGTTTTCTAATTTTTGTTCAGCTTTGAAGCCTAAACGAGAGGAGTTTGAAGATAGTCCAACTTCGTTGTAGTCTGCACCATCATCAAGATAGTCTAAAGATACGTGTGCACGACCATATACTTTTACATCAGCAGCCATAGCTAATGCTGGTGTAAATAAGGTTGCCCCAACTGCTAATGCGCAAAGCGTTTTTTTCATGTGTAGCTCCAATACAGACTATTGTTTTTAGTCCTAAACATTGTTCAGAAGTAGGATTGATCTACCCCCGTTCTCTATTGGTGCTAAGTATTCCTTACAAATGCGACAGTAATATTAAGGAAATATTTCAAAAATATTAAAAAGCACAAATCAGATCAAAAACTTACTTTTAATCGCAAATTTTAAGTGAACAGGTTTTTAAATTTAGAAAAAATTTATGAAATGAATAACTTAATTGCAAGGGGGTGACATATTATTGTCATCAATGCTGTGGTTAATCGAGAAATTAAACATGAAGCAAAAAAAATGGAGCGAATGCTCCATTCATTTTTACTACAGTTTTGGAAATATTTTAAAGCGCTGCTTTTATTTTTTCGGCCTGTGCTAGGATTTTTTCCTGGTCACCCATCTGCGCAGCATGTTTACCGAGTTGATGTACCGAGGTTGGAATGAGGTGGAAATGAACATGCGGTACAGTTTGTCCCGCAGCAGCGCCAGACAGCTGCATTAATACAATTCCATCTAGCCCTAAGGCTTTTTCCATGGCTTTGGCAACTTTCTGCACCACCTGAATGGTGTAGGCTGCCACTTGTGGATCTAAGTCGAGCAGGGTAACCGCAGGTGATTTCGGGATGACCAGTGTATGACCATCTGCCTGAGGCATGATGTCCATAAACGCAAGAACCTGATCATCTTCATAGACTTTAATTGCAGGCAGTTCTCCACGCAGGATTCTTGCAAAAATATTTTGATCATCGTAAGCCATGATATTTCCTTTAATCAATGCATTGAATTATTTACAGTTCAATTCTTTCTGACGCGCCTTGATTTCGTCAAGTCGTTGTTGCTCTCTTTCAGAAAATTTTGGCTTGGTGGTATAGCAGTTGTCATTGCCAAACTTGGCTTTGGCTTCAGGATCTTTAAAGCAGAAGCCTTTTGATGCATAAATTACATCATGATCATTTTTCAGCTTTTGACATTCCTGTGCTGAAGCAAAAGCCGTGGTATTTGCCCCAATGAATGTTGCAAGACTGGTCAATAATGCAACAGTGAGCTTATTCATACGAGTTTCCTCTGTAATAACATTGTGGGTAAGCATCTACTCACAATATTAGGTTTTATTCTGATTATTCAATGGCCAGATCTTACTCAATTGTAATCTTGCTCCAGGCCTCATACATTTTAACGGCGCTGGAGAAGTCGCTATCTGGTTCAGCAGTAGCATTGGCAGCCTGTATCAAACTTTGGGCCAGCCCCAGTACCGGTGCTGAAAGTTTTGCATCGCGTACCAAGTCTAAAGCAATTCCGGTATCTTTGGCCAGTAGCGGCAGAGCAAAGGTCAGTGGAAATGCGCGATTAAGAATACGTTGAGGTAGCACCATTTCCGTTACCGCGCTTTTGCCGCTTGAGGCATTAATACAATCCAGCGCTTCGTTTAAGTTTACCCCATGCGCTTTTAAGGTGGTAAATCCTTCGGCAACGGCGCATAAATTCACAGCCATCAACATGTTGTTAATGGCTTTAACAGCAAAACCAGCGCCCGGTTCACCGACATGCTTGATCAGTTGTCCAAAAGCCTGCATTGCGGGTAGGGCTTTTTCAAAAGCTTGCGCATCACCGCCCACCATCACGGTTAAGGTGCCTTTTTCTGCACCGATGGTTTGTCCACTCACAGGTGCATCCAGAAAATTTACCTGTTGTGCTGTGAGCTGCGCAGCCACTTTTTTGGCAGAATCTGGAACACCGCTGGTACAGTCCACCCAGATGGAGCCGGCTTTTAGCGTCAAACCCTCTAACAGATGTTCTACATCCTGGCTGGTCGGCAGGCAGGAAAAAATCACATCGGCCTGTACGGCCTGTTCAAGCTGAACCGCCTGTGTAGCATATTCCGCTGCGTGTTGCTCGGCTTTGGCAAAATTACGGTTCCAGACATAGACTGTATCAAAATGCTGGGGTAAATGTGCGGCCATGCGGTATCCCATAGCGCCCAAACCAATAAATGCAACGGACTGAATCATGCGGTTTCCTTGTGTATTTTTGTTGATCTTTGCTCGAGCCAACGAGTCAGCTTGGGCCAGAATTCATTGGCACTTTTCTGGCTGGACATCAGGCCTAAGTGACCACCCGGAATAAGAGTAAACGTGACATCTGTACTACTTGTCAACTGGCTTAAAGGCTGTGCAGCGGCAGCCGTCACAATCTGGTCGCTTTGCCCGGCCCCGACAAATAAAGAACAGCGAATATTTTTTAGTTCAATATGTTCATCCTTCAGGCGGATAATGCCGTTTTTCAGCGGATTTTGCAGCCAGACATTCAGTACCATGTCCTGATTAATCCCGCCCGGATAATCAATCATATTGTTCAGGAAATTCCCCAGCGTGGCATGTTCATGCAGTATTTGCGGATCATGCAGGTTGAGCAACAGCTGGCGCTGACTGTCCAGCCAGCCTTTAGGATCTAGAATTTTAAAACCTAAAGCGTTGATGATGCCGGGCGTATGAATGAAATGTGGGGGAATAGAGCCCTGATGTAAGGCCTGTTTTAATTTGTGATTACGTGAAATCAGCTGGTTGCTGCGTTTAAACAGCTGGCCGATACGACCGGAAGCATAACTGTCTACCGGGCTGCCCAGCACCATCAGGTTTTTCACAATCTGAGGTTGACGATAGGCGGTATACAGCATCACAAAGACGCCGGCCATACTCCAGCCATGTAGGGAAATCTGCTCGCTATGGGAGTGCTGTCGAATCTGCTCAATACAATGCGGAATCGCAGCATTAATAAAGTACATAAAATTTAAATGACGATGGGTATAGTTTAAACGTCCCCAGTCAATCAGGTAGACATCAAAACCGCTATGCTGGAAATGCTTGATTAAAGAGCGATAGGGATACAAATCATAAATCGCCATATTAATCGCCAGCGGCGCAACAAAGACCAGCGGCTCCTGATAGGCTTTATTGGGTGAAGCGTAATAACGGATTTGTGTGTGTTGGTATTCGCCAATGATCTCATACGGTGTGGTTTGGGAGATCACCAAAGTCTTGCTGTTAAAAAGCCGGGTCGATAAGTTTTTTAACTTCTTGCGTTGATCTGCAAATTTTTTCTGTACTGGGTTCATAGCCTCTATCTGCTTGTCATGACGCTGAGTTGGATGAAGTCTAAGCGATATTTCCATATTTTACCTTGACCTTAAACACCTTGGGCGCTCAAAATGTTGGCAATTCTTATAACGGTAGTCTAAGGGCGAAAATCGAGATGAGCGAACAAGACGAGATCGAATATCAGTTAGATACTTTGGCAATTCGTACTGGTCATGACCGTACCTTCGAGGGTGAGCATAGTGAACCCATCTTTTTAACATCGTCTTTTGTTTGCGAAAGTGCAGCTGATGCAGCCGCCAAATTTTCTGGGCAAATTGAAGGGAATACCTATTCCCGTTATACCAATCCGACTGTCCATACTTTTGAAAAACGCTTAGCAGTGCTCGATGGCGCAGAACGTGCCGTGGCCACCAGTTCAGGTATGGCTGCAGTACATGCAATTACCCTGGCCTATTTAAAAGCCGGCGATCATGTGGTGTGTTCACGCGCGGTATTCGGTTCGATCATTTCATTATTTGAAAAATACGTCATGAAATTTGGCGTAGATGTAACCTTTGTTGATCTGGAAGATTTAGCGGCCTGGCAGCAGGCGATTCGCCCAAATACACGCTTACTGTTTATTGAAACCCCATCTAATCCATTGGCACAAGTGGGTGATTTGCAAGCGATTGCCGATATTGCCCATGCAGCCAATGCCTTGTTTGCCGTTGACAATACCTTCTGTACCCCGGTTTTACAGCAGCCGATTAAATTTGGTGCGGATTTAATCATTTATTCATCAACCAAATATATTGATGGTCAGGGTCGTGCCTTGGGTGGTGCTGTTGTCGGTAATCATCAGTTATTGGAAGAAATTAATGGCGTGATTCGTACCCTGGGTAACTCGATGAGCCCGTTTAATGCCTGGGTCTTCCTTAAAGGTCTGGAAACTCTGAACCTGCGAATGAAAGCCCACTGTGCTAGTGCACAGAAGCTGGCAGAATGGCTGGATGCCCATCCAAAAGTGGAAACCGTATATTACGCCGGTTTGCCGCAGCATCCGGGGCATGAATTAGCGAAAAAGCAACAAAGCGGTTTTGGCGGTGTTGTATCGTTCGTGGTGAAAGGTGAGCGTGAAGGCGCATGGACCGTCATTGATAACACGCGTTTCTTATCCATTACCAGTAACCTTGGCGATGTAAAATCTACAATTACCCATCCTGCTACCACCTCACATGGCCGTATGTCTGCCGAAGCCAAACAGCAAGCCGGTATTTCAGAAGGTTTAATTCGTGTTTCTGTGGGTCTGGAAGATATTGATGATATTATTCGCGACCTTAGCCGTGGTTTAGACCTGATTTAATTTATAAATTCTGACATCTTTTTGCTGAATTTTCGTGTAGAGTGCTTAGCCAAAGATGTCAGTTTTGTTCGGAGATTTTTATGAACATTAATATGTTAATGCAGCAAGCGCAGCGCATGCAGAAAGAAGTAGAAAACAATATCAAGAAAGCCAAAGAAGAACTGGCACAAACTGAAGTGCATGCCGAAGCGGGCGGTGGTCTGGTCAAAGTAACCATGACCTGCCGTAACGTGGTAAAGCGTATTGAAATCAATCCTGAACTGTTACAAGACGATCCAGACATGATTGAAGACCTGATTGCTGCGGCCATGAATGATGCAGCGCGTCAGGCAGAAACCATTTCTGAAGAACGTATGAAAGCAGCGAATTCTGGTATGGGCTTACCACCAGGTTTGGCAGGCATGTTCTAAGGTAGCGCATCTGTGTTCAGCGATCGTTTTGATCAACTGGTACAAGCCTTGCGTATTTTGCCAAGTGTTGGGCCAAAATCGGCCCAGCGCATGGCCTTGCACCTGATCATGAAAAACCGTGAAGGCGCGCTGGGTCTGGCTTATGCCTTAAATGAGGCGACCACGCATATTCACGAATGTTCCATCTGCCATTCTTTAACCGAAGATGAAGTGTGCAATATCTGCGCATCTTCGGAGCGTGATGAAGAATTACTCTGCGTGGTGGAATCACCAGCCGATGTCATGGCAATTGAACAAAGTGGCAGCTTCCGCGGTAAATATCATGTCTTGGGCGGGCATTTATCGCCGCTTGACGGGATTGGCCCGGAAGAAATCGGGATTCCAGCTTTAATTCACCGTTTAAGCTCGGGTCAGGTCAAAGAAGTGATTCTGGCGACCAATGCCACGGTAGAAGGTCAGGCGACGGCGCATTATCTGGTCGAAGCGACCAAGCATTTACCGGTGCAGATGACCCGGATTGCTCAAGGCGTGCCGCAAGGTGGTGAACTGGAATATATCGACAGTCACACTTTAAGTCAGGCTGTCCATAACCGTATGCGCATGAAATAAGTACTCCGGTGCTTATTTCATCAGATTTCAACTTTTTAAATTGGGTCTTAATCAAATATTGAAACTTTAACTAAGATATAAAAAATATAAACTTTTGTTTATCTTGAGCTTAAACTTTAAAAAAATCAGCAAAATATACCGTAAGTTTTATTTTTTTATAGCTAAATTATATTTATTGGTTAAAATACCCCTTGAGAAACTTTAACGACTCTCTCTGCTATGTTCCAATTTATTCAACAGCAACAAGACTTTGAAAATGTTTTAACATTAATGAGTCAAAACTCTACCTATGGACTGGATACCGAATTCATCAAGGTTGATACCTTATGGCCCAAATTGGGGGTGTTCCAGATTAATGTCGCAGGAAAAGTTTATTTGCTGGATGGAACAACGCTGAATCTTTCGGCGTTCTGGGAAAAAATCTTCCAGGCGCAGCAGAATATTTTCCATGCTTGCGGCGAAGATATTGACCTGATCTATCATTATGCCCAGCAAAAATCACTAAAAAACGTATTTGATACCCAGGTTGGCATGTCCTTTTTGGGCTATGGTTTGCAGGTCAGCTATCAGAATGCTTTAAAGCAGGTGCTGGAAGTCGATATTGACAAAGATCAGACCCGTTCGGACTGGCTGGCGCGACCATTATCACCGGAACAGTTGCAATATGCGGCCAATGATGTGCTGTATTTAATGCAACTGGCAGAAAAAGTACAGCAGGACTTGCAGCAAAAATCGTTACTGAATCTGGTGGTAGAAGACTGCCGTCATTTAACCCAGGAAATTGGGGAAGATACACCGCTAGAGCGTTTGTATCAGGATGTCGGCAATTACCGCCATTCACGCCGTCAGCTCATGCAGTTACAGCAACTGGTGGTCTGGCGTGAACAGATGGTTAAGGCTTTGAACCAGCCACGTAGCTTTATTCTGAAAAATACCACCTTGCTGGATCTGGTTGAGAAAAATCCGAAAAACAATTTCCAGCTGTCACACGTGAAGGAAATCCGTCCAAATATTTTACGTGAACATGGCAAAACCATTTTAGATCTGTTGAAATTCCTGCCCGATCCAGAGCACTGGCCGCTGCGCATGGCGCGTCCAATTCGCCATTCTTCCAAAGAAGTCGGGCAGCACATTGAGCAGGTGATTCAACGCGGCGTCAATGAAACCGGCATCCCTAAAGAAGTGCTGATGCGGAAAAAATGGCTGAATGCCCTGTATCAACATGTGGTATTTAAAAATGATGAGCAGGATTTACCAAGCTATTTATTGGGCTGGCGTTATGATCTGCTGACCAAGCCGCTGATTGAAGTGCTGCATCAAGATCAGCAGTATTTATCCAATCATATGATAGTGATGGATTAAAAAAACAGCAAACTGCTGCCAGAATTATGATTTGTACACAATCACGACTGATGCGTTAATAATCACTAATGTATCCGTCTTTTTTTTGATGTATGCTTTGGCCTGAGTTAAACGAGTATTGTGCTGAATATGTTCTGTTCAATTTATAAATCGAGCAAAAAAGATGAAATGTATCTTTATGTCGCTCGTATTGAAAGCCAAGATGATCAAGCAGAAGCGGCAGATCCGCTTGAAGTGGTACCGGAAGTACTGCGTACTGCATTTGGTCGTGCAACGTTTGTTATGGATTTAGAATTGCATGAAAACCGTAAACTCGCGCGGGCCAATATTCTGCATGTCATGGATTCGATTCAAACCAAAGGCTTCTTTATTCAAATGCCGCCAGAAGGTTTAATCAATCCGAATGCGGTTGAGCCAGAAGGCTTACGCGGTGCCTAAGTTAAATTCAGGAGTTGAGTGATGGAAAATTTAATGACTTTTTTAGAATCAATTCCTGAAAATACCATTGCCGTTACGGTCTATCTATTGGGTAGCCTGATTATTTTATGGTGCTGGTATGAAATTGCCAAACGTCTGCCTCATCCACTTGGCGGCGTAAGCTGGATTGTGGTCTTTGCTATCTTGCTGACGCCTACCATTTCCGAAGGGCATAATGCAGGTATTGCACCGGCCACCTTTGGTTTGCTGTTTGGTGTATTAACCAAGGAAATGCCGCTGGTCTGGTCCAATTTATCTGCCATTCTGGTGGTGATTGGTTTAGGACTGGTGGTTGGTTATTTCTGGTCTAAATATAGCCAGCGTAAGGCAGGTCTTGCTGCCAAGAACAACAGCACAGCACTTTAATTACAAAAATAAGTTTAAATTGAAATAAGGTTATCTCATGTCTGTAGATACACAACACTTCACTGGTACTGATCAATACATCGCCACTGACAGCTTAAAGCTGGCGGTGCAGGCGGCACGTCGTTTACAAAAGCCCCTGTTAATTAAAGGTGAACCGGGTACCGGTAAAACCTTACTGGCCGAGCAGGTCGCGCAAAGCCTGGGACTGAAACTGATTACCTGGCATATCAAATCGACCACCAAAGCCCAGCAAGGCCTGTATGAATATGATGCTGTGTCGCGTTTACGTGATAGCCAGCTGGGGGATGACCGGGTTTATGATATTAAAAACTATATTAAGCCGGGCAAACTGTGGGAAGCGTTTAGCAGTGAAGAGCGCTGTGTACTGCTGATTGACGAGATTGACAAGGCCGATATCGAGTTTCCAAACGACTTGCTGCATGAGCTGGATAAAATGTCCTTTTTCGTTTATGAAACTGGCGAAACCATTAGCGCAACGCAGCGTCCGATTGTGATCATCACTTCCAATAATGAAAAAGAACTGCCCGATGCCTTCTTGCGTCGCTGTTTCTTCCATTATATTGATTTCCCTGATGAAGCCACCATGCGTGACATCATCAATGTACATTTCCCGAATATCTCCACGACTTTGGTGTCAGAAGCTCTACAGGTGTTCTTTAAATTACGCCAGATTCCAGGTCTGAAAAAACCGCCTTCAACCTCTGAGCTGATTGACTGGCTAAGCCTGTTAATGGCGGATGACATGCCGGACGATATTCTGCGTAATGCTGACAAAACCAAAGCCATTCCACCGTTGTACGGTGCGCTGATTAAAAACGAGCAGGATGTTCAGTTACTGGAACGCTTAGCCTTTATGGCTCGTCGTTAAGGGAGTAATCGCCACATGTTTGTGCGATTGTTTTATACCTTAAGAAAATACGGCATCCCGGTCACCACCCGCGAACTGATTGACCTGAACCGTGCAGTGGCAGAAGGTCTGGTCTTTGCCAATCAGGATGAGTTTTATCATCTGGCCAAAACCATTATGGTCAAGGATGAGCGCTTTTTTGACAAGTTCGACCGGGCCATGAAAGATTACTTTGATGGTATCTCGACCTTTGATCTGGATGAATTGCTGAATCAGGTCCATAAGCTGCCGAAAGACTGGTTTGATCTGGAGCTGCTGGAAAAGCATTTAACCCCGGAGCAGCGCGAAGAACTGAAAAAAGCCGGTTCACTGGAAGAACTGATGAAAATGCTGGAAGAACGTTTACGCGAACAGCATAAAAAGCATCAGGGCGGTAACCGCATGATTGGGACCGGTGGAACCTCGCCGTTTGGTGCCTATGGTGATCATCCTGAAGGGGTGCGTATAGGCGGGCCGGGCCGTAAACGTTCAGCGGTTAAAGTCTGGGAACAGCGTCAATACCGTAATCTGGATGATGACCAGCTGCTCGGTTCACGGCAAATGCAAATGGCGCTGCGCCGTCTGCGCAAGTTTGCCCGTCAGGGCGCGGCTGAAGAATTAGATGTCGATGGCACCATTCGTGAAACCGCCAAACAGGGTATTCTGGATGTGCAACTGGTACCCGAACGGCGTAACCGGGTTAAAGTGTTAATGCTGTTTGATGTCGGCGGCTCCATGGATGCGCACATCGCCCAGTGTGAAAAGCTGTTTAGTGCGGCCAAAACCGAATTTAAAACGTTGGAATATTTTTATTTTCATAACTGCCTGTACGATTATGTCTGGAAAGACAATGTACGCCGTTCACACACCCGTATGAATACCTGGGATTTATTCAACACCTACGGACGCGACTATCGTGTGATTGTGGTCGGGGATGCCAGTATGGCACCTTATGAGCTGAATGCCGTTGGGGGTTCAGTGGAATATATGAATGATGAGGCCGGGCAGGTGTGGTTGCGCCGTTTACGCCAGCATTTTGATAAAACCGCCTGGCTGAACCCGGAACAAGAGCAATATTGGCACTACACCCAGACCATCGGTTTAATTCAGCAAATTTTTGAAAATCATATGTATCCCATGACGTTAAAGGGGATTGAAGATTTAACCCGTTATTTGGCGCGTTAAGCTTCATAAAATAGAAGGAATACTGCATGAACTCTCAGATGAATGGCGTTGCCTTACCCAATGAAGATGGCTTTTTTGGTGAATATGGCGGGCAGTTTATTCCACCGCATCTGAAAGCGGCGATGGATGATATTAAAGTGGCCTACGAAGAAATTCGTCAGACTCCGGAATTTCAGCAGGAACTGGCTGAGCTATTCGCACATTATGTGGGTCGTCCAAGTCCGCTATTTCATGCCAAGCGTTTATCTGAGCAGTTGGGCGGGGCACAAATCTATTTAAAACGTGAAGATTTAAATCACACTGGTGCACATAAAATTAACCATTGTTTAGGTGAAGCCTTGCTGGCCAAATATATGGGCAAAACCAAAGTCATTGCCGAAACTGGCGCTGGTCAGCATGGCGTGGCATTGGCAACCGCCTGTGCCCTGGTCGGTATTCCATGCGAAATTCACATGGGTCAGGTCGATATTGAGAAAGAACATCCCAATGTCGTAAAAATGAAAATTCTGGGCGCCAAGCTGATTTCCGTGACCCGCGGCACTGCAACCTTAAAAGATGCGGTAGACAGCGCCTTCGAAGAATACTTAAAAGATCCGAAAAACTATATTTATGCGATTGGTTCGGTGGTGGGACCGCATCCATTCCCGATGATGGTACGTGATTTCCAGGCCATTATTGGTGATGAAATTAAAGTTCAGGCGCAGGAACGTTTTGGTGCACAGCCGGATTATATTGTGGCTTGTGTCGGTGGTGGTTCTAATGCTGTGGGCGCTTTTACCGCGTTTCTGAATGATCCGGAAGTAAAACTGGTTGGTGTTGAGCCAGCCGGTCATGGCCTGAATACCGATATGCACTCTGCAACCCTCACCTTAGGTAAACCGGGTCAGTTACACGGTATGGCCTGTTATGTGCTGGAAGATGAGCAGGGTGAGCCACTCCCGGTACACTCGATTGCATCTGGGCTGGATTATCCGGGTGTAGGGCCACAGCACAGCTTCCTGAAAGATGCTGGTCGTGTCGAATATACCACTGCTACTGATCAGGAGTGTCTGGACGCCTTTATTCAGCTATCACGGGTTGAAGGGATTGTGCCGGCACTGGAAAGCTCGCATGCGGTCGCATGGGCAATGCGTGAAGCACCAAAAATGTCCAAAGACACCAATATTGTGGTGAACCTGTCTGGTCGCGGTGACAAAGATGCGGACTATGTGGCACACAAGCTGGGCTTGAATTAATCCTGTTTAGTCTCTTTTAAACGAGCAGTTTTAAAAAAGATCGTTTTTTAAAAGGCTAGCCATAAAAAAACTCTCTTGAAGGAGAGTTTTTTTGTTTTTTATATTGTCTGTTTAGCTGGCAATATATTGTTGTAGCTGGTCGATCAGTTTACGTTGATCATCCATCACTGCTTTTACCAAGTCGCCAATCGACACCAGTCCAACCAGTTTGCCATCTTCTACTACCGGTAAATGACGTAAATGACGATCGGTCATCAGGCTCAAACAGTCTTCTACACTGGTGCTTTGGGTCACGGTCAGTACCTTTGCGGTCATAATCTCATTGACGGTGGTGTCATAAGAAGAGCGTTCCATCAACGCAATTTTACGGGTGTAGTCACGCTCGGATAAAATCCCGACCACTTGGCCTTCATGGGTCACTACAAGCGCCCCGATGCCTTTATCGGCCATAATTGAAATTGCTTCGAGTACAGTTGCTTCTGGACTAACGGTGTATATTTCCTGGCTATGCTTATCTTTTAATACGTGTGTTACATTGGTCATTCTGTCTGGTCCTTGCCATTTTTGTTCTTGGTATGGGTTCTAACTTAACCTCAATTTTGAAAAATGCCAATAGTTTTATCATTAGAGGCCATAATCAGCAGTCATATTGTTTTCATTGAGGTTTAATGGTGCATGAATCTCTACGTTAAGCGGTCTTTAACTGGGCGTCATTAAAGAAAAAGTGTTTCATTTGCTGTGTGGTCAGCTTGAATTGCTGGCTGGAACAATGACACAGCGCCGGTGTAACTTTTAAACGGGTTAAGGTCGGTAGCAGGGAATTCTGAAAATCCTGCGGGCTAATCTGGCGCGGAGTGTAGTTTGGCCAGTGTTTCTTGGCATATTTATAGGCTTGGACACCGTTTAACCAAAAGGGAAAAATAAAATCATCCTGATCGGAGGTCATGGCCCAACCCTGATGATATAGCCCCCAAAGTACCCCGCAATACATCATTGATTTTAGAATACCGATTTTCATGTGAATATCTTGGGCAGCGGGTTTTAAAGACTTAATCTGGTTCATGTCATATAAACACTAATGTGGTGCCTGTATTGTAGGAAATTCAGATGAATAAAGCGTTTAAGCTTTGCGTTAAATCGTAAACAAATATAAAAAACAAATTTCAGGCATTAAAAAACGCCACCTAGGTGACGTCTGTTTATGCTTGCATGGTGGCCATATTCTGCCAGTACTGTGCTTTGAGTGAATCGCGTTCTACGCGGAAGCCTTGATAGTACAGTTCAGCTAAGAACATAGCGGCTTTGCCATGACCCGCGCGGGCAACCTGTTCAAGTTCAGCCACAGCATCTTGGAAGTTCATCTGTGATTGAATGGTGTTAACCGCATTTGCATATGCAATTTCAAGATCATGGTGAGAGATACTCTGAATCATATAAAACTCCTTTATTTTAATTATGATCGCAATAAAGACTGTATAGCCAGTCTAAATAATAGTTTATCGAGGTTGTGTTAAACTAATATTACACATTCGTGGAAATGTCAACTAAGAGATGGGGCAGATCCGTGATATTTCAAGTTTACATGATTAAACATTGAACACTCTATAATTTTATTATGATATGCATATAAGAAAGGTAACATAAAAAGGAGAGCCACATGACAAATACAATAGACGGTTTTAACTTTGATCTGCCTTTACGTGCGGAGCAGATTATCGAGCTGGCCCATCATCACCGTAAAAAACTCGATGAGGCGGTGTTCCATCAGGAAATTCATTTAGGTGAGTATTGTCTGGCGCAGCGTAAACGTGTGCATGACTTTACCAGTACACTCGATCCACAGCAGCGTGAAGAATTCTACCGTATTTATAATGGTGAGCTAATCAGCATTGCCGATGATGATGAACTGCATCCGGCTGATGCCGAAAAAGGGGTCAGTATCTTTGCCATCTTCATTGTGCTGGCCATTGTCGCGGGTATTATCCTGTATACCGTATTCCGCGCGCTGATGACTTAAGCAGCAGTGGCTCAATTTTACTCGCCAGTTCGGGTAAAATTGGGTCATCTATCTTGTGCAAATACCGCTAGCATCCTACACTACGGCTATTCGAGGTAGGCTATGCATGACGCAATACAAAAAATTTCTCAATTATTCATTCAATTAAAATCACGACTCACGTTAGAGCAAATTTATAATGGGGTAGTGGTCAGCATTATTGTCATTATTCTCCTGTTATCTTCCATTGCACTTTATCGCCCGGTCGGGTCCGTACAATTTCAGAATATTGAGTATCTGTCACAGCAGTCGATGTATCCTGAAACTCAGGAGATGGCTGTGCGCTTAATGCAGCAGCCACAGGTGCGTTATGGGCAATATCTTAAATTGATGCAGGCCCATCAGATGGAACTGGGTCAGGCAAAACAACTTCCTCCTCTGGATGTGGAGGCATATTAATCGCCGGAATATCTTCAACCTGAGGAAGCGATTGACTGCCGGTGGTCTGTAAATTGTGTTGTAAAACTTGTTCTAAAGCCGCTTTGTCTAAACTTTCACTGACTACAATCACGGTCAGATGTTCCGGATGCAGATGCCGGCGTACCGCAGCTTGCACATCTTCGGCGCTAATTTTACTGAGCTGCACTGAATATTCACTCAGGCTCTGTGCCGATTGTCCATAAAATCCCAAACTGCCGAGCTGGGCATTAATACTGGCATTGCTGCTGTAATGGTTGGGATAGGCTCTTAACAAGCCGTTTTTGGTTTCTTCCAGCTGTTTCGGATCAATCGGTTCACGGACAAAATCGACCAGTGCCTTATGCGCGACACGAATACTGTCCATCAGTTGATCTTGCCGGGTTGAGTAGCTGATGTGAAATACACCCGGTGCCTGACTAAAACTCATGCTGCTGGATGCGCCATAGGTATAGCCGCGTTTTACCCGCAGTTCTTTCATCAAAACAGAATGAAAGCCGCTACCGCCGAGCATACGATTGGCCACTTCTAGAGCCAGCCGGTCTGGATCATGACGTGTGGTGCCAATATGACCGAGCACAATATGCGCCTGACTGGACTGATAGGGCATGTGTACAATCTGAAAGCCATTTGCTGTGATGGGTGTGGGGAGTGGTGCAGCCGCCTGACCTTGCGCTAAGTTGCCGGCAATACGTTCTGCCAGATTTAAAGCTGCTTTGGCCTGCATTTTTCCGGTAATGGCAATATTCATATTCTGCGCCACCAGAAACTGCTCACGGAACTGTTGCAGATGTTTGGGCTGAATCCGCTGAATACTGCCATTGGTGCCGTTAATTGGCTGGGCATAAGGATGTTGCCCATATAAGCTGCGATACAGTTGAATCTCCATCATCCGGCTGGGATTTTCTTTCAGCTGTTTTTGCCCCAGCTGGTTATTGCTGACCACCATGCCAATACTCTGTTTTTCAAAGGTGGCATGTTTGAGCAGTTCCATCATCATGGCTAAAGCCGGTTCCAGTTTTTCCGGGTCAGACAGCACCCGTAATTTGACAATAAACATATCTCGATAGGCTCGCGCACTAAACTGCGCACCGACCTGTTCAAACACGGCAGCCACTTGTTGTGCGTTATATTTGGGCGTGCCTTCATCTAAGAGCTGGGCGGCCATATTGGCCACGCCGTATAAGCCGCTTTCAATTTCCCGATCACGTGCGGCACCGGCATTAAAGGTCAGCTGTATATCCAGAATTGGCAAGTCCTGTGTTTCCGCAAACAGGGTTCTGACCTGATAACGGTTGTTCAGGTCATGCACATAAGGCGCGCGATAATCCAATTTCTGCTGATTAATATTTCTGAGACTTTGCAGCAGTGGCAGAGATTGTAAGGTATTTGGATTTTCATCCACTTCGGTGGTGGTATTGACATTGGCCTGCGCAGAACTGATCGCAAATAAGCTGGCCACCAGAACGCAGGAACGGAAATAGGGCATGTCGGTATCCTTTAGGGTGACTTGCTGTGTGGACGCAAATATAAGGTGGTCAAATTGTCACGCACAAAATAGACATTGGCGACGCGTTGAATGTCTTGCGGGCGTACTGTTTCAAAATGCTGGGGCAGCTCATCCATCAGGCGATAACTCAATCCATTCACCTCCAGATTACCCATCATCTTGGCCTGTCCCGCTAGATCATCCTGACTATAAAGCAAATTCGACACAAACTTGGCTGTCACGCGTTTTACTTCCGGTTCATGCACCAGCTCGGTTTTCAGGCGTTCAATTTCAGCCTGAATCGCCTGTTCGGCTTGGGCCAGATCCACGCCATCCACCGGTAAAGCTGAAATGGTAAACAGGCTGTCGCCACGATTATATGGATCATAGCTGACGCTTAAGGCGCTTAAGAGTTTTTGCTCACGAATCAGACGCTGCTGCAGACGAGAAGAAATGCCGCTGTCTAATAAATGCTGAATAATGGTGAGTGCATAGGCATCTTGCGGATTGGTCGCAGTCGTTAGCGAACGGACATTCCAGGCCATATACAAATTCGGCACCTGAACCGGAAAATTCAGTTCCATGTGCCGATAGCCCAGACGTTCAAATTCGCGGACATCATTGCGGGCTGGCAGGCTGCGCGCTGGAATATCGGCAAAGTATTTTTGCGCCTGCAGCAAGGCCGCTTCAGCATTAACATCGCCGACAATAATTAAAATGGCATTATTCGGGCTATACCACTGCTTGTACCACTGACGTAAATCCTCCAGCTGGATATTTTGCAGATCTTTCATATGCCCAATAATTGGCTGGCGATAATGACTGGTCGGGTAGGCAATCCATTTAAACCGTTCAAAAGCCAAAGCACGCGGATTGTCATCGGTACGCTGGCGCCGCTCTTCCATCACCACTTTGATTTCGGTGGCAAAATCCTGCTGGCGCAGCAATAAATTACGCATCCGGTCGGCTTCAAGCTCCAGCGCCATCGGAAAATAGGTTTTTGGATACAGCTGATAATAATTGGTGTAATTGGTAAAGGTCGAGGCATTGACCCGGCCGCCGTAAATCCGGCTGAGTCGGGTAAACTCATCATTCGGCACTTTATGTGTGCCTTTGAACATCATGTGTTCCAGTGCATGGGAAATGCCGAGTAGATTTCCCGACTCATCACTGCTACCAACTTTGTACCAGATTTGAGTCATCACCATCGGCGAACGATGATCTTCACGAATAATGACTTTTAAACCGTTTTTTAACGTGGTTTCAACGGTACTGCGTGCCAGCTCGCTTTGAGTATTGGCCGCCAAAGCGCTCGATGAGAAACCGATCAGAAGTAGGGTAAGGGCGAAACGTTGTTGTTTTAAATGATGAACCACAGCAGGCAAAATTTTATTGTTCAGTATCACAAAGATGATCCGCAATGCATCTGTATTTGCTTTCATTCTTCAGAAACGGGGCAGTGAAAGCAAGGGAATCCTGTAACTTTTTGCAGCCTGCGACACATGATTGGCAATGACAAGTCAAAGCGGGCAGTTTATGTTAGAATCCAACTTTTTAACGCACTGCTTTTCAAGGATTCGGCATGCAACAGCAATCTAATGGGCAAAATAAATTTTTGATTGATGCTGATATCGGGGATGACGATGTCACTTTACCAAGTTTACCTGCGGTAAATGTACCTATCGTTGAAACACCTAAAGTAGAACAAGCACCTGTTTCTGCGCCTGTAGCCACAGAAGCAGCTGAAGAGAAATCAAAAGGCGGTTTCTTTAGCCGTATGAAAGAAGGGTTAACCAAAACCCGTAAAAACTTTGCCGATGGGATGGTCAACATCTTAATTGGTGGCAAAGAAATTGATGATGAACTTTTAGAAGAAGTTGAAGAGCAATTGCTGGTGGCCGATATTGGTGTTGATGCCACCAAAACCATTATTGCCAACCTGACTGAACGTACTGCGCGTGGTGATCTGATTTATTCACACTCGTTGTATAAAGCCTTGCAGGAAGAGCTGGTGGCTTTACTGGCGCCGCGTGTTAAACCGTTGCATATTGATTCGAATAAAAATCCATATGTCATTCTGGTGGTGGGCGTGAATGGCGTGGGTAAAACCACCACCATTGGTAAGCTGGCCAAACGTTTACAAGGTGAAGGCAAGAAAGTCATGCTGGCCGCTGGTGATACCTTCCGTGCCGCAGCGACTGAACAGTTGCAAATCTGGGGCGAGCGTAATGATGTTGCTGTGGTCGCGCAAGGTCATGGTGCAGACAGTGCCTCGGTCATTTTTGATGCCTTTGAAAGTGCGCGTGCCAAAGGTATGGATGTCTTGATTGCCGATACTGCAGGGCGTTTGCATAACAAAGGTCATTTGATGCAGGAACTGACCAAAGTCAAACGCGTGATGCAAAAAATTGATGCCACTGCACCGCACGAAGTAATGCTGGTGGTAGATGCCGGTACCGGTCAGAACGCGATTAACCAGGTTGAAATGTTTGATGAAGCGGTTGGATTAACTGGCTTAACTATTACCAAACTGGATGGTACCGCCAAAGGTGGTGTGCTGTTTAATATTGCCAGTCGTACCCATGTGCCTATCCGCTTTATTGGGGTAGGTGAAAAAATTGATGACCTGCGTCCATTCTCAGCCAAGTCCTTTGTGGCAGCGCTGTTTGAAACAGACAAATAAGCAGCTCAAAAAACTCCGCGATTTGCGGAGTTTTTTATATATCCTTTAAACTGAAATTAAGCCCAAAGGCTGATATAAACCTAGAGCAGGGATGATGCTCCATCCGCTTTGACGTGCTTTAAAATTTAACTTGTTTTCATAAAATCTACGATAAGCGCGGTTATTGTTCCATAAATGCAACACATTGTTATAAAACTGGGGCTATTTTCCAGCCCAGGCAGCCGTTAAGATAAATCCATCTGTTATAAACACAAGACCATACCAAGGAAAAAGATATGTCATTTAAAGATCATTTACTTAAACGCCGTACCATTTACTCAATTGGTAAAAATGTGGCGCTAGACGAAGCGAAAATTGAAGAAATTATTAAAGAAGCCGTTCGTTTAAGCCCATCTTCGTTTAACTCGCAAACTTCACGTGTGGTGATTCTGTTTGGTGAGTCACATGCCAAATTCTGGGAAATTGTACGTGAAACCTTGCGTAAAATGGTGCCGGCTGAAAACTTTGCATCAACTGACAGCAAAATCAGCAGCTTTGCCGCAGGTTTTGGTACTGCGTTATTCTATGAAGACCAAGATGTCGTGAAAGCACTGCAAGAACAATTTGCACTATATGCAGATAACTTCCCGGTATGGTCAGAGCATTCAACAGGGATTGCCCAGTTTGCAACCTGGATTGCGCTGGCAGAAAACAACATTGGTGCATCGCTACAGCATTACAACCCGATTATTGATGAAGAAGTTGCGGCGACCTTTGATGTACCAGCCAACTGGAAATTAAGAGCGCAACTGGTGTTCGGTTCAATTGAAGCACCAGCGGGTGATAAAGAGTTTATGAATGATGCAGATCGTTTTAAAACTTTTCACTAAGTTGCATAGCTAAACCAAAGAAAGGGCGCATTCAGCGCTCTTTTTTATGGCAAAACGACACTAAAAAGAGAGAAATTGGGCTTTCCCCATTTTTGTCATAAAACTGTCATTTCAGCGCTGCATAGTGTAACTAAAATTGAACAATCGACTAGAGTGAACAGCATGGCTTTACGTTTATCCTTCGCAGCACTGGCTTTAAGTTTAAGTAGTACAGCTTTTTCCGCAGTGACCATTACGGCACCGGAAGAAATTAAGGTTGAAGGTTTAAATGGTCAGGAAGTGAAAAGCCGTCTGTTTAGCAGTAATCATAACTATAGCGTGCAGCCTGGCGAGAATGTGCTGAGCGTACGTTATGTACAGTTTTTTGAAGAGCATCCGGGCATTGGTTCACACGATATTGTACGTTCGGGCATCGTGCATATTAAAACTCCGGTTTTACAAGATAAAGCCACATACCGTTTAGGGCTGGTGAATCCACCAAAAACGCATGATGATGCCAAGGAGTTTGCCAAGCAGCCGGTATTCGGTTTATTTGATGCGAAAAATCAGCTGCTGGTGCAGCAGGCTGGAGCCAAAGATTTAAACCGTGGCATTTTACAAAACTTATTTAGTACTTCTTCAACAGAATCTGCGCAGGCCGCACCTGTATCGGTGACACAACCAGCAGCGGTGTATAGTCCGCAAGCAGTCGTGACAACCAAACCCGTTGCAACTGTTAGCAATGTTGCCGGTGCAGATCAGCAACTGATTCAGCTGTGGCAACAAGCGTCTAAAACAGAACGACAAAAATTTATGTCGTGGCTGGCAGAACAGGCCAATTAAAAACCGCAATAAAATGAAAAGATTATAAAACCAGCTTCGGCTGGTTTTTTATTTATAGATTTAAAGTCTAAGTGGACTACTTTATTTTTATAATTACTTAGCTAAACTTAGTAATACAGATGAAATATGCAGCAATCTGGTTTAAAAATAACCAGACAGGTACTTTTTTCTTAAAACTTTATAAAATGTGCTTGCAAAGCTTTTAAATTTCTCTAGAATGCACCCCATACCGACGAGATAGACGGAAACGAACGAAGCACGAAGTGCTGAGTTGTTAAGTTTATTAAGTCCAGCTTCTGGCACTGACGAGGTGTTGGAAAGATCATTAAGAGATTATGAAGAACAACTTGTGTGGATTTTTACTGGTTGATTAATCGAATATATTTTCATTAATTGATTGGTTTAAATTACTCGAAGTTTATTTGAGCGAAATTTAAGTCAGAAAATTGATGAGCCAAGTTTAAGAACTTTACTTATAAAGTTCGAAATGATTTTAACTGAAGAGTTTGATCATGGCTCAGATTGAACGCTGGCGGCAGGCTTAACACATGCAAGTC